>JAWKTI010000005.1:0-300000 GCA_041399155.1 Zavarzinella sp.
ACTGCTTTTTTCTCGGCATCATGGCTGAGGCTTAAGGTTTCCAGAGCCCGACGCATTTCGTTTTCAATCACGGGATTCGAAAACCGCAGACGCTGTACTTCGTTCAGTTTGACCGAACGCATTCCTTCCGCACACCACAAGTTCAGCACTTCCGCTTCGGTGGCACCATCTTTGCTGGCCACTTTCTGCTTTTCAACACCGACAATTTTGCCCACCAGGTTGCCTGGCTGGTTCGCGTTATTCAACAGAGTAACTTCGACCGGTTCCCCACGTGCCTGATTCAGAATCGAGGAAAAGGTGGGATTGTTGTTCAAATCGATTGCAAAACTTCTTAAAGTGCGGTCGATCGGATCGCGGGAATCGTATGTAACTGCGGATATACGTCCGGTTTCAGAATAATCCCGCAGCGTCATCGATTTGATCAGGTCGTTGATATCATCTTCCTGAAAGGTCAGGTCGACGCGAGCATGGTCGGTAACTTCACCAGAGCGGGTAAAATGGCCCACACCGGAATTAAACAGAATGACCTGAGAGATCGGCAGGGAGACTGCCTGCTGAAGATCACCCTGGGCTACCACCGGTTGAGTTTTGCCAGCTGGTTTATCCCCTGGTGCGGTAATTGCCTGCTGAGTAAAGAATGCGGCACCACCCAGAACTGCTGCCAGTGCGGCTGCCACCCACCATTTTCGATTATTTTTCATTGTAGTTTCCTGTGAAAAAATCCTATTGTTAAAGTTCGTTGTGTTGTCACTATTCAGCAGACAGATTTGCCAGATAGCTATCCAGTGCTTTGCGGGAAGTAGCTTCTTTGGCCTGCATCGCTTTCAGATCTTCGTGCAGTTTCTTCATTTCTGCTTCCTGATCTTCCAGTGTCTTCAGGTAATCCTTGTACAACTTCGATTCCTGGGGCGTTTCCCGCAGGTTCTTCCGCAGGCGATCCTGATCTCGGGTGATCGTTTCAATCCGGCGTTCTGCCACCTGAATATCCTGTCGCACGATGTCCCACGTGGACTTGATCGTCAGAGCTTCTTTCAACTTCAGTTTCAACGCTTCTGGTGCTTCACGCAAGTTGATGAAGTAACGGATCGTATCATCGGCATTGTTGGTCAGTTGGACCGAAGTACCCGCCGAACGTTCTTCCACGATGGTGTAGCTGAGATCTTTCTTCGCTGGCACGGAAACCTGGAAGCGGAAGACATCGTTGGCTTCTTCGAGTGGCTTGCTGTTTTCGCCTACGAAGGTGAAACCCTGATCTTTGCGATTGGCATGTTCCAGCAGCAGCGTGCGTTCTTTATCGTTGCGGTTAGAAATGTTGTACACGAGTTCTTCACGGAACAATGTCTTCGTGTAAACGACCCCCTTGACAGCTTTTACTTCCGTTATTTTGGAGGTATTGTTGCCCCGCTTGGGACTCACTTCCATACCCAGATCGACTGCATAGCTGATGAGCCGTTCTTCATCTTTCTGCAGATCCAGAATTCGGGAATCGCCCGCGTAGACAGAACCTTCAAACACGGTAATCGGTCCTTGCATCAGTGGCATGCCGGAACTGTTTTTGAACCGCAGTCCGAGCAGTGGGTGTTTTGCTTGAACGCTCTGGTTGTAAATACTGACACGCTGCCCACCAACATCTTTGTTGACGATTGGCAGCAATGCTGATTTCTGACGGCCCAGCGATACGGGATGCTCAATAATGTATTGGTGGTAATCGCCCAAAGCGGCGGCAGTAGCTACCGATTGCACATTACGCCCAAGATCCAGATCCTTCCGCAAGTTGGCAGCAAGATCTGCAGCATACATTTTTTCAGCCTGCTTCAGTTCTTTGGGATCAGCACCACCCCTAAAACGAAGTTGTTGCTCCTGCATAGATTTCTTCGCCATTTCTTCCATTGCTGGCTGGGGCGAGTTGATCGGAGGAAGCCCGTTGTTATTTTCTCTGGCAAACACCCGATCGTAAGTGGGAGGACGCAGACCAGCGAACAGTTCCGGTTCGACAACAGGTCTGGTGATATACAACGGATTGTAGAGATCCATCTGGAACGAAATTGGCCTGCCGGAAACCAAGGCCATGCTGACCCCTTCCCAGTCTTCATCGGTGGGGTTTTCTACCACAGCCCAACCCTGCAGGAAAGGACTGCCATCTTTCTTTAGCACCAGGCGGTAACTGGTTTTCCAGATTGGGTTTTCGATCACATAACCCACATCGACTTTGCGTTTCCCTTCACCGTCAAAGTAAATGCTCACTGCTTTCTTTTGTGAATCGTGGCTCTGGCTTAATGTTTCCAGTGCCCGACGCATTTCGTTTTCAATCACAGGGTTGGAAAACCGCAGACGCTGCACTTCGTTCAGTTTGACCGAACGCATTCCTTCCGCACACCACAGGTTCAGCACTTCCGCTTCGGTGGCACCATCTTTGCTGGCCACTTTCTGCTTTTCAACACCCACGATTTTGCCCACCAGGTTGCCTGGCTGGTTCGCGTTATTCAACAAAGTAACTTCGACCGGTTCCCCACGTGCCTGATTCAGAATCGAGGAAAAGGTGGGATTGTTATTCAAATCGATTGCAAAACTTTTCAGCGTGCGGTCGATCGGATCGCGGGAATCGTAAGTAACTGCAGAAATCCGTCCGGTTTCGGAATAATCCCGCAGTGTCATCGACTTAATCAGGTCGTTGATGTCGTCTTCCTGAAAGGTCAGGTCAACCCGGGCGTGGTCGGTAACTTCACCAGAACGGGTAAAGTGGCCCACACCGGAATTAAACAGAATGACCTGAGAGATCGGCAGCGAGACTGCCTGCTGAAGATCACCCTGGGCTACCACCGGTTGTGTTTTGCCTGCTGGTTGATCCCCAGGTGCGGTAATTGCCTGCTGAGTAAAGAATGCGGCACCACCCAGCACTGCTGTCAGTGCGGCTGCCACCCACCATTTTCGATTATTTTTTATACTTTTCATACTTGGTATCTCATTGTCCTTACTGTGTTATTTTGTTTCCAAACGTCCTTGTCTATTACTCTGCTGTCAGGTTTGCGAGGTAGCTATCCAGTGATTTGCGGGAAGTTGCTTCTTTGGCCTGCAGACCTTTCAGATCTTCATGCAGTTTTTTCATTTCTGCTTCCTGATCTTCCAGTGTTTTCAGATAATCCTTGTACAACTTCGATTCCTGGGGAGTTTCTCGCAGGTTCTTCCGCAGACGATCCTGATCTCGGGTGATCGTATCGATACGGCGTTGGGTAACCGAAATATCCTGCCGTAACATGTCCCAGGTGGCCTTCATGGACATTGCATCTTTCAATTTGATCTTCAACGCCTCTGGTGCTTCACGCAAGTTGATGAAATAGCGGATGGTGTCATCGGCATTGTTCGTCAGTTGGATGGAAGTTCCTGATGATCGCTCTTCCACAACGGTGTAGCTGAGATCTTTCTTCGCTGGCACGGAAACCTGGAAGCGGAAGACATCATTGGCTTCTTCCAGTGGTTTGCTGTTTTCACCAACAAAGGTAAAACCCTGATCTTTGCGATTCGCGTGTTCCAGCAACAGAGTGCGTTCTTTATCGTTGCGATTGGAGATGTTATACACCAGTTCTTCGCGGAACAGGGTCTTGGTGTAGATAACACCCTTCACCGCTTTTACTTCGGTGATTTTGGAAGTGTTGTTCCCCCGCTTGGGACTCACTTCCATGCCCAGATCAACCGCATAACTGATGAGACGCTCTTCATCTTTCTGCAGGTCCAGAATTCGGGAATCGCCCGCATAGACAGAACCTTCAAATACGGTAATGGGGCCCTGCATCAATGGCATGCCGGAACTGTTTTTGAACCGAAGACCTAACAGTGGGTGTTTTGCCTGAACGCTCTGATTGTAAATGCTGACACGCTGCCCACCAACATCTTTGTTGACGATTGGCAGTAAGGCAGACTTCTGCCGGCCCAGCGATACGGGGTGCTCAATAATGTACTGGTGGTAATCGCCCAGTGCGGCAGCAGTGGCCACCGATTGCACATTGCGACCCAGATCGAGTTCACTCTTCAACTGTTCCGCAAGTCGGCCTGCCCACTCTGCCTCCTGGCGTTTCTTGGCATCCATTGCATTTCCCTTACCGCCTCCGAAGCCAGGTTTTGCTGCGGGTGCTGCAGAGGCACGGCGATCAAAATTCGCATCTTTGGTCTTCGCTAACTTGTCGGCACTTGGTTCCATCGCTAATTGCACAGATTCTCTGCCAAACCCACCTTGATAGGTGGGTGGTCGCAAACCAGCGAACAGTTCCGGTTCCACAACTGGTCGGGTAATGTATAACGGATTGTAGAGATCCATCTGGAACGAAATAGGCCGACCGGAAACCAGGGCCATGCTGACTCCTTCCCAGTCTTCGTCGGTGGGGTTTTCTACCACAGCCCAACCCTGCAGGAAAGGACTGCCATCTTTCTTCAGCACCAGGCGGTAGCTGGTTTTCCAGATCGGGTTTTCGATCACATAACCCACATCGACTTTGCGTTTGCCTTCACCATCAAAGTAAATGCTTACTGCTTTTTTCTCGGCATCATGGCTGAGGCTTAAGGTTTCCAGAGCCCGACGCATTTCGTTTTCAATCACGGGATTCGAAAACCGCAGACGCTGTACTTCGTTCAGTTTGACCGAACGCATTCCTTCCGCACACCACAAGTTCAGCACTTCCGCTTCGGTGGCACCATCTTTGCTGGCCACTTTCTGCTTTTCAACACCGACAATTTTGCCCACCAGGTTGCCTGGCTGGTTCGCGTTATTCAACAGAGTAACTTCGACCGGTTCCCCACGTGCCTGATTCAGAATCGAGGAAAAGGTGGGATTGTTGTTCAAATCGATTGCAAAACTTCTTAAAGTGCGGTCGATCGGATCGCGGGAATCGTATGTAACTGCGGATATACGTCCGGTTTCAGAATAATCCCGCAGCGTCATCGATTTGATCAGGTCGTTGATATCATCTTCCTGAAAGGTCAGGTCGACGCGAGCATGGTCGGTAACTTCACCAGAGCGGGTAAAATGGCCCACACCGGAATTAAACAGAATGACCTGAGAGATCGGCAGGGAGACTGCCTGCTGAAGATCACCCTGGCTACCACCGGTTGAGTTTTGCCAGCTGGTTTATCCCCTGGTGCGGTAATTGCCTGCTGAGTAAAGAATGCGGCACCACCCAGAACTGCTGCCAGTGCGGCTGCCACCCACCATTTTCGATTATTTTTCATTGTAGTTTCCTGTGAAAAATCCTATTGTTAAAGTTCGTTGTGTTGTCACTATTCAGCAGACAGATTTGCCAGATAGCTATCCAGTGCTTTGCGGGAAGTAGCTTCTTTGGCCTGCATCGCTTTCAGATCTTCGTGCAGTTTCTTCATTTCTGCTTCCTGATCTTCCAGTGTCTTCAGGTAATCCTTGTACAACTTCGATCTCTGGGGCGTTTCCCGCAGGTTCTTCCGCAGGCGATCCTGATCTCGGGTGATCGTTTCAATCCGGCGTTCTGCCACCTGAATGTCCTGTCGCACCGTATCCCACGTGGACTTGATGGTCAGGGCTTCTTTCAGCTTCAGCTTCAACGCTTCTGGTGCTTCACGCAAGTTGATGAAGTAACGGATCGTATCATCAGCATTATTGGTCAGTTGAACCGATGTACCCGCCGAACGCTCTTCCACAATGGTGTAGCTGAGATCTTTCTTTGCTGGCACAGAAACCTGGAAGCGGAACACATCGTTGGCTTCTTCAAGTGGCTTGCTGTTTTCACCCACAAAGGTAAAGCCCTGGTCTTTTCGATTTGCATGTTCCAGCAGCAGCGTGCGTTCTTTATCGTTGCGGTTAGAGATGTTGTACACCAGTTCTTCGCGGAACAGCGTTTTGGTGTAGATCATGCCCTTCACTGCTTTTACTTCAGTGATTTTGGAAGTGTTGTTGCCCCGCTTGGGAGACACTTCCATGCCCAGATCGACCGCATAACTGATAAGGCGTTCTTCATCTTTTTGCAGATCCAGAATACGGAATCGCCCGCATAGACAGAACCTTCAAACACGGTAATGGGGCCCTGCATCAATGGCATGCCGGAACTGTTTTTGAACCGCAAACCTAGCAGTGGGTGTTTTGCCTGAACATTCTGGTTGTAAATGCTGACACGCTGCCCACCTACATCTTTGTTGACGATTGGCAGTAATGCTGATTTCTGACGACCCAGCGATACGGGGTGCTCAATAATGTACTGGTGGTAATCGCCCAGTGCGGCAGCAGTGGCCACCGATTGCACATTGCGACCCAGATCGAGGTCATTATTCAGTTTTTCAGCGACTTCTTTGGCAAAATTGCGTTCAACTAGTTTTCTTTCTGCCCCATCCATGCTGCTCAAATTTCGCCTTAGTGATTCAGCCTCTGACTTTAATTGAGCAAGCGCTTCTCTTGGCGCCCCATTACCAGATTTATCTTGTACAAATGCCCGGTCATAGGTGGGTGGTCGCAGACCGGCGAACAGTTCCGGTTCCACAACAGGTCTGGTAATGTACAACGGATTGTAGAGATCCATCTGGAACGAAATTGGCCTGCCGGAAACCAGGGCCATGCTGACCCCTTCCCAGTCTTCATCGGTGGGGTTTTCTACCACAGCCCAACCCTGCAGGAAAGGACTGCCATCTTTCTTCAGCACCAGGCGGTAACTAGTTTTCCAGATCGGGTTTTCGATCACATAACCCACATCCACTTTGCGTTTGCCTTCACCATCAAAGTAAATGCTGACTGCTTTCTTTTGCGAATCGTGGCTCTGGCTTAATGTTTCCAGTGCCCGACGCATTTCGTTTTCTATCACGGGATTGGAGAATCGGAGGCGCTGTACTTCGTTCAGTTTGACCGAACGCATCCCTTCCGCACACCACAGGTTCAGTACTTCCGCTTCTGCAGAGCCATCTTTGCTGGCCACTTTCTGCTTTTCAACACCGACAATTTTGCCCACCAGATTGCCTGGCTGGTTCGCGTTATTCAGCAGAGTAACTTCGACCGGTTCCCCACGTGCCTGATTCAAAATCGACGAAAAGGTGGGATTCCCGTTCAGATCGATTGCAAAACTTTTCAGCGTGCGGTCGATCGGATCGCGGGAATCGTACGTAACTGCCGAAATCCGTCCAGTTTCGGAATAATCCCGCAGTGTCATCGACTTAATCAAGTCGTTGATGTCGTCTTCTTGGAAAGTGAGGTCCACCCGGGCGTGGTTCGTGACTTCACCAGAGCGGGTAAAATGGCCCACACCGGAATTAAACAGAATGACTTGGGAGATCGGCAGGGAAACTGCCTGCTGAAGATCACCCTGGGCTACCACCGGTTGGGTTTTGCCTGCTGGTTGATCCCCAGGTGCGGTAATGGCCTGCTGGGTAAAGAATGCGGCACCACCCAGCACGGCTGTCAGTGCGGCTGCCACCCACCATTTTCGATTACTTTTCATCTGATTCAAGTTTTTCATCATTTACACCCGGAAAGGTTCGTCTGGTGTCCTGAAATACAACATCACACGAATATGACGATGATGGTACCACGAAAGATTGGATGGGCAGAGAGTTTTTTGTAACAATGGTTGTTACAATCGCGAATTGGTGAGAAATTGGTGAGAAAATGGGTAATCAGGTAGTTTTTCGGTTATTGCTGCGAAGTGGTATTCGTTCTTTCCTGTTGACCCGTTAATATGATGACAGTTGGATGATTTTTTTGCCCAAGTGGGGATGCTAGATGCTGCAACTGAGTTTTCGACGTAACTTCTTACTTTCCATAGTGTTATGTTCATTCTTTCTGTCGGAAGTGTGGGCACAGAAGCTCATTATCCGCCAGCAGATTCAAATTGCCCAGCCTGTTCCTGCGGTACAACTTGATGACGATCCCGAAGATCCAAATAATGAGAAGCCAGTCGATCAGAAAACGGCTGATTTGAAGCTGATTGGTAAGGTGGACCTGAAAGACGAGCCCGCCTCAATGCTGGGTTTTTTCAAAACCTTGTCCGTTTCGGCGAATACCAAAGAACAAATTGAACAACTGATCAATCAACTGGGGGTCGACGACTTCGACAAACGGGTAGAAGCGACGCAAAAGTTGGTGGCTACAGGAGTTCCGGCAATTAACCTGTTGAAAAATGCAGCTAAAAACAATGATGCAGAGATCGCCTGGCGTGCAGAATATGCTCTCGCGAAGGTTGAGCAGGTTCCCACCAGTGAAGTATCGCGTGCCTGTATTCGGTTACTGCGCAACCACAAATCAGACGATATTATCCCTGGCCTGATGGCTTATTTTCTGCAAACAGATGAAGAATCTGTGAAAGATGAAATCCGCGAGTCTTTTGTGCTGTCGGCAGTGACCAACGGCAAGCCAAATGCCGCACTGGAAAGCTGGTTGCAGAGCAAAGATGCCATCAAGCGGTTGGAAGCAGCGCTCGCCTTCACAAAAACCACCGATCAGGCCTCGCGGGCCCGCATGAAGGCATTTCTGAAAAGTGAAACAGATCCCATCATCCGCTTCAAAGTAACGGTCATTCTGGTGGAAGAAAACCGCGATAAATCATTAGTTGCCAGCCTGATCGAGCAGATGGGCAGTATTCAGTCAGATGAAGTCTATCTGGGCGAAGATTTACTGTGGCGATTGGCAGGAGAAACAGGCCCCACCGTTTCGTTTTCGGGAGATGCCAAAGACCGCACCGCCGCCCAGGCCGCCTGGAAGCAGTGGTGGGAAAGTAACGAAGCCAAAGTGGATATGGCCAAGCTTTCCGATGATGCCTCCTTTGGCCTTCTCCTGGTGCTGCAGACCCCACTGCGTGGAGGACTGGGGCAGATTGCGGCATATGGCTCCGACAACAAAGAAAAATGGAAAGTACCGAACCTGAACTGGCCCACCGATTGTAAAGTATTGCCAGGTAAGAAGATACTGATTGCAGAGCACAATCGAAGTCGGGTGTTTTTACGCGAAATCAGTGGCAAAGAACTCTGGACTTTGTCGATCAACAATCCGGTGAATTGTGGGATGCTGCCCAACGGTGTGACATGGGCAGTGGGCCGAAATCAGATTATTGAGTGGGATAAAGGCGAAAATGCCAACCGAAAACAGTTGTTCAGCTTCATACGCAACGAATACGACATTGTTGCGGGTGCCCGCACCCCCAAAGGGGAGTATCTGATTCTAACCCAGCAAGGGCAGGTCATTCAGATCGACCGTCAGGGGAAATCGATCAAGACAATCAATGTGGGTGGTGGGGTGAATTATTACTCGGACATGCAGGTGTTAAAAAATAATAGCGTATTGGTCACCTTGCAGAACCGTGTAGTTGCATACGATATGACGACTGGAAAATCGGTGTGGACGGGAACGGTGACCAGCACCGCCACATCGGTACAGCGATTACGAACCGGCAACACACTGGTGGGCATTCAGGGCCAGGGGAAAGTTGTAGAACTGGATAAAGATGGCAAAGCCACCAAATGGGAGCATACTTCCAGTGATGCTGCCTTTCGAGTTTTCAAAGCTTATCGACAATAATAACTGTCACGCGGAACGCTTCATCGCAATATGGCGTATCCATTGCTCATCATTCCGTTTCGGGAAGTCTGCACGAAAGTGGGTCCCCCGGGATTCTTCACGAGCTAACGCTCCTTGAATCATTAATTGTGCGACAGTGAGCAGATTCTGCAGTTCCCAACCCCGTTGCTCATGAAATTCCTGTTCCAAAGCATATTTACTCCAGAATTCCACATCGCGGTGGGCATCCTGCATCCTTTTTCGTTCCCGCACGATCCCCATGTGTCGCACCATCATACTGCGAAGTGCGTTCGTCATGTCGTCGATGTCGATCGATTGTTCCTTGGTGCGGCGAGACAAAAGATGAGAAAGCGGTAGTGGCAATCGAAATGGAAAGTTTTCACAGCTTCGGACGGCATCGGTTGCAGCCCGCGTGCCGTAAACCAATCCCTCGATCAGGCTGTTGGAGGCCAGCCGGTTGGCACCATGCAAACCGCTGGCGGACACTTCACCCGCTGCCCACAATCCGGGAATCGTGGTGCGTGCGTTCAGATCGACCGAAACCCCACCCACCATATAGTGGGCACCGGGTCGCACCGGAATCCAGTCGCGGGTAATATCCAGCCCAAACTCGGCACAGGCCCGCCGGATCCCTGGAAAACGTTCAATCACTCTTTCATGGGGCAGGTGGGATAAATCCAGGTAGACATTCGGATGGCGCGTCGCTTCCATGCACCGGAAAATTGCCTGCGATACGACATCCCGTGGGGCTAATTCAGCACGGTCGTCTTCTTTCAGCATGAACCGTTCGCCGTTCACATCCCGCAGGTAGGCACCTTCACCCCGCACCGCTTCGCTGATCAGAGTACGCGAAGACCCTGCCACGTACAGCACCGTGGGGTGAAACTGCATAAACTCCATGTCTCGCACTTCCGCACCCGCACGATAAGCGGCGGCAATGCCATCACCCGTGGCAATGGGAGGATTGGTGGTTTCGCGGTACACCATCCCACAGCCACCGGAAGTTAAAATTACTGCTTTTGCCCACACCAGTACGTTACCAATGCCTGTTTTGTGGATGATTGCCCCGACACACTGGCCATCGTGAGTGAGCAGGTCAAGCAGAAAAGCGTTCCCTTCGATCACAAGATTCGGCCGTTCACGGACACAATGGATCAGTGCACGCATCACTTCATGGCCCGTGGCATCGCCCAACGCATGCACGATCCGTCTGTGGGAATGCCCACCTTCACGAGTCAGTGCCAGTTCACCATTTTCCAGATCAAAATTGACGCCAAAGCGTATCAGGTCATTAATCTGCTGCGGTGCTTCGCGGATGACAGTTTCGACAATCTCCGGGTCACATAACCCCGCACCCGCAATGTGGGTGTCTTCAATATGTTTTTCGAAAGTATCTTCTGGAGAGATTACCCCGGCAATCCCGCCCTGGGCATAGGTACTGTTACTTTCTCGGATCGAATCTTTCGAAAGCACCATCACCTGCAGTGAATCCGGGATTTCCAGAGCAGCCCGTGTGCCAGCGATACCGGCACCGATGATCAGAATGTCCGTAAACTGGTGGTAAGCGGTGCGGGCATCAAATGAGGTGAGATAGCGATTAGCCGCCATGGGAGTGCACTCGTTTCTGGTGATGAATTAGTTTAGGCACTCACCAGCACACTGCCACAAATTATTTCCTGGGCTGGGTCGTTGGCTTAACGCCGGAAAGTGTCTTGGTAAAATCGCGATAAGCATTTTCGTATCCAGGTGGAGGTGCGTAACGCCCACCACGCAGCAGGTCGCCGTTCGCACCCGGTTCCAGGGTTACTTTACGCGGACCTTTATCCAGCACACTGGCCTGGGTTTTATCGCCGTTCCAATCACTGGATGCCACCTGTTTCTTCAATGCTGAAATCAGTGCTTCCTGATTTTTCATCCATTCCTGCCATTCTGCATCTGTCCAGTTCAAGCTTTTGCGAAACTCCTCATCGGAAATATTCTTCTTGAACTTATCCAGTAACAGCTCTGCAGATTTCAGGCGATTGCGTGGATCGGCCACCAGTGGGGTAAATTCGTTGTTCACTGTCCCACCCATATTCTTCAGAAAATCCTCCAATTGTTTTTTCCCTTCTGGGGTTTTCTGCATTTCTTTGGCCATATCCTGCATTTTCTTGCGCAGGTTTTCGTCTTTCATCATCTCTTCGAACTGTTTCTGTTGCTTTTCTTTCTCTTTCGGGTCAAGATTTTCGTTCATCTTTTTGACCATATCTGCCAGATCTTTCCCATCCATCTTGGGTGGGTTTTTCGCCATTTCTTTGGCTTCATCCAGAGCCTTTTCAAGATCTTTTTTCATATCCGAATTTTCTGGAGCGTTTTTGGCCATTTCCTTCAGTTTTTCGATAGCTTGGTCCCGTTTGGCCGGGTCTTTCAACATCTCCTGCAGATCCTTTTTGGCCTGTTCCTTTGCCATGGGATCATTCCCACCCATCTTCTTGGCCAGGTCTTCCAGTTGTTTCGGATCTGGCTGATTCTGGTTGCCGTTCTTAGCCATTTCTTCAGCCTGCTGGGCGGCATCCTGCAATTGCTGTTTCTTGTTGGGATCCTTTTCGTTCTTGGCCATTTCTTTGAGCTGCTCAATCGCCTTGTCGCGTTTGGCCGGGTCGTTCATCATCTCCTGCAGATCCTTTTTGGCCTGCTCTTTGGCCATGGGATCATTCCCACCCATCTTCTTGGATAGTTCATCCAGGTTTTGCTTCTCCTGGGCTTCCTGACGATTTGCCTGCTCGGCACGGTACATCTTTTTCTGCAGTTGGTCAGCTGCTTCCGGATCGCGTTTTTTCAACTCATCGACCTGATCCTTCAAATCCTTCTTTGTCTGTTCGTTCTTCATCCACTCTTTCATTTTCTCTTCTGCCCCCTGACGATCCAGTGGGTTATCAGAACGATTTTTCTTGGCGAGTTCATCCACATTTTCTTTATTTGGCTGCTGCTGGTCAGCATCCTGTGCAGCCTTCTCGCCCTGACGAGACAATTCGTCCGCTTTTTTCTTTGTCAGTTCGTCCTGGGCATTTTTCTTCATTTCATCCAGCTTATCGCGGGTCTGTTCCCGAGTTTTCGGATTCCGCATCAGGCGGTCGATCGATTCACGTGCTTGCTCGCTTACTTCTCGATTTTTTGAATTCAGCTCCCGATCCAACTTACCCATCTCGCGGTCTAACGCCTCTTTGGGATCTTGTGGTCCCTGGGGCTTGTTTTCGCCTGGGTTATTCTCATCGCCCTTGCCAAACTGCTGTTCAGGCTGGGTGGGATCATCCAGCGGATCCGGCTTGTTCTTACCAGTTTCGGTGGGTGGTTCCGGACGTGCTTCTCCCGCCTGATCTGGTGCACCCGGCTTCATTCCCTGTCCACCACTGCGGGCTTCACCCTGCTTATCGCCATTGTTATTCATCGGTTGGGTGGGGTCTTTCGCTTCGTTGGGTTTCGGATATGGCTTATCGGCACTGTCCCCACCTGGTCGACTGCCATCCGATCGTTTTTCCTGTGCAGGATCTTCATTGGGCTTACCAGCAGGTTTCTGATCACCTTTATCTTCTGGAGTCTGATCAACCATTCCATCACGGGTTTCGCCTTGCTTCGGCTCATCAGGTGATTTCTTTGGTTCGGCACGTGACTCTGCTTTCGGGTCTTGATTTTCCTCACCACCCTGTTTCGGTGCGGGACGAGCTTCGCCGGGATCTGCAGGTTGTTGACCAGTTTCATTCAGTTTCTGTTCAATTTCTTTGGTTTTCTCTGCATGTTTCGGATCAGCTATCGGGTCGCCCATGTTCCCTGGCTGCTGCATTGGGTTCATCGGATCGCCCATATTGCCAGGTTGCTGCATTGGGTTCATGGGATCGCCCATGTTACCTGGTTGCTGCATTGGATTCATCGGGTCGCCCATGTTACCTGGTTGCTGCATTGGGTTCATCGGGTCACCCATATTGCCAGGTTGCTTCATTGGGTTCATCGGGTCGCCCATGTTCCCTGGCTGCTGATCTTCCGGTTTGGCATCTTTTGGCAACTGCTGATTGGGATCGCGTTTTTCCTGTTGTTGAACCTGATCCTGTTTCTGTTCGTGCTTACGCTGTTGCTGTCTAGCGTCCGCATTCTGTCGGTCAACTTCTGCCTTCTTTTGTGGTTGAACCACGGCAGCCAATACTTTGAACTGTTTCGCTTTGGAATAGCCCACGTATGGACCGGGTGGGACATTGCAATTATCGGTGGCTTCCAGCCAATACTCAATCACCATGCCGGGTTGCAAACGGAATGCTGCATCCCCAGGACGTTGGATTTCTGACAAAAGCACAACATCCTGATATTCCAGCTCACGTGGCCAACTATTGTCTTTTTCGCGAAAGAATGATTGCCCATCACGATATTTTTTCGGCTTCAGGGCGATAATTTCTGCACCTGCCACCTTCATGTGCAGTGCCAGTCGATCAATGCCATAATCATCTTTGGCCAACCCTTTCACCTGCAAACTGCCGTTCAGTGGGATTTCAATCATATCGGGCACAGGTGCGGTCAGCTCTACCTGTGGGGCCAGATCGTCAAATACCAGTACTTTCAACTTTTTGGGTTCTGGTGGATTTTCAGCAGTATCAGGAATGAATTCCACAACCATTTCCCCACTTCGATCGAGTGGTGGCAGTTCGAAACGCACCGAAAGTGGCTCATCCGTTACAGGAACACCCACAATCGATTGCTCGCCGTATCGCACCGTGGCGGTGCGTGCGGGGCGGTTAAAACGTGCTGTCAGGGTGATTTTGGTCCCACG
Source organism: Zavarzinella sp. (assembly GCA_041399155.1). Classification (NCBI taxonomy): domain Bacteria; kingdom Pseudomonadati; phylum Planctomycetota; class Planctomycetia; order Gemmatales; family Gemmataceae; genus Zavarzinella; species Zavarzinella sp. The sequence goes on from JAWKTI010000005.1 coordinate 14,310, forward strand.
AATTCCTTCCAGGGTGGGCATGGCGACATCCATTGCTACTGCCGGCTTCCAGTTCAGGTAGTCTGGGTATTCGTAACGCACATCAAACGTGCGAAATGCGGGCTTCGGATCAATCACCTGCATTTGATACCGTGGGGGATTCTGGTTCTGATCACCTTCTTTGGTGGTGAATTCGATGTGGTAGGTCGATTCCTGTTCCATAACCAGGTCAAATTGTAAGGCGTTCGGATTATCCGCTACTGGTTTGCCCAGGAATGGCCGTGGGTTACCCTCGATAAACAATTTACCAAACTGCACTTCACGATTGGTGTGGGCAGTCAGCACTACTTGAGTCCCCCATGGTGCCAGCAGGTTGGGGTCGTTAATGATTTCTGTTTCCCGCTTCAAGTAACTCGGGAAGTTGTATTTTGCTTCAAAACTTTTGAACTCCGGCAGAATCTTGGAAATTACCTGATAGTCGGGCGTGCGGTCGTTTCCAGCCAGGATGGAGTAGCGAAAACCAGAGCGAACCTGATTTGCTGGGACTGTTAGCTGAAATAACCGACGGTTATCCTTGTCCTGATTCAGTGGGCGTTCTTCATAATTCCCCGGGTCTTCAGGGTTGTACCAGATCCGCACGCGTGCGGCATCTTTATCCGTTGCCGCAGGTACCCGGCCACGCAACTCCACTTCAAATATAACGTCTTGGTTATTAAAGACCGTAATATTCCCGTCACGCGGTTGTTTCAGTTCAATCTGCGTCCGGGTGGGAGGCAGGATTGCCACGACTGCATTTGCCGCCAGCACGATTCCGGCGATCACGAGAACCCAGGTTAGTCGAGGGTTTTCAATCTGCCGATTAACTTCAACCCCTTTCAAATCTTTGGCTGCTTTGCCACCGATTGCCTGCTTGATCGAACCGGGGACACGGTCATCATCTGAAAAGTCCACATAGCTGATCACCGAGTTCTTGGCATCAGGCACCGCAGCTTCCAGTTGTTTCGCCGCATAATAAGGATTCACATGTCTGCGGGCGGGCCGAAACAGCAACCAGTAGGCCAGAAAGGAGATCGACCCGAGATAACCCGCCAGTGCGACCCATTTGAAATAAGGAGGGGTGGCAAAATAGCGATCAACTAACTGCACCACCAGGATGGCAACCAGTGTTCCAATAATGCCATACAGTCCGAACGAAATCATATCCAGTGTGCGGATGCGGCGTTTGGCTAAGGCCAATTGCTGCTCCACAAACTGAATCTGTTTCATCGGCTGTTGGTTTTTTTGCATGTCTTGCAATGTTGCCATCGTCAAACCTCAATCGCACCGTGCGAAGCTACCACTCCCTATTGTACATTCGCAGAGGAAGTGCGCCTATTTCGCTTTAAGATTCATTTTCGCACAAAAAACCGCCGGTTGTAACCAATTTGTAACAACCTTCCGAAGTGGCAGACAATTGATGAGAGCCAAATGAGAACTTTTTCCCACCTGAAGCAACCTGTGACATTATTTTGCAAAAATTCATAAAAGAGTTTTTTCGCCGTAAATCCATAACCAACAATAATTTACGGCGATCGTTCAGAACGATTGCTGCTGAAAATCAGAGAAAAATTTTCATTTTGAACTGGCACGAGTATATATTAATATCCAGTGAAATAAATTACATGCTATGATCGGCGTAGTAGCGGTCTGCCTTGATCAACGCGACGCTACCGGCAATAAAGAACCCCCGGACCAGCCCTGGGGCGTCGATGCCGTAATTCACTTTCGCGCGGGCAGTTTCAGCCATCGTCACTCCACGTCGAGCCACTGCCACATAACGAAAAAGGGCTCATTTGCCAGCCGCCCGCGGGAGGGGACGTTCAACCGACCACCATTCTATGCTGTCGCTTCGGTCAAGGCGAAGGCTGTAACAAAAAGATCAATCCAACAATCGAAGGCGAAAAAGCTGGTGCGAAAGGTGGTCGCCCCGGCCCCTGCATCGGCTTCGCCCGGTTCTTTTTCTTTATGCTCAAGCGAAGCCGCTCACGCACGCACGGGAAAGGGCCAGCCCAAGCGTAGATACTGGCATGAAGACGTTTCACGAATGGTTGGCACAGCGAGAGCAAAAGCAATGCGAAGGCTTGTGGCTCAACGACAAGAACGCCGTCATCGGGCTATCGAAGATGAACCCGTTGCCGAGAGATTCAGCGGTCAACAAGAGCTTGAGCAAAAAGCCAAAGCCGCCGTCAGGCGTGCCGGTATTTAAGCCGTGGAAGCCTCCTCAACCGGCACGCATTCAGCCATTCAAACCGGCACAGCCTGCGAAGATCGTGATGCAGAAGCCGTCAGAAAGTATCAATACCTTCGGCATTCACCAAGAATGAGTGCAAATCAGGTGCAATCCAGATTGCATCATCTAGGTCTAAATTGCCGTAGCCGACATGGTAAAGGCCATGTCCATGTTTTCCCTCCTGTCGAAAATCACTTACGATGAACCCCAACTCGTCGTCAATTGTAGAACTCCATTTCCCTAATCCTGCTGCTACCCTTGCGTCCCGGCGAGCATTTTGAAGGTTGCTCAATGTGGTATGCGGGAATCCCTTGCCTGTTTCTATCGTGACGGTAGGAGCAAGTTTGGGATCGTAGCCGGGGAGGTTATTTGCTGCCCACTCCTGTTGTAGACCGTGGTGCGACTGCAAGCGGCCTCCACTTGGTAAGTAGGCCGCAGGCCGGCTTAACACCAGAGCTAACCCGCCGTCGAGAGTTAGCTTGCAATTATAAACAACTTCTTCAGCGGTCGGGTTGAGCGACTTGTTAGGCCAACAATCCATTCTCTCTCGCGACCTCCTCAAACTCTGCAAACATTAGTTCTCTAGCTTCCGACGGCTGCCCCGATGCTTCGAGCATGCAGCGAAGTGCCGCCTCCTGTTCCAGAACAAACTGATTATTAGTTTGGAATTGACTGTACCACCAAGCTCGGTACAGATGGCAGACAGCTATGCGGGCAGCGTACCAACGCGGCCAGCTAATCTCGTAGGACCGCTGCCAAACCTCTTCCTGCGTGGGTGAACAACCCTCGTAGTTACGCAACTCGTCAATGGCACTGGTCACGGCGGTAAGGTTGTCGACGTCTGTTAGGTGGGGATCTGAATACTGGTGTTAATTCAAGTCTTCCGCCCTGGATTCCCGCCTGCGCGGGAATGACGGTTTTAGGAAGTTCAGATTGTTTTCCATGTTTTGCCTTTAGCTGGTTGTGCAACCGTCATTCCCGCGAATCGGCGGAGTAAAACTGCTTTCCTTTCGACTGAATCTTGAGCCGGTTGTACAACAACCGTCATTCCCGCGAAGGCGGGAATCCAGCTAAATATTTGCTTCCAGAATGTACTTCGGCAGGGCAACTCTGCAGGAAGTTTTCAAAGATTAAACCAAACTGTTTCATTATTCTAACTAAACCTAAATCATTTTGAAATTCGGTGTTTCTGATATTTTTCCAACCAACCGCGGCTAACGCCGTCGGCTCACAAGACATCATGTTGAATTGCCAATTCAAGCGTTTAGCACTGGATTCCCGCCTTCGCGGGAATGACGGTTGTGGGCACAAGCGTCTGAAACCCAACCGTGGTTGGGCAGGTGAGTCGACGGCGTTAGCCGCGCTTCGCTTGATCGATGTTGAAAAGACCGATTTTCGTACGAATTCGGGTTTAATCCAGAATCGAATCAAACTTGTGTCAGATGACTTCGACGTTCCGGCAATCCAGTCAAAGCAGGCAAGGCGGGGAGTGGCTTTTCCCCTTTTTCATATTTCTCTTGACGGCAAAACTGGGCATGGTATTACCCCAACGTTCTGGTAGTCTGGCTACCACGGGCTTGGTGATTGCCTTCGGGGGAAGGTTACTGCCTGTTTATTGGGGGAAAGTACGATGAAACGCTTCTGGTTGCTGTTGTTGGTATTACCACTGCAAGGTGGCTGCTTTTTATTCGACAACGAACGCTCCACAACGACACGTTCCCAAATTGAAGAGCCAGAACCCGAGCCTGGCACCTCCCGCACGATTCGTAATGTGGCGATGTTTGATGCGATGGAGCCTGTTCACGTGCATGGCGTTGGTCTGGTAACCAATCTGCAGGGAACCGGCAGTCCCACCCCACCTGGAGATCTCCGCACCGAACTGGAAGAGCGGATGAAGAAAGAGCGGGTGGCCAACATTGCCGAACTGCTGGAATCTGATGATACCGCGGTGGTGTTTGTTTCGGGCACCATCAAACCGGGTACCCGCAAGAACGATCTGATCGACGTCGAAGTGACACTGCCACCCAACAGCAAAGTCAAAAGTCTGCGTGGGGGAATTCTGCAACGCACCCCCCTGCAGACGTTCAGTTCCACTGCATCGGTGCGGGAATTCTTAAAAAATAATGAGTATTCCCCACAGAGCGTGGGCAATCGCGTGCTGCGTGGGCATGAAAGTGTGGTCGCTCAGGGCCGTTTGCAGCCCCACCTGCAGGAAAGTATCAGTGAAATTACCGCTGATGAACCGTGGAAAAATGCCTATGTCTGGCAAGGTGGGCAGGCACTGCACTCTCGCTCGCTGTTTCTCAGCTTGAATACCGATTCCCAACGCTACGTGGTGGCCGAAACCATTGCCGTGCGGATCAATAAACGATTTTTAGGCACCGAAGGGCCGGATAAACTGGCAGAAGCCCGTCAGAAAGAAGTGGTTGGTGTAGCGGTGCCACCTGCTTACCGGTTGAACCATCCCCGTTACATGCGAGTGGTAGCCCACCTGCCATTGGATCAGCCAGAAGGCGATCCGGAATATGTGAAAATGTTAACCACTCGCCTGAGCAACCCTGCCACGGCGGCATCAGCAGCAATCGCATTGGAAGCCATTGGGAAAACAGCGATTCCGATTCTTCGAGCCGAGTTGAAGAGCCAATATCCGTTTGTGAGGTTCTATGCTGCAGAAGCTTTAGCCTATATGGGCGAATCGATTGGTGTGGATGAAATTATGGAAGGAATTGAACAGCACCCAGTGCTGGAAGCATATGGTTTGTCTGCTCTGGCAGCACTGGACGATGCCGCCAGCATTGATCGGCTGGAAAAGCTGTTGAGCAATCCCAAACCCACGGTGCGGCAAGGTGCCTTTCGTGCGTTGGTTGAAATTGCCCCACAGCACCCCGTGGTGCATGCCCGCCCGATTGGACGAGCATTCTATCTGCACCATGTGCCAGTGGAAGGTACCAGCATGATTCATGTTCAGCGGCATGCCCGCCCGGAAATTGTGATTTACGGTGAGATACCGAAGATTCTGCCACCGTTTTCAGCGACAGTGGGGCCAAACCTGACAATTACCTGCCGACCTGGCGATACCGTGGCGACGATTTCGCGGTATACCACCGATGGTGCAGATCCCACCCACGTACAGAGCACGCTGGAAGTGTCGGATGTAATTCAACAGGCCGCCCAGATGGGGATCACCTATCAGGAAGCCGTCGAGTTGCTGGTGAAATTGCAGAATCGCAAGGCGATTTCCACAACAGTGGTGTTTGATGCGATCCCACGGCTTGTGCCGATTCAGAAACTCGAAGAAGCAGCCGCACTTGATCCCTGGCTGCGAAATGAAATGGATCTGTTGACGGACGATTCACCCACCAGCAGTCCGAAAAAGCCGGAATCCTGGCAAGAACAATAAGAAGGGGAGTGCCTGACGGTCGTAATATTCCACAACGCTGATCAGATGCCACCTGGGAAGTGAGGCTATGTTAAAACGCCTGGAGCTTATCGGATTCAAAAGCTTTGCTGATCGCACGTGGTTTGATTTTCCTGCCGGGCTGACTGCCATTGTGGGGCCAAACGGTTCCGGCAAAAGTAACATTGTCGATGCCGTCCGCTGGATTCTGGGCGAACAAAGTGCCAAAAACCTCCGTGGTGGGGAAATGGCCGACGTCATATTCAACGGGTCTGCCACCCGCAAACCACTGCCAATGGCAGAAGTAACGCTGACATTCGATAATCAGCGAAAAATACTCAATACTGATGCTGCCGAAGTTTCGATTACTCGACGCGTCCACCGCGATGGGACTGGCGAATACCTGATTAACCACGAAGCCAGTCGCCTGCGCGATATTCGGGAACTGTTACTGGGCAGTGGTGCTGGTTCTGCCGCCTACTGCATCATTGAACAAGGCCGGGTGGATGCACTGTTGCAGGCCAGCACTCGCGATCGGCGGGCGATTCTGGAAGAGGCCGCAGGGATCAGTCGCTTCAAAGCCCGGAAAATCGAAACGCTGAAAAAGCTCGATCAGACCCACGATAACCTGAGCCGGATTCGCGATATTTACTCCGAAGTGGAAAAACAGCTTCAGCGGGTGCGGCAGGATGCGGAAAAAGCACGCAAGTTTCAGGAATATTCCACCCGTCTGCAGGAACTCCGCCTGACAGAAAGTCTTTTGGGCTATCACCACGCGGTGGGGCATTTGCGGCATGCTTCCGAACAACTGAAGCAGGTGCGGGAAGAAACCGGTACCCTGCAAGCCACTTTGCAGAGTGGGGAAACACAGCGGCAGCTATTCCAGAACCAGATTGAGCAAACCGAACAGCAATTACAACACCTCGCCAGCGAATTGGCAAAAATCCAGCAATGGGTAGCTGGGCATCAGGAAAAATTTCACAGCGAACTGCAAAAATCTGAGGAAACTGCCACCGAGCAGCTTTCCAACAATGCCCGCTGGCAGGAAGTGCATCAGTTGGTTCGGCAACTGCACCGGCAGGCAGCCGATGCCCAGGCCGATCTGCAACGTGCCGAACAGGAAACCCAGCAGCATCGCACTACTGTGGCTCAATTGGAAGATTCCCTGAAAAGCCTGGAAGGGGAACACCAACAGTCCACCAATCGCTTACAGGAAGCACGCGAACAGCAATTCGATGTAGTGGGCCGTGTGGCCAGTCTGCAAAGTGCTGCCCAGTCGCTTACCGGGCAGGCGGAAAAACTCAGTCGCGAACTGCTTCGGAAACAAACCGAATTGAGAAACCGCACTGCGGAACACGAAGCACTGGGGCGAGTTGTTGCCACGCTGAATCAGCAGGACTTCAACCTGAAAGTTCAGGCAGACCGGGCCGCAGCCACGCTGCAAACCCACTTGGAGCAACGTGAACAGTTATTGCAGCAACGTGCGGGTGTGCTGGAATCGATTGAGCGATATCGTGTTGAAATCAGTGGGCTGCGTGGGCGTTTAGATCTTCTGCAAAGCATGGAAGAATCGCAGGAAGGGCTGGGCGTGGGTGTCCGGGCGGTGCTGCAGCAATTAGCTGATCCCGACAACGAACTGCACCAGTATCTCTACGGTCTGGTGGCCGACCAGTTGCATGTGCCCACGGAATATGCAGGACTGGTGGACGCGGTTCTGCGTGAACATGCACTGGCTTTTGTCATGAAATCCGCAGACGACCTGCCCGTATTACGAAAACTACTCGCAAGTAACGCAGGCCGGATCACGTTGATTCCGTTGCGGGAAAGCAATGCACCGAACGTGCCACCGGAAATGGTTTCGCTGGCGGCACATATTCGCACCAATACCCCCCAGGTGGGGCAGTTACCCCAGCAATTACTGGGCACCACGATCCTGGTGGAGACAATAGAACCAGCGATTATATATCAGGGAGATTATATAGCAAACGGCTTTCGCTATGTCACCCACGTGGGGGAAATTGTGGAAGCTGATGGCAGCGTGACATTAGGCACCCTGCAGGTACAGCACGGCCTGATTTCACGAAAAAGTGAGCTGCGGGAACTGAAAATCCAGATGGAGCAGTTGCAGCACCAACTGGCGAACGCGGAAGTAGAAAATACGCGTTTTCAACATGCACTGGAGCAACTGAACAGCCCCATCCGCAGTCTGGAAGAAGAAATTCGTGTGCTGCGTTCCACCGTGGCCGATCTCAGCAGCGAAATCCAGAAACAGGCCCAGCAACGGCAGCACCTCGAAGAGGATATGCAACTGATTCAGCAGGAATTAGCGTTGCTGGCTGATGAAGAGAACCGCATTCAGGAACATCGGCGGGTGAATCAGGAGGAATTGTTGGCCGCCCAGCAGGCAGCAGAACAGCTACGTGCGGAACTGACAACGTTGGAAGAACGCTTGCAGCACCTGGATAGCACCCGAGCTGCACAACGGGAAGAACTGACCAACGCCCGTGTGGTGCTGGCTGAAGTAAGCCAGAAGCACCAATCTTATTCGGCACAATACCAGAAAATGATGGTGGATTGCGAACGTGGGAATCAGGAAGAGCATCGGATTGCCCGCCACCAGGAAACCTTGCGCGAACGAAGACTGACCGCAGAACTGACCGCCCTGCGTGCGTCTGCAGAACTGGCAGCATTGGTGCTGCAAAAAGAAACCTTGCAGGCACAATCAGGTGCGGCCCACCATGTGAAAGAAGATGCACGGTTGCAGTTAGGCGAAATTGAAGCCAAGATGAACAGCCTGCGGAATTTGCACCAGGAACAATTGGCCCAGATGCACACTTTGGAGATGGTGGTACAGGAAAACCAGTCGACCATGAAGCAACTCGTGCAGCGACTGGAAGACGACTATCAGGTGGATCTGCGTCTGGAATATGAACGCTGCCCGCTGTCTGCGGGTGAAGAATGGCCCCCCACGTGGGATGGGGCAGCAGCCACCAAAGAAATGGACAAACTTCGTAAGCAGATCAAGGCCCTGGGCAACGTCAGCCTGGAGGCACTGACAGAACTGCTGGCAGTGGAACAGCGTGCAACCGATTTGAAGGCACAGATCGACGATTTAGCCACTGCAGAGAAGTCATTGCGGGAAATCATTGACCGCATCAACAATGACAGTGAAAAACTGCTTGCCGAAACCTTCCACGCGGTGCGACAGCACTTTCAGGAACTGTTCCGTCGCCTGTTCGGTGGGGGAATGGCCGACATTGTGCTGGAAAATCCGAATGATATTCTGGAATCGGGCATTGAGATTATTGCCCGCCCGCCTGGAAAGGAATTGCGAAGTATTTCTCTGATGAGCGGTGGGGAAAAAACACTCACTGCAGTGGCGTTGTTGCTGGCAATCTTTCAAAGCAAGCCCAGCCCGTTCTGTCTGCTGGACGAGGTGGATGCTGCCCTGGATGAAGCGAACACCGAACGGCTGGCAAGTGCCCTGAAAAGCTTTACCGACCAGTCACAGTTCATCATTATTACCCACAAGAAGCGAACAATGGCCCAGGCCGATGTACTCTACGGCATCACGATGCAGGAAAGCGGCATCAGCAAACAGGTCGCTGTTCGCTTCGAAGACTGGGAAGATGAAAGTTCCGCCCAAGCCGCATGATGGGAAATGAAACAACACTACAGAAACGAATTGTGAGTTTAGCTAAGCTGGTCTTATCAGCCAATTGAAACTTATGCAAACGCTGGACGCAATCATGGGATGGGTCAACGATGCACGGCAGGAATTGCTTGCGGGTAGACAAGTAGAAATTCGACCTCAGGGTGGTTCTATGCGAGGTCGCATCGAAAGTGGGCAGTTGGTTACCTTAGCACCCATTGATGAAAGTGGTGTGCAAGCAGATGATGTAATACTTGTTGCGTGGTGCGGTAATTTTCTTCTGCATCTTGTAAAAGAAGTACGAGACCATGAGTTACTCATTGGGAACAATCTGGGTAAAGTCAACGGCTGGGTAGCAGCTTCTGCAGCAATCGGGAAAGTGGTTGCACTAGGAGAAGTTCCTGATACAGAATAGTGCAGCCTCAAGTCACTTTTAGAATAAAGATTGAATTCAGAATAATCTCACATGAGAAAAATGCAATCAAAACAGAAACATTTAGCCAATCACCGATGCTTCTTTAATGGGTCCCAGGTTATCAGTTACAGTCCTGAGGCCTATCTTCTTGGCGCTGTGGCGTCTTGGCGGTCAATATGCATGGGTGCGACTTCTCTTGACAAGAAATTCCCTTGCTGGCGCTGCGGTCTATGAAAGTTAAATACAACCAGAAAACCGCAGAAGGTATGGAAAACAATTTCAATAACAAAATCTTTGCCGCATGCATGGGGGAATGACGGATGTTGATACTTGCACGAACGAATATTACACAATCTGTACTACAAACAGGATGCATTGAAATCGCAAAAACGAACACACCCGTTAATGGTGCATTCCCACGGAAATATCTGGTTGGGTTGCAGCAATGGCGGCTGCAGTGTCAAAAAATTCGAAGAAATCCACAATTAACCCATCTCGAAAACGAAAAACATCTGCCTTGGGAGACTGAGCAATTTTCCCCGTTTTCCGGAAGCATATTTGTCTATGACCGCAAGTAGGAAAGCGACTTTCTTCTCAAACTGGCTGAGGGCCAGTTTCCGCATTTCGGCAAACAGTGGCTATGGTTTGCTGGATGGAAAGAGGGGTTTTCGCGGTAGCCATCGTTCACGGATCCAGCTGCCGTCCAGTAGTGCCTGGAACTCCTGTGCGCCCACACGGTAGCCACCTTGGGATTCCTGGAACACATACCTCTCGCCATTCTTGTCTGGAGTTGCCTCCCAGACGAGTAGCCGATCTAGCGGGCCACTGACGTTGACGCCCTCGACAGCGCGGATCTCGAACGGTTTGCCGTCCCTGAGAGTAGTTAGGGCGTCCTTGCTGACCAAGTACGGCTGAAGCTCGGCAAGGGATACCGGCGCCCGGCCCAGAGCCTCCGTTGCCTTCGAGTAGGCCATCCCGACGTCGCACACCCTGATGTACATCTCCCAAGGAACCCGGTCGGACGTGACGACGCCCGACGCACCCGAGCTGACCAAGGGGCGAGTCGGGCCAGGAGACTTATCACAGCCTACCGCCGTGACCAGCAGCAGGATCGAAGAAAACTGCCACCAAGACAACCGTATCGCGCCCATCTAGCCTCCACTTGCCGAATTATCAAATAGACAGACCTAAATTCTATCTATTCTGCTGGCTATTCTGTGTGCCACTTTTTGTGTTCAATGCACCAATGCACATCCTGTGATACATTACTTCCAGATATGCATCCATCACAATTCTCCTTAAAAATCATCACATCGTGGTGATTACTTAAAGTGCAGCACGGCGGGACGGTTTTTCCTGCAGCACCGCAGCGGGTTCTGAACAGGCCCCGGCGGTGGGCAGCATCTTCTGTGGGCTGCACAAATTCGTGGGGTTGAACGCATTCCGCAACCGAACCATGAAGGCAAGGTCTTGTTCCGCAAATAACTTCGGCATGAAATCCCGTTTTTCCACGCCAATTCCGTGCTCTCCGGTGACACTGCCACCCAGGCGGATGCATTCATCCAGAATCTCGTGGCTGGCAGTCAGCACCCGTTGCAACTGATCCTGATCGCGTTCATCGAACAGCATGATGGGGTGCAGGTTCCCATCGCCCGCGTGAAACACGTTGGCAATGCGAATCTGGTGCTTCTGGCTGACGGCAGCAATAAACCGCAGCATTTCCGGCAAGCGCGTGCGTGGTACAACACCATCCTGCGTGCAATAACTCGGTGCCAACCTGCCTACAGCACCGAAGGCCTGTTTCCGGCATTTCCAGAGTGCCAGACGTTCTGCTTCGGTATTCGCCCGACGTACTTCGCGGGCACCATTCTTCATGGCAATTTCTTCCATGCGAGAAGCTTCCGCATCCAGCCCTGCTTCGATGCCATCCACTTCCATAATCAGCACCGCACCGGCATCCAGTGGGAAACCGAAACGAAACGCCTGTTCGACTGCACCCAGGATTAATTGATCCAGCAGTTCCAGTGCGGCAGGCACAATGCCCGCACCAATAATTTCGCTGATGGCGTTGGTGGCATCATCAACAGTCTGAAATACCCCCAGCAGTGTGCGATAGCCCTGGGGATTTCGTGTCAGGCGAACCCACGCACTGGTAACGATGCCGAAAGTGCCTTCACTGCCCACGATCACGCCAGCAAGATCGTAGCCTGGGGTATCTTCAATGGGGCCGCCGCACACCACGATGCGTCCATCCGGCAGCACCAGTTCGACACCCAGCACGTGGTTGACTGTGACACCATATTTCAACGTGTGTGGGCCGCCGGAATTGGTTGCCACATTCCCGCCGATGGTGCAGGCACCCTGACTGCTGGGATCGGGTGCAAAGTGAAAACCAGCACCTTTGCAGGCGTCGCTCAGCCAGCGATTCACCACACCAGCCTGCACGTGGGCGTAACGATCGGCGTAGTTGATCTCCAGGATTTTTTTCATCCGTGCCAGGGCAATCAACACACCCCCACCGACGGGCACGCAGCCACCTGCGAGACTGGTGCCGGCCCCACGTGCCATAAAAGGGATTTCGTGGTTCTGGCATACCTTCACAATTGCTGCCACCTGTTCCGTGGTGGTGGGGAAGACCACGATTTCCGGCTGATTTTTTTCGATCGTGAAGCCATCGCATTCGTACGCCATCAGATCACTCGGCTGGCTGAGAATGCCATCCCGACCCACAATATCAAGCAGTTGTTGTAACACCACACCGCTGTTTGCAGTGGGGCGAGAAGTAACCGGTGCCATCATTTTCACAAAACCCAGCAGGCGAGAGGTAATGAAATTCTAGCAACTTGTCCCACAAAAAGTCGCTTGGGATCCTCCAATGATGTCGAAAGATCTCATTGTTCAGCAGGCAGCGAAACTGCCCACTCCATGAGCGTGGAAATTATTCCACTTGTATATAATATATCCTCGCCAAAAATGAAAAATGCAATTTTGTTCAAAATCAGCGGAAAACTTTTCCAGATGATTTTCCATAAATCATTGTGGTGCAGATACTTGCGTCAACAGAAACTTTTTTGTGAATTTTTGCAAAATCGCAATCACCTGCTTGAGGATTTCCGTCGGCACACCTTCGAATTGGTGCAAATCCAGGAGCGCGGTTCAAAGTGCCACTGTCACCACCATGCAGTTAATTGATGTTCGGCAACCGGCACTCGGTTTCTGGCTTCTGAACATTTTTTAATGGTCTGAATAGAATACCAAATGCATCAGGATGATCGACTCAACGCAATGAGGGCATTCCCAGAATGACGTCCGACGACAAAGACCAGCCGTTGCAGGTCAGCAACAGTCAGCTTTTCACAAAAACCAGCGAATTGGAACAAGCAAAATCGCCTGCACAAAACCCGCAGCAGGATGATGAATTGGCGTTTTTATCCCCTCCTCAGGCAGAAGGCGAAATTGGCAGGCTCGGAAATTACGCGGTGCATCGCAAGCTGGGCCAGGGTGGCATGGGATTAGTTCTGGAAGCAGAAGACCTGCTCCTAAAACGCAGAGTCGCGTTAAAGGTGATGAAGCCGGAAATTGCAACGAAAGAATCACAACGGTTGCGCTTCATCAGGGAGGCACAGGCGGCAGCGGCAGTAGAACACGACCACATCTGCCCAATCTTCCAGGTGGGACTGGAAAACGGTGTCCCCTACATCGCCATGCCGTTTCTCAAAGGCGATCCACTGGATGCCTATTTCAAAATGCGGAAACCACTGCCGATGTATGAAGTAGTTCAGATTGGTCGAGAAGTGGCAGAAGGGCTTGCCGCTGCCCACCGCGCTGGATTGGTGCACCGCGATATCAAGCCTGGCAATATCTGGCTGGAACAACTTGCTGACGGCCGCACGCGCGTGCGGATACTGGATTTTGGGCTCGCCAGAAGCGTGAAAGAAGATGTCGGGCTGACACAGGCAGGCGCCATCATAGGTACTCCCGCTTACATGGCACCGGAACAGGCACGTTCCAAACCACTGGATCATCGCTGCGACCTGTTCAGCCTGGGAGTGATGCTCTATGAATTGTCTGTTGGGAAACGGCCGTTTTCCGGCAGTGTGATACTCTTTCGTTATTAACCAGTCTGGCGATGGATGAGCCCGCAGCTCCAAATCAAGTCAATGCTGAAATACCAAAAGCATTTTCTGAATTGATTATGCATCTACTTCGAAAATCGCCCACAGAACGCCCTGAAAATGCCACAATTGTGGCAAAAGAGTTGAGCAGGATACAAGGCAGTCTGCTGGCTGTGCCACTGGCAGAAGAGATTTCTGACAATCCCTGGAGTGAGCTGGATCATCCGGATTCTGGTGCGACCGAGATTATGCCTTCAGTGCATCTCACAGAGCCAAAAATCAAAACTAAGCCAAATTCTCGCCCCAACAGTGATCGAAAAAAATTATTTCGAGCGGGAGTATTATCGCTCCTTGGGCTAATGCTACTGATTATTGGCACCGTAGCGGTTATTGTCATCATCCGCGACGAAGATGGTAAAAAGGTTGCTGAAATTGAAGGCCCATCTGGAGGTAAAGTAGAAATTCTCCCTGGTGGTGCCTCCGGCACCAAACTGCAGCCACCAGTTGTGCCCTTGCTACCCAAAATTACTCCAGCAGAACCCATTCTGCCAGTTATTTCGAAATACCTAAGCGAACCAGGGCCCTTCGATAAACTTGACGGAAATAAGATCTCTGACGAATTAAAGTTTGAAGGGATCCCCAAAGAAGTGGTAGGGGCCTTTGGCATCCGCAATAGATTATCATCACTTGATCCCCACTTGCGACACGTTCAATTGAGTAATGATGGGAAGTGGCTGGCAATGAAATCCTCTGACGGTGGGTGCATCTGGGATATGGCGACACTCACCCCCCATTATGTGACAAATAACAGTTGGGCAGATTCTCAATGTGTCTTTTCCAACGACAGCAAAAAAGTGGCCTTTGGAGACAAATGGGTTCGGATCTATGATTTAACTGGAAAAACACCACGTTTAGAACAGCTCAACAAATCAATGAGAAGTCCGGTAGCATTTTTTCCAGATTCAAAACGAGTTGTATCGCCATTCCAGTACCCGGATCGAAAATCACTGGTAATCTGGTCAACAGATCCAGCAATCAAAGAAATCCAGGAAATCAATTTTCCCAGTGAAATTGCATGGGTATCCGGTCTGATCGTATCAGGAAATGGTAAACGAATTGTTGCAAGAGCTTTTTACGAAGACCCTGCCAAAGCGAACATATTTGTCTGGGATATTGAGCAGCAACCTGCGAAATTACTCCACACAATCCCCACCCAGCGAGGTAGTTCTCCGAGAACCTATACTCCATTTCTAATTACTGATGATGGAAGTACTTTAACTGAAGGCGTTTATCATCCCGAGGTGGATGAGCAGTACCACCGAATTGCAGTCTGGGATATTTCCAAGCCGACTCCAATCATGAAGTATCGTGAAATGATTCCGCTAAAGGGTAGGCGGGACATTGTTTGCCTGGTCCAGTGGTATGATCAGAATAACAGCGAAATTCTCATTGGTAGTGGTGGCTTTGGAAACACGTACTCAATCTGGTCCATCAAAGATGGCTTCAAGAAAGTGCGTGAGATACCACTATGGGTGCAAGCGATTGGTGCGGAAAATACGAGGATGATCCAGTTGCAATACAGCAACAGAAGAATTGACATTCTTGATCAGCAAGGGAAACTGCTATCGTCCGGAGCAGATCCACGATTTGATCGGTATCGACTGCCTTGCATCATTGGCGATCTTATTTACACCACATCTGGGAACTTAGAAGAACTACATAAGACAGTGCACCATCTCGATCAATTAATTGATGGTGAATTCCGTTATGTTGGTGAAGTAGCAGGCCTGAATTATCATGGGCACTATTCGAAAAGGTCACCAACTGGCGATTTTCTCGCCTCGATGCCATTTTCAAAGTGGTATGATGGCAAAATGAAACTGGCACAGAGCGGAATTCAGCTGTGGCCAGTTGTTGATGGGCGATTATTGCCACGTAAAGACGAATTGACATTCGAACGTGCCGGGGGCTACGTCGACTGGACCTGGCAACCAGATGGCAAAGCAATCTGGACAGCGATGACCAATGGTGAAATTCATAAATGGGACATCACCCAGCGACCACCCGTATTACAAACCATTGGTACCCACGATCAGGTGAAGCAGTTGACCTGGTCTGCTGATGCGAAAACACTGGTAACTGCAGGTGGCAGTGAAGTGAAATTGTGGGACATGAAGTTTGCCCGTCCGATTGCCAGAAGTGTCCCCATATCGGCTGGAATACAAGCGATTGATTCTGCTTTTCTGGATCTTTCAAAGAATGCATTATGGATCAGTGGCAGCAATAAAGATTTTGGACTTGTTTACCGTCAGTCGCTCGACCGGTTTGATGTTGGCCCAGAAGTGGTGTTTCCGGATGCCGGCACAAGGATGAAAGTTTCACCTAATGGTCGTATCGTTGCTTCCTGGCACACGGACAATGGCTGGACCTTCTGGGATTGTCAAACAAGGAAAGTAATTACAAAGTGGGATGTCGGACCATACGAATATGAATCTGGCTTCTGGCTGGAAGATGGCAGGCATTTCTGCGTAGTACAATATGGTGCGGTGTATTTCTTGCGACTGGAAACAACTCCAGCAAAACCTGCCTCCGCCAGCATGGTTCCGAAAAGTTGATCCGAATTCAACTTCTCAGTTTGGCAACCATACCTAAGGTGCTTCCCATGTGCAGTTCCATTGATCGTCGGTGGCAGCCATTTCTATTGTCCATCTCCCACTGGCGTGGGTGCCAGTGAGGTCAACTATCACTGTTCGGCTATCCATTAGAATAACGCTGTAAGTACCTTTATCCCAGATACTTACGGAACCACGGTCGTTGGATACGGGGCCTTCGTAATCGAGATAGAGTAACCGGTGGGGAAAGTTTGCTTCTGCTACCACGTGATAGGGGGCTTTTGGTTCTGTGGGCAATCGCCACGACTGCAAATCGGTTTCCCGTTCCAGAAAGAAGTCCCAGTGCAGGATCGGCCAATCGTGGCGTAAAATGGAAAATCGCTTGCGAATAGATGACATATCAACTAATTACGGAACTGGGATGTAGGCTGCGCCAGCGGATTGTTCCTTAATTACTACATTCAAAGCACTTAAGGCAATGGGAATATCTTTCCGAACCTGATCGTCGGCAATTTTCTTGTAGTTCAATGCTTGCCCACAGACATAGATTTTCACCCCAGCCTGGTGCAGCAACCCAATTAATTCCGTGTTTGGATTACTTTTTGTCTGGAACATGGTTGCGTAACCGGCATCGGTCATCGTGGCACCGGTGGCATCACCGTGCAGCACCAACACTAGTTGGAAGTCACCTGCTTTCAAACCGGCAGAACCGTACAGATTTACCAAGCGTGCAGCACGTTCCAGTCCTTTGTTCAGGGCTTCTGGCTTCCCACCTGAAGTGATGTCAAAGACAGCCTTTTCACCTTTTTGAGGCTGATAAGCTGCATTCGGACGTGGCACCACTTCGCCATAGCCTTTGATTAAAGGGTAGGCCAGTTTCGTTTCTGGTGGTTGCGCTTGCACCATGGGCAAACAACCCAAACACAGTGCACCCACCAGAATTAATGAAAGCTTTTTCATAAAAATCAACTTTAACGTGTTGCTACACCCGGGTCGGGTAACAAATTACATTTTGACCGCCGCCTGATAGCGTGCGGAAACGAAATCCCAGTTGATCACTTTGAAGAATGCATCAACATAGTCTGCACGGCGGTTCTGGTAGTTGAGGTAGTAAGCGTGTTCCCAAACATCAATGCCCAGAATCGGCACGCCCGCACCGATCATCAGGGGATTATCCTGATTTGCGGAGCTTAAAATGCCCAATTTGCCTTCTTTTCCTGCCACCAGCCAGGCCCAGCCACTGCCGAAGCGGGTCATTGCCGAAGTTTTGAACTCGGCGAGCATGGCATCAAAACTTTTGAATGACTTTTCGATGGCTGCGGCCAATTCTGCAGAAGGTTTGCCACCTTTCGCGGACATTACCTGCCAGAACAAGGTGTGGTTGTAATGCCCCCCACCGTTGTTGCGGAGTGCGGCCTGAATTGCCTTGGGTGCTTTGCCCAGGTTGGCCAGGATTTCTTCAATCGGCTTGCCTACCCAATCGGTGCCAGCCAGAGCTTTGTTCAGGTTGGCCACATAACCAGCATGGTGCTTGCCGTGATGGATTTCCATCGTTTTGGCATCAATGTGAGGCACCAGGGCATCGGTGGCATATGGTAATTTCGGCAGAGTGAACTCTTTAGATGCTTCTTGTGCCACCAACAGGGTTTTCGGTAACATTAAACCCGTGGCAGCAGTACCAGCGGTAAATAACCAATCTCGACGCGATAATGTGCTCATGAAGATGCTCCTCTTGTTGCACGTTTTTGGGAAAGCATGCAGGTATAGACCCACACGTAACGAGTTTTATTTTGCGAATTTTTCTGTGGGAACCAAATGAAAAGACGATGATTTTTCCAGCGAGCCGCTGAAACTATTACAGAATCCGTGACAGGACACCTGAAAAACCAACCCATGCTCGGTATAAAAATTCGTTACTCAGGCTGCTATCTTCGAAACTTCGCAAGCCCAAGTGCTCGTAAAATGGTCGTCTCGGTCATGGAGTTCTTTCACGTGCGGGCGGGACTCCCGTGCTATGATAACGGTCAAGTCAGTTGTTTACTGCTTTTCTGCTGCTTGTTTTTTCAATTGCTCAGCATTTGTGGAGATTAATAATTTCTCGCATTTCTTTCTCGTTTCTTCCGTTTGATAAGGATAAGTAATCCGGAAAGCAGTTTTTTCCCAGTCAATCAGCATTCCCTGTATCCAGATCGTCATATCAGCTTTGGATACACAGGCGATCTGCCCAGAATAGCTCACCACATCATCTGAACAAGGGATTGCCGTATCCAGATCTAGTGCGGTTCGAAATCCAGTACAACCACCCCAATTTATCGACACTCGAAGCCACCATTTCTGATCAGAACTTGCCTGGGCGAATGCTACCATTTTTTCCTGTGCAAGCGGCGTGATGGTAATGTAATTCGCTTCATCATGAATTCGAAATGTGGGTTTGGGAAGAGGCTGTTCAACCGGAGATCGATGTTCAGAGTTCCTCGGTACTTCTACCGATGTGTTTTCTTCAGGTGCACAACCCACAATCAGGAAGGCCAGCAGCGGGCAGAGAATACTTCGCATGGTCATTCCTTCAAAGTGCATTGAGAGTTCCGTAACTTACCCGGCGTTGGTGCCTGTCGAGACAAAGTCTTCCATCTTGCGTGCGACCGCCAGTGGTAACACTTTACGGAGTTTTCGCCCACGGCGAATATCCATCCAACGCTTCAGGATCTTTTCGGCTTCCCGGCTGCCAGTGCGTGCCTGATAGTTCACAATCAGTGGGTGCAACCATTCGTAATCGACATAGTTGCAATCCACCACGGCAACACTCTTGTTGTGCAGTTTCAGAGGCAGGTCACCCTTGGGATCGTAGATAATCAGCTCGCCACCAGTCATTCCGGAGCCGATTTCGTTTTCTGTTTCACCCAGGATCACCACCCTGCCTTTTGTCATGTATTCGCACAGATACTTACCGGCTGCTTCTGCAACAATGGTGGCACCTGAATTCCGAATCCCCAGGCGGTGGCCCGCTCTTCCACCCAGGAAGATGGTGCCGCCAGATGCACCGTAGCCCACGTTGTTACCAGCCACACTCTGGATTTCGCCACCGTAATCACTGGCAGCATAGTCAAGTGTCACAACAACACTGCCCCCGGATATCCCTTTCGCAACACCGTCCTGGGCAAAACCGCGCAGTTCGATATCCAGGCCAGCAATACACCACGCACCCAGACTTTGGCCTGCATCGCCTTCAAAACGAATCTTCACACGGCGGTGGTTGGGGATCCCTTCTCTACCATACGTGCGGGCGATTAACCCTGCCGCAGTGGCACCCACCGAGCGATCAGAATTGCGAATCCGGAAAACCAGATCAGCATTCATTGCGGTATCAATTGCATCACGTGCCGCTTCCACGACCCGCTCATTCAGAGTTTTGGCCTGTGGAGTGTCACATACTCCTGGTAACAACGAAATCGTTGGGAAGTTTTTCTCCAGATCCTTCAGAGCCATGTCTGGCCGAATGAAGCGTGAAACATCTACCAGATGGGAGCGGTCTGGCAGGTTCGGGTTCTTCATCAGCAGGTCAGAACGCCCCACCAGATCACGGATGTGGGCAAATCCCATTTTTGCCAGCAGCTTGCGGGTTTCTTCCGCCACCGAATGCAGATAAGCCTTGGTATGTTCGGGGTGGCCTTTGTATTCGCCTTGCGTGCCGGTAATCCCAGTGGGACAGTTGGGAATATGGCACGATTTACAGACGATACAGCCCACAGATACCATTAACGCCTGTCCAAAGCTGAATTGCTCCGCACCGAACAGGGCATATTTAATCACGTCGTAGCCGTTTTTGATACCCCCAGCTACCCGCAGAGTAACCTGCTGCCGGATTCCGTTCACCACCAGTGCCTGGTGGGCTTCTGCAAGTCCCATTTCGCTGGGCAGGCCGCAGTGCTCTTTGCTGGAAAGCATTGCGGCACCCGTCCCACCGTCGATACCATCAATTTCAATGATATCCGCACCGGCTTTGGCAACACCCACGGCGATCGTGCCGATATTTTCCACAGACACCAGTTTTACCGAAACCGGCACCCCTGGCTTTACTGCTTTCAAATCGTGAATCAGTTGGGCAAGATCCTCAATCGAATAAATATCGTGGTGCGGTGGGGGTGAAATCAAGTCAGTACCCGGTCGGCCGTAACGAATTTCGGCAATCTCCCGAGTAACCTTCTTGCCCATCAACTGGCCACCTTCACCGGGCTTGGCACCCTGGGCCATCTTGATCTGGATTTCATCCGCATTCACCAGATATTCTGCATCAACACCAAACCGACCCGAAGCTACCTGTCGGATTCTGCTGCGGAAACGGCTCTTACGCAAGTCGCCGCCCACCGTATAGATCGATGGGTGGGCTTCCCGTTCTGCCATCACCTGTTCCCAGAATGGCCCCCAGGGACGCTCGGGTGCGTCATTGCGGAAGCGTGCTTCCCCACCTTCACCGCTGTTGCTGTAGCCACCCAGTTCGTTGAAGGCCGCAGCCAGGGTCTGGTGGGAGGCCGCAGTCAAGGCACCATGGCTCATTGCGGCACCACGGAAGTGGTTGACAATCAGGTCCAGCGAAGTCATTACCTTATCCATCGGTAACGACTGTTCGGTTTGTTGAATCGAGAACAGATCGCGAATGACGGTCGGTGGGCGAGTATTCACCATATCGGTAAAGCGAATATACTTATCGGCCACCCGTGCATCTGCTTCCGGATCGTGCACTTCCGGTGGTGCACTGTAAACCATCTCGCCACCTTGTACTTCTGGCTCGGGGTGGGCTTCACGCACCGCATCTCGCAGGGCCATCCGTACTTTGGCATTAAAGGCCATGTAATCCTTGTTCCGGCCAAGAACCCGCATCTTTTCTGCCTGTTCAATACGCCAGATCGCATCTTCCACCAGTTCATTCAGACCGATGCCACCAATTCGAGATGGGAAGTTGCCCAGGAAAGCCATCAGTTCTTCACCGAAGCCCACTGCTTCAAACAACTGGGCTCCACGGTAACCTTCAATGGTGGTAATGCCCATCTTGGCAATAATTTTCTTGATGGAATCTTCCAGAGCAGCAAACAGATTTTCGAGGCACTCGTGGGCCGAAATGCTGATTTCCTGCTTGGTTTCCGCATCGCGGAAGCTAAGACCATCTTTAATAATGCGGAACATCAGGTAGGGGTGCACCACATCGGCACCGAAGCCCACCAGACAGCAAATATCATGGCCTTCCTGAACATCGGCGGCCTGTACCACAATCGAGCAGCGTTCGCGCAGACCTTGCTGGCACAGATATGTGTGCACTGCACCTAACGCCAGCAGCGAAGGAATTGGCACCGTGCCACGTTGGGATGCCTGTTTGTCGGAAATACACAGCACCGCATAACCCGCGTGTACAGCTTTTTCCGCGTCGCGGCGAATACCGTGCAGCGCTTCCAATAGTGCTTCTGCACCACCTGCTACCGGGAAGGTAGCATCGATGGATATATAACCCATCAGTTCGTTCCGGCGAACTTCTTCCAGCACCGCATCTGAAATGACGGGTGATGATAGTTCCATTTGTCGTACGGGCAGTGTGCTGTTGCCATCTGCATCGCTGGTGCGAGGATTGAAACCACGGCTGCGGCCCAGATAGGTCGTCAGCGACATGGCACCACCTTCGCGGTAAGGATCAATCGGTGGGTTGGTCACTTCAGCAAAAGTTTGCTGCAGATATTTGAACAGCGAGGGGTGGTGTTTGGAAAACACGGTCAGCACGCGGTCAAAGCCCATCGAACCCAGAGGTTCTTTTTTCAGCTTTGCCATGTCCTTGACATAGACAGCACGTTCAAAATCCCATCCTGCTGCCTGCAACAGATGATCCAGTGACCAACTGCGTGCATTCAGCATCGCTTCCACCTGATCGTCGATGTGAGCTGCGAAATCGAAGCCTTCTGGAATGACCAGTTCGGCCTGGGTGATATCTGCAACAGAGCCCAGCTCCGCGCGTACTTCTTGAACCACTCGCGACATGGTCTGGTGGTGGTCGAGGCGTTCGCCGGTGGAGGTATCCAGAGCAATCATCTGGCCTGGCTGCAACTGCCCACTGGCAACGATGGTAGAAGTTTCCACACCAAAGACGCCCGATTCGCTGGAAATGTATAACCAGCCTCGACGATCCGCACACCAACGCATGGGGCGCAGACCCATCCGGTCGACTGCACCAATCAACATGGTACCATCGGTGGCCACCAGCCCTGCGGGGCCATCCCAGGCACAGAGGCTGCCATAAGTACGGCGGCAATACGAGAACAGATCGACAGCATCCTGACCCCAGAATTCCGCTTCCGTATCCCACACTGGTGGGACGCTGAGCCGCACCGCACGCAGCAAAGACCAGTTGCGGGCAAGGGTTAAGTGTTCTACCCATTCATCCAGACTGGCGGAGTCGCTCATTTCCGGCGACAACAGATCCCCACCTGGAATGGGTGGATTCAACCCACGGGAATAGGCATGGACCGCATTGCGGTTGGTGCGGATCGTATTGATCTCACCGTTGTGGCACGAATAGCGAAATGGCTGGGCAAGGGACCAGTTCGGGTAAGTATTCGTTGAATACCGACGATGGAAAGTGGCAATACACGTTTCAAAGTTTGGTGCCTGCAAATCGGGGTAATAATCCACGAATTGCTGGGAAGTCAGCAGCCCTTTGTAACCAATCAATCGAGCCGAAAGACTGACCACATACACTTTGAGTTTCAGATCAACCAGTTTTTGTCGCAGAATCAGGCGCTGAGTATATAGCCAGCGCTCCACTTCACTGGGATCAGCCTCACACCGCAGGATTGCCTGCAGCATCATGTGGGGCTTTGTCTGACGTGCCGTGGGCGACAGTGCATCATCATTGGTGGGAATAATCCGCCAGCCAAGAAAATGAACCGACCCACCTTTTAGTGTTTCTTTTACCAGACTGCGGGCCTGGTCGATCTTGTTGGAGTCCTGCTCCATAAAGAAGAACACACCCACGGCCAGGTGGTCGACAGCATTGAGAAACTTGGCCTGGTCCAGGTGCAGACGTTTCGCCTCCTCGCGGAAAAAAGCCTGCGGGATCTGGCAACTGATGCCAGCACCATCACCGACCTCCCCACAAACACCACCACGATGCTCCAGCGAAAGCAAACCTGTCAGGGCTTTGGCGATTACTTCGTGGGATGGTTTCCCATCTTTCGAAGCAATACCACCAACGCCACATGCATCTTTACCCACCGCATCGGTATACAGAAGCTGTCCCGACCGAACCAACGAAAGGCCATGGTTCATTTACTGCTAGCCCTTTCTCCCAAGGAGTGAACGTATTCCCAAGACAGACAGGGCGTAACGCACCCTGCCTGAACTAGATCAGTTTAGTGGTTATTCGCGGTAACACAAGTGCCTGAGCTTGCCCAGATTGCGAAAACTGCTCATCTACCGTCCAATGCACACCAAATGGTGCACAAAGACGGTATGGATTACACCACAAAATGAACATAGTATCATAATAAACCCATGTTCACATATATTAGACGCATGACGGGAGAATTCATTCCCTGAATTTTCAAGATTTTAACAAAATTATTTCAGGAGAATCAAATATCGACCTGCAACCATGTGGTTGCCAACGACATCCGGGTGGGAAACCAGCAATCGGTTTCGGTTAACTATGCCAATTTCAGAATTCTGGTTAACATAAATGAAACGTGCATGGCCGCACGTGGCACATTAGTTGTTCACAGAAAGGTGAATTCAGGTGCTGGTAGATTCGATCGATTAGCAGTGAAGACTGGCGGGGTGCTCATGGCCAGCGAAACCACGGCGTATCTTGTGGCTCGCATTAACAAGACCGAGTATGGCGAAGTATACCCTCTGCGACGTGGGGTGGTGTATGGTGTTGGCCGTTCGGTAAAGAATCGGATTATTCTGCCCGACGACCAGTGCAGCCGCGACCATGCCGAGTTAAGTTACTACGAAGGCAACTGGTACGTACGAGACCTGGGCAGCACCAACGGCACGCGGGTGAACAATCAACTGATCCAAAACGATCATCTCCTGCAGGCCAAAGATCGAGTTCAGTTTGGTATTGTGGAATACCTGTTTGTGGTTGATCCAGCAGATCTGCCACCTGCGGGTATCAGCATGTCGACGAAACAGTTGGAGGAAAAGTTAGAGGTTACTGGTCAGGCAAAGAAATCAAAGTTTGCCGATCCGGAAGCAGATGAAGAGATTACCCAGGCATTTCGGGATGAACATGCCAAACATGCACCAGTGGCGTTGTATCGCCTGGCACTGCAACTGGGTGCCAGCAAAACAATTGAACAACTGAGCGAATCGGTATTGAATGTGTTGCTGGACAACATTGATGCTGTGCAGCAGGCCGCAATACTGGAAGTAAAACCCCCACGCGAAACGCGGTTGATCAAGCATCTTTCGCGCGACAGCAAAACCACCGGGTATTACAAAACTTCCCAGTTGTTCAGTTCGGAAACGATTGATCGACAGGAAGCGATTCTGGCAAACAATATTCTGGAAAACCCCGGCTACCGCAATCGCGACAGCATCACTGATATGCGGATTGGCAGTGGCATCTGTGCACCGGTGACTGTGGAAGACACCATCGTTGGGTTGATCCACGTTTACAACAGTAAGGCGGATGCCTTCAGCGAGTACGATTTTCAGATGACCGTGGGTGTTGCGGAAGTGATGGCTGCCGTATGGGGGCAGTTGAAACAGCAGGAATTGCTGCGTGCCACGAACACTGCACTGAAAGCTGCATTAAAAGTAGAAAGTGAACTGGTGGGCGGCAGCCACAGTCTCCAGGTGGTGGAAGAACAGATTCGCCGAGTTGCCACGACCCACGCCACGGTGCTGGTGCGTGGTGAAAGCGGCAGCGGCAAGGAACTGGTGGCACGGGCAATCCACTATAGCAGCCCACGTAAAGATGGGCCGTATGTTACTTTGAACTGTGCGGCCATTACCGAATCGTTGCTGGAAAGCGAACTCTTCGGGCACGAAAAAGGCGCCTTTACGGGTGCCACAGACAAAATGCTGGGTAAGTTTGAAACAGCCCACATGGGAACGATTTTTCTGGATGAAATTGGCGAGATGCCACTATCCATCCAGGCAAAGTTTTTGCGGGTACTGGAAGGCCACCCTTTTGAACGCGTGGGTGGTAACACACCCATCAAAGTCAATGTTCGCGTGGTTGCAGCAACGAATCGTTCGCTGGAGCAGGAAGTTCGCAGTGGGAATTTTCGCAAAGACCTGTTCTATCGCCTGCAGGTGGTTGAAATCCGTGTCCCACCGTTACGAGAAAGGCTGGAAGATATTCCCCTGCTGGCAAACCACTTTCTGAAACGGTTTGTGCGGGAAACAGGTCGACGAATCAATGGCTTTACCCAGGATGCGATTGATAAGCTGATGAACTATAACTGGCCGGGTAATATTCGCGAACTACGTAATGTGATTGAGCGTGCCGTGGCGTTGAATGATAAACCAATGCTCGATTCCAGTGATATCTGGCTGACTACCCTGGAACCCACCAGTTCCGGTGGAGTGCCGATGATTTTTGCTCCGATCTCTCTGAAAGATATGGAACGCCGCCACATCCGGGAAATGCTTCGCTTTACCGAATGGAACAAATCGAAAGCAGCCGAACTGCTTGGAATTGAACGCTCCACGCTGGATCGAAAAATTGCTTCCTTCAACATTGTGAAGGAAGAATCACGCGGGGAATAATCTCCACTGGATGATCATCGTTGGTCAATTCTGCCCATAAAGTAGGCATCGCCAACATGAAGCAACCACTTCCCTTCCTGCAGCACTGCAACCCCACTGTGGTAATGCGTGTTACCAAACAGCAGAATCTTGTATTGCCATCCTGGCGACGTGGTGTCCTGGCGGTCAAATTAACAGATTTGGATTGCGGAAAATTACTTTTCAATGATCCGTTGAACGAACACAAGTTCGTTGGCAAGGCACTAAATCTTATGGGGGTAATGTTCCATCATGGCGGCTTTCATATCTTTGACAGCCTGTACCATGCCCACCAGAGAAGCGCGGGCAATCAGGCTGTGCCCGATATTCAATTCTTCCACATATGGGATTCGAACAATTTTCTGAACGTTTAAGTAATTCAGGCCGTGCCCCATGTGGACATGCAGGCCCAGTTCGTGGGCCAGCACCGCAGCAGCGTGTAGTTTTTCCCATTCGGCTTGTGGGGTGGTAGCATCGGCATATTGGCCTGTGTGAAATTCAACGGCAATCGCACCAACTTCTTTGCTGGCAAGTACTTGTGCTGGATCTGGATTGATAAATAGTGCCACTGGGATGCCTGCGTCCATTAATTGTTTAGTTCCAGCCAAAACCGCTGCACGCTGCCCAATGACATCAAGCCCACCTTCCGTGGTCAGTTCCTGGCGTTTTTCCGGTACCAGCGTCACCTGGTCGGGGCGGTGCTGCACGGCAATACCCAGCATTTCATCGGTGCAGCCCATTTCCAGGTTCAATCCAGTGGGAATGACCTGACGCATCACCAGCAAATCGCGATCCTGAATGTGGCGTCGATCTTCGCGTAAATGAATCGTAATACCATTCGCCCCACCCAGCATGGCCAGCGATGCCGCCACCACCGGATCAGGTTCTGCCGCACGTCTGGCCTGACGAATTGTGGCAATATGGTCGACATTCACGCCCAGTCGGATCATTGAATACTCCAGAAACGAAGCACAAAACATCGGCTCACAAGAAACCAACCGTGGCTACAAATCATTGCAGCACCCAGTTCAGTGTACTGGAATCGATTGCCAAACAAGTGCCAACAGACTCATTCAGTACTTTCCAAAGTGGATGGGGGCTCATCATTGCTGACATGGACCACCCCACTACGGTTCGGGTTGGTGGCCAGGGCATGGTTAAACAGGCGGACATGTTCCCGATATCGGACAAGTTCTCTACTGATTACTTTGTAGAAAATAATCCCCAGCAGGATCAGACAAATCCGTTCGAAGAAGTCCTGCAAAAAGCCCAGTAGCGGGAATTGCAGAAACATGTTCCACAGTAAATAGTTGAGCACCATCCCACCAATTAACAGGGGAACCATCAATTGGGTGGCACGCCGCATCCGATACCGTGGGTCGAGGTACATCCGCACAGTGGTGCCTAATTCGCGAAAGAAGTCGAACAACAACCATGGTCGGCGATCGTTGGCGGTGTGAGTTGCGGCAGCAGCGACCAGTTCCGCAACGCTGGATATCGGTGCGTGGGCCCGTTGTTCCATTTCGGTTTCACGCCGTTCGCGGATATCCGAAACAACAATTTCCGCAAACTGTGTCAACGTATCGTGGATTTTCCCCACTTCCTGCTCGAGGTGGGATACCCGCAGGTCAATCGCAACCAATGCTTCATTTTCACGATCTTCCGATGCCCCACTTTCGGCATGGTCTTCGTGGGTATTTAAAATCGGATTGTCAGACGAGGCGATAACATCTTTGGGAAATGGCGTTGTCATGGGGTCACTCCTGTTCCATCGATGTTTCCATGGTCAACGAGGTGGAATCTGTCGCTGACCTACCCTCTGTTGTATTATTCGCAGAAATTCTGTGTTCATTGAAAAAAATTTGCAAGAATGGTGCGATGAGGCAGAAATAATGAGTTTTTGCTCATCATTGTGATGGTAGAGGTCGCAACAGTGGGTAACCTGAAGTGAATCAGCTCGAAATTTTCACCTGATTTGGTAAAATTCCATCATACTGGACTGATTCCCTCCAACAATTTTTCAAGCCGAGCAGCACCATGGCCACACCATTTCGCGTTGTGATTACAGACTTTATTAAAGACGATCTGGCACCTGAAAAGGAAATTCTGGGCGATCTTGCCACTGTCGAAGCTTTTGATGCGACCAGTGAAGATCAACTGGCTGGGAAAATTGAATCCGCCAACGGGATCATGCTTTATCACAGTTTGTCGCTGACGGCACGCACGGTGCAGCACCTGAACGAGTGCAAACTGATCGTTCGCTGTGGGGTGGGGTACGACAATGTCGACCATGCACTGGCACGAATTCACAATATTCCAGTTTCCAACGTCCCCGATTATGGCACCGAAGAAGTGGCAGATAGTGCCATCGCCCTGATGCTCGCCCTGACTCGTGGTGTCAACTATTTTAATGTGGCTAATCGTGATCCTGCCATCAGTTGGAGTTACCTGAACGCTGCCCCACTGCACCGCCTGCGTGGGCAAACATTTGGAATGCTTGGCTTAGGTCGGATCGGCACAGCCACCGCACTGCGGGCAAAAGCATTTGGTCTGAAGGTCGTTTTTTACGATCCCTACACCCAATCGGGCATCGACAAAGCGTTGGGAATCACCCGTGTTCACACATTAGCGGAATTATTGCCACAGAGTAATATTTTGAGCATTCACGCACCGCTGACACCAGAAACCCACCACATGGTGGGTGCGGCAGAACTGGCAGCGATGCCCAAAGGTTCTTATCTGGTGAACACCGCACGTGGGGCAGTGGTTGACAATCAGGCGGTACTCGCTGCCATTACTTCTGGTCATCTGGCAGGTGCGGGACTGGATGTGCTTCCCGTGGAACCACCTGCCAATGACGACCCACTGCTGGTGGCATGGCGCGATCCCAACCACCCCGCTTACCGGCGAATTATCATTAATCCGCACGCCGCCTTTTATTCGGTACAAGGTTTAATGGACATGCGCACCAAGGGTGCATTTGCCATCCGCTGTGCACTATTGGGACAACCGATCCCTAACGTAGTGAACTAATTTTCCAGCAAAATTCAGATTTGGCATGAAATTCATGACCCTTTCGTACTTTCTGAAGAAAACTCATTAAAATTCTGAACAAATCTGCACATTTTTTGAATCTTTTTCATTTTCTTTTCATTCTCATGAGTTAGGATCAAAACTAATGAGTTTACGAGGACAACCCGTGCGTGTACTACTAGTCGAAGATAATCGCCACCTGCTGCGTGCGTTGCAACAGGGTTTAGAAGAAGAAGGATTTGCTGTTGATGTGTCTTCCGATGGCACTGATGCAGACCAGAAAGCACGTGCTAATGCCTACGATGTCGTGGTGTTAGATGTGATGCTGCCTGGCAAAGACGGGCTGACCCTGTTGAAAGGCTGGCGGAGCGTGGGGGTCACTTCACCGGTGATTATGCTCACCGCACGTGGCACACTGAACGATAAAGTGGTTGGTCTGGATGCTGGTGCAGATGATTACGTGACCAAACCATTCGAACTGGAAGAATTACTGGCACGAATCCGGGCCCTGATCCGCCGTGGCCACCACGTCAAGGATCCGGTGGTAAAAATCTATGATCTGGTGCTGGATACTTCCGCACGTACTGCCGTTCGAGCAGGAAAATCGATCCACCTGACACCCAAAGAATACGCACTCCTGGAATTTCTGGCATTCCACCGTGGCAAAGTGGTCAGCCGCACAATGATCTGGGATCATTTGTGGGATGAGCACGATGAAAACACCTCCAACGTGGTCGATGTATACCTCCGCTATCTGCGGAACAAAATCGATCGTACCTTTACCCCGCCTCTGATTCTGACTCGGTGGGGTGAAGGCTATATGTTGCGAGACGAAGAGATGGTTCCAGCTGCGGATCTCGTCGCGGAGTCTGCGGAGCCAGAATAATGCGTTCTATTCGACGCACCATTTTGCTGAACTTTTTACTTCTCTTCAGCGTGACACTGGTTGTTGCCAGTTGGTTTGTATACCGCACCTCTGCTGATGCCATCGAAGACAAGAGAAAGTCCACGCGTAGTCTGATCGATCTGCGATATCAATCGAAGCTCGATGAGGCACTGCTACTTTACGCACAGGAATTATCGACCGAAGCTCAATCACAATACCGTGCGGAAGATCTGCAGCGGATGTTTGTAAATTCGGAAGTGAATGCAATCCTTGCCGCGTCTGCACCCGGACCGATTTTCCCACTGGTGACACACTTAAGCATGGCACTGCCAAATCCGGTGGCCTTTTTTACGCAGGTGCGTCTCACCACCACAATTACTCTGAATGAAGACGAACTGCCGTTTGACCACGATCATGCCAAATACGAATATGTCCAGATTACCAGCGATTGGGGAGCACGATGGCAATCGCAGACACTCAACAACCAGGCATTACCACTACAAATCAAATCGCAGTCAGGCCCATCGACATTGTTTCAATCGAGCTATGAAAATGTGGAACTGTATGATGGCAGCAGTGCCCGTCTGGTGACCATTAAAGTCCCTGTGACGCGATTCAGCCGGATCGGCACCTATTTTTCGGGTCGTGGTTTTCGCCGGGTTGACTATCGCCCTACTGCTGCACTGTATGGTTCTTTGACATCGATTCGCCCTGCACCCAGTAGTCCCGGTCCGATTGTGGGGCCCCCACCAACACCCCCACCTGATACTCGGTGGTTTTCCGGTTTCAGCCTGCCATCTATGTATGTTCAGGTGGCCTGGAAAACGGATGAACGTGGTGCCCACCCCAAATTTGTCACACTTCTGAAACAAAAAGCAGAAGAACTGGCCGCTCAGGAGCGGGACAATGACCGCATTCTCAGTGACTTAAAGAATCGCCTGGGGATTACCGCAGCAGTGGCAGGAATGGTGATTCTGCTTGTGGGCTGGATTATTGTCGGCCGTAGTCTGTCACCCTTAAATCGGCTGTCCGATGCGGTGAGCAAAATTTCAACCAAAGACTTTTTTGTTCCCCTGGAGGCGCGGGAACTGCCATCGGAAATTCGGCCTGTCACCCAGCGGCTGGCGTTAGCGTTATCTGAACTGCAAATGGCTTTTGAACGGGAGAAGCGTGCTGCAGCGGATATCTCGCACGAGTTACGCACGCCGATTGCGGCACTGACTACCACCCTGGAAGTGGCGTTGCGAAAAGAACGCACCACGGAACAGTATCAGGGGACGCTTGCGGAATGCCTCGATATCTCCCGCCAGATGAATAGTCTGGTGGAACGATTACTGATGCTGGCCTGGCTGGATGCGGGTGCGGACCTGCTGCGAGCCAAAGAATTTGACCTGACCGCACTGGCCAAAGATTGTGCCACCATTGGCCGACCGCTCTCTTCTGTGCGAAACATCGATTTTCAACTGGATTGTCCGCAGGAACTGTTGATTACCACCGATCGCGATAAACTGCGTGAGGTGCTGATGAATCTGGTGCACAATGCCATTGAATATACTCACCCAGGTGGGATGGTGCGATTGAAAGTGGTCCCACCAGAAAATGACCGATTACAAATCCTTGTGGAAGACACCGGAATCGGCATGACGCAGGAAGTACAGAGCAAAATCTTCGAGCGGTTCTTTCGGGCTGATGCCTCCCGCCACGAAACAGGGGTGCACGCGGGTCTGGGTCTGGCAGTGGTCAAAGAATACGTCGAATTCATGGGTGGCACAGTGACCGTGGATAGCGCCCCAGGCCGTGGCTCAACCTTCACAGTCGATTTGCCGTATCCAGGCTACACACAAATGAGCTGAAAAATTCAGATCAGAAATGCCACTTAACCACATTTGCGATCGATCTATCAGCATTTCATCTTGAAAACGCATCGTTTTTGAAAAATTTTGCAAAATCTACCAATTTGGGCACTCGAACGTGTGCGATTAATTGTACATGCGTATATTAATATAGTCTCGCCATGTGAAACTGCGTTCATTTTCTGCTTGCTTCCAGTAAAGCCAGTGGCAATGTCTATTCCATAAGCTCTTTTCAAATAAGAGCTTACGCGAATCGAAACTTTCTTCATTAAAATAGCCAAATAACGATCAGGAGAATGTTAGAATGTCTTGTCAGCCATCATGCTGAAAAAGTTCTTGAGATCTCCATTTGAATGTGGTAAGGTTCTCTCATAAATGAAATCCCACCTGGTAGAGAACCTTTCCATGACCACGCCAATGTTCCATCGTCGTGCGGCTTTGAAAATCGGTGCTGTGGGAGCTTTCACATTGCCACATCTGCTGGCAGCACAGGCTAAGGCAGGAACCAGCCACCAGGGAAAAGCCAAATCAATCATCCTGTTGTTCAATTCTGGTGGGATACCCCACCATGAAACGTGGGATCCCAAACCGGATGCTCCCGTGGAAGTGCGTGGCGATTTTGGTGTGATTTCGACCAAAACCCCCGGCCTGCAGGTGGGGGAGTTGATGCCAAAGACCGCACAACTGACCGATAAGATTGCTGTGATTCGCACGATGGTGACGCTGGATAATGCCCACTCGACCAGTGGCTACCAGATGCTGACCGGCATTCCCCACGTGCCCTTGAATCGCGAAAACATGACGCAGGCCCGCCCCAACAACCAGCCTTCATTCAACGCCTTGGTCCGTGCTGTCTGTCCACCTCAACATGGCTTGCCATCGTCAATGGTGCTGCCACGTCGACTGGCGAATTTCGATGGTTTATACCCCTGGCCGGGAACAGGCACTGGAATTCTTGGCAAATCGGCTGATCCGTGGATGCTGGAATGCGATCCTGCCGCAGCCGATTTCACCGCACCTGGGTGTGAAATGAAAGCGGGCCTCGATTCGCAACGTGTGCAGCACCGTCAGGAATTGTTGCAGCAGCTTTCAGAACCCACCCCCACCAGTGGAAGTTCACAATTTCGCCGATACCAGCAACAGGCATTTGATATGTTGACTGGCAATCGGGCGCGGGAGGCGTTTGACCTGCACCTGGAAAGCCCATCGATGCGGGATCGTTATGGCCGCAGCAAGCACGGCCAATCGGTACTTCTGGCCCGTCGGCTGGTGGAAGCCGGGGTGCGGTTAGTGCAGGTCAACTGGGCGTCGCAAGACAAAAAACTGCCTAACGGTGGGGGCTGGGATACCCACCTGGACCACAGTAAGAGCCTGAAAGGCTGGCTGATGCCAAGCATGGATCAGACCTATTCTGCATTGATAACCGACCTGGACCAGCGAGGTTTGCTGGATGAAACACTGGTCTGCTGGGTGGCAGAATTTGGCCATACGCCAAAGTTCAATGCGAAAAAGGGCCGCGACCACTGGGGCAGAGTGTTTTCCATCGCACTGGCGGGTGGGGGAATTCGCGGCGGTGTCGTTTATGGCAAAACAGACAAACAGGCGGGAGAACCACTGGGCGATGTCGTGCGTCCGTGTGATTACCTTGCGACCCTGTTCCATTGCCTGGGTTTTGATCCGGAAATGATGATCTACGATGTGGAAAACCGCCCCATCCCACTGATGCGTGGCAAAGTGCTGCATTCTATTCTGGCATAAGAATTTGCAAAGTAAACTTTAATCAGTTTGAAACTCGGTAAAAAATCGTGCAGTAACTGCCTTCATCGCCCGCAGCGTAAGCAAGGGTTCAGGCAGAAAGAACTCTTGCTTACGCGCTGCGGGCTATAAAGGCAAACTCAATGAACTGAAACTGAGTTTAGTCTCCGGCCATCACGGAGCGGGCTATGATTAGTCAGCACTTCGTGCCTGAGCAAAGGCCTCTAACTGCACCCACTGGTTTCGCCGCAGGTATCGCATCGCATGCAGGCACCGGAGCGTACCAGCGTCAGTTGTTGGCATTTGCTGCACGGATCGCCTTCATAGCCTTTCAGGCGGGCTTGCTTGACCCGTTCCGCCAGTAGTTTTGCCACATCATTCGATTGTGCGGCGGGCTTGGTTGCGGTGGCACTGTAGCCCCCACCGTTGCTGGATGGTTTCGACGCACTGCCATTTGTACCGTTGCCGCGTCCATGCTCAACTACTTTTCCCGAGCCACCACCTTTATTACCATGATCCTGATTGCCGTTGCCACCTGGTTTCACATGCTCTGATTGTGGCACCACCATCCGACGTGGGGAGGCATTTTCGACAATTCGCTCCGAAATCACCTCTTCATCGTCAAAATCGGGTTCGGGCTGATGAATCGAATCCCCACGCAGCGATTCTGGCTCCACGTGGGCCAGGTCGTAGCGGCCAAGGTAGGTCACGGCCAGTTCACGGAACACATAATCGATGATCGAAGTGGCCATCTTGATGTGGGGATTACCACCCACCACGCCGTTTGGTTCAAAACGGGTGAAGGTAAAGGCATCCACAAACTCTTCCAGTGGCACGCCGTGCTGCAAACCGAGCGAAATCGCAATCGCAAAGCAGTTGGTCATACTGCGGAAGGCCGCACCTTCCTTGTGCATATCAATGAAGATTTCACCCAGCGTCCCATCGGCATATTCACCGGTCCGCAGGTAAACTTTGTGGTTACCAATGCGGGCTTTCTGGGTGTAACCAGCACGCCGATCCGGCAACCGCCGCCGCTTGGCAATGTAGCGGTGCACAATCCGTTCTGCAATCTTGTTAGCAGAATCGCTGGTCGTGATCACGTCACCATCGTGCAGATCTTCATCCAGTGTGTCAGAGACCGTATTCAGTGGCTGGCTTAGCTTGGAACCATCGCGGTAGAGGGCGTTGGCCTTTAACATCAGCGACCAGCTAAGCTGGTAAGCGTTCTTCACATCGTCGATGCTGGCTTCGTAAGGAATGTTGATGGTTTTGGAAATTGCCCCACTGATAAAGGGCTGTGCGGCAGCCATCATGCGGATGTGGGCTTCGGCCAGCAGGTAACGCTGGCCTTTTTTACCGCACTTGTTGGCACAATCGAAGATCGAATAGTGCTCCGGCTTCAGGTGGGGGGCACCTTCAACCGTCATCGTCCCACAGACATATTCGCTGGCTTCGGCAATCTGGGACCGACTGAAGCCCAGATACGCCAACAGATCGAAATCGGGTGCCTCAAACTGGGCACGTGGGATCTGTAACTGTTTTTCCAGCAGGTCATCAGTCAGTGTGTAGCGATTAAAGACAAACGACAATTCAAAGGTGCCTGGCAGTGCGTCTTCAATCTTCTTCAGCACTTCATCCGTAAATCCTTTCTGTTTCAGCACTTGCGTATTAATATGTGGGCAGCCAGTGAGGGTGGCGGCACCACGGCAATAGCGAACAATTTCTTCCACCTGCGTGGGCGTGTAGCCCAACCGTGTCAGTGCGGGTGGCACCGACTGGTTGATGATCTTGAAATATCCCCCACCTGCCAGCTTTTTGAACTTCACCAGTGCAAAGTCCGGCTCGATACCGGTGGTATCGCAATCCATTACCAGCCCGATGGTGCCCGTAGGGGCAATGACTGTTACCTGAGCATTGCGGAAGCCATGTTTTTCGCCCAGTTCTAACATGCGGTCGGCCTGTTCCTTCGCGGCCTGCAACATGTAACTTGGGCAGTAACGCGGGTCGATTCCCACCGGTGTCACGGTCAGGTGTTCATATTCCGTGGGTGCCACGTTGTAAACAGCCCGACGGTGGTTGCGGATCACGCGAAGCATTGGCTCGCGGTTTGCTTCGTAACGGGCAAATGTTCCCAGTTCCGAAGCAATTTCTGCTGAAGTGGCGTAAGAAGCACAGTGCATCATCGCTGTCAGAGCGCCCGCCTGTGCCCGCCCTTCGTGGGAATCGTAGCCAATTCCCTGCACCATCAACAACGCACCCAGATTGGCATAACCGAGACCCAGCGTGCGGTAATCGAACGACTTCTGGGCCACTGGTACGCTGGGGAATTGTGCCATGTAAACGCTGATTTCCAGAATCAACGTCCACAAGCGCGTGGCATGGATGTACGGATCAATCTGGAATTTGCCGCTTTCGGTGTCGTAAAACGTCTGCAGGTTCAGCGAAGCCAGATTACAGGCGGTATCATCCAGGAACATGTATTCGCTGCACGGATTGCTGGCGTTAATCCGGTCATCGTTGGGGCAGGTGTGCCATTCATTAATGGTGGTATCGTACTGCACCCCGGGATCGGCACAACTCCAGGCGGCAAAACCAATTTCATCCCACAGTTCGGTGGCTTTCATGGTCTTGCATGGTTTCGGCTGGCGGTTTTGCTTCAGGGCGTTTTCTTTTTCCGTTCGCCAGTAGAGGTGCCAGTCGCCATTGTTGTTGACGGCATTCATAAAGTCGTTGGTAATCCGCACCGAATTGTTCGAATTCTGGCCGGAAACGGTGAAATATGCCTTCGAGTTCCAGTCGGTATCGTATTCTTCAATCTGCAGCGACGTAATGCCCAGATCGGCCAGTTGAATCACGCGGGCAATGTAATTTTCCGGTACCAGTGCTTCGCGTGCGGCAAGCACTGTTTTCCGCAACTCGGGATTGTGCTTGATGCTGCTGCGGCGTTCCGCATCGGTGCTGGTGGTAATCGATTTCAGAATCTGGTTCAGGTGCCGGTTCAGCAGTTTGGAACCCTGCACCAGCGAGGCCACTTTCTGCTCTTCTACCACTTTCCAGTTAATGAAATCTTCAATGTCTGGGTGGTCGAGATCGAGCACCACCATTTTTGCAGCCCGACGGGTGGTACCGCCAGATTTGATGGCACCTGCGGCACGGTCGCCGATTTTCAGAAAACTCATTAAGCCGGAAGATTTGCCTCCCCGGATAGTGGCTCGCCATCACCACGGATGTGGCTGAAGTTCGAACCGGTGCCACTGCCATATTTGAAGATGCGTGCCTCACGCACCCACAGATCCATGATGCCGCCTTCGTTCACCAGGTCATCGGAGACCGATTGAATGAAGCAGGCGTGGGGCTGAGGCCGTTCGTAGGCGTTGGTCGATTTTTGCATCGAACCAGTGGTGGGGTCCACATAATAATGCCCCTGTGCTGGTCCTTCGATGCCGTACGCCCAGTGCAGGCCACTGTTGAACCACTGGGGGCTGTTGGGTGCGGCCATTTGTTTGGCCAGCATGTAACAGACTTCATCGTAAAACGCTTTGGCATCGCTTTCTGCGGTGAAGTAGCCACCTTTCCAACCCCAATAGGTCCAGCACCCGGCCAGTCGACTGAATACCTGACGTGAATCACCTTCGGAAACCAGTGTGGCACCGGGTGCGGCCTGCGACCGTTGCAGCCAGGTGGGCACCCCTTCTTCATGAATTTTTTCTAATTGATCCGGCACGCCCGCTTTGCGGAAGTATTTCTGTGCCAGAATATCCACTGCCACCTGCGACCAGCCTTTGGGCACCATCACCTCGCGCATCTCGAATACCACGGTACCGTTGGGGTTCACAATCCGTGAGTCCCGAGGCGTGAAGGGAATATTCGCAAATGTTTCTTGTCCTTCCTGGGTAAAAACACGAGAGATTTTCATCGGTGCAGGTTATCCTATTCTTGTTATATAACAATTTATACATTCAAAAGAATGTTTTATTAATATTCAGTAGCCGTAACTTCGGTGCTACCTGCTATTGTGAAGGGTTGGTGTGGGTATCGCACTGCTTTTTCAGTTTTTCGATCCGTTCTGGGAAACGGAAGTTCGTTACAAACAGCACGACAAGCAAAGTTTTCGGCTTTGCTATCTGGAAAAATCCCACCTGCATCATGCGCCAGGTTCAGTGAACAATTCTATATGAAAGTCAAGCAATCTGGGCAATTTTCTGGGTCAAAAATCGTTAAGTGGCTAATTTTCAATCGCTTGCGACGAATTCATTTTTCAAATTCAAACCGGAAGTCGATTATCCACGTTTATTGCTGCATCGGCAGTTCCAGCGTCATGGAACGCTGGTTGCGGAGAATGTTCACTTTTACCTTCTCGCCCGCTTTCTTCACTGTGGCACCGTAGAAGAAGATATCCTGCTCTCGGAGTAGATCATTCTGGCCATCGAATGCCACAATAATGTCACCCACCTGGAAGCCAGCCCGCTTGGCTGCTGCGTGCTCGTTGTATTGTCCCATGGCGCGTACCCGCAGTGCCATGTTGGTTGCGGGAATTTTCAGGCGTTGTCGCACATCATCTGGTGTGGCTTCAAGCGACAGGCCGCCGGTGGTCATTCGTTTCAGGCCCCATGATGAAACACGCCAGGAAATATCACCCTGTCGACGCCAGCCACTGGGAAGCGTTGATTCCAGCGTCACCGGTTTGTTCCCACGTTTCACTACGGCAGTCAGTTTGCCACCGCTGGCGGGAATGTGGTGCAGTACCCACTGAATATCTGCCAGTGAAAGCAACGGTTGCCCATTTAAGGTTAAGATTTCGTCGCCTGCCTGAAATCCAGTGATCAAGCCCTTGCCGGGAGCATCTTCCACCGCTTTGATCGTGGCTTTTTCCTTGGGATCCATGACCAGCCCGAACATCTTCGGGTGGGGATAAGGAAACAGCAGTTCTTCCGGAATCGCCTGTTTTCGAACCCGGTAAGTATCTCGCACCGCTTCACCAATCTGGTGGCAGTGGATGCAACTGCGAGCCACCTGATTGTTGTAATTAATGGTGGCTTCGTATTTTCCTTTCAGATTCGGAAACTGCACGGGTGTGGGATACATTGGTTTGGGGCCTGTTTTTGCCAGCAGGCTGGGCCGCACCGTTGCAAAATTCTGGTGCAGATTCAGTGCACCATTCATTGCTTTTTTCAAGCCATCAATGGAAACATCCCCCACCCAGTTGGTGCGGTGCGAACGGGTGCCAAATCGGCCGTAAATTGTTTTGTCGGCGTTGAGAAAGAACACCGCAAACGATTGGTCGGTATCGTATTGAAACACATTCAGATCCAGGCTGTTCGTGGAAATAATCCGCACGCACACAAACTTTTTCAAGAGTGCCTGCAATTCCGCATCCTGTTCCAGAAGTTCATCGTCCAGTTTGACGCACTCTTCGCAGGGGATACAGCGCAGCACCACCATAATTGGTTTGCCGCTTTCTTTCGCCTGTTCGATCGCTTTCGGAAAATCACTGTACAGCCACAGATCGTTCTGGGCAAATTTAGCCCGATCGTTCTTGACCTTTTCATCCCGGGTCTGTGCAGAAAGGGTACTCGTAGCCAGAAAACCGGCTGCGAATAATAACAGATACCGAATCATCTTCGACTTCCTTTAGAAAATATATCCAACCAACAATAAGTGTTAAAATAACCACTTATTAAGTGAACATAATTCAATTATAACGTAAGAAAAATGAAAAAGCAATGAAAAATAATTCCGCAATCAAATCTTGTTACAAATTACTTTTCAACAGCGGGTAGGTTTTTTCGCCATTTCATCAACAGATCACTCAGCCGGATTGTCAATTTGGGCTGCTCTTTCGCCAGATTGTGTTGTTCTCCACGGTCTTTGTCCAGGTCATAGAGTTCCGCCCCACTGCCATCGGCATTGATCAGCAGTTTCCATTTGCCTTCTCTAACTGCCAGATTTGGACTGCGGTGCTTCGGATCTTTGGGATAGGCGAACGAAGTACTGTTTCTTCCGTATTCCCAGAAAAGCGGCTTTTCCCGAACTGGACGGTGTCCCAATAGTGCGGCACTGTTATCCTCACCATCAGACTGATAGTCTCTGGGACGTTTTGCCTGGCAAATCGTAGCCAGGGTAGGCACAAAATCCAACGTTGAAAAGATGGTTGATTCATCTGTGGAACCAACCTGAACAACACCTGGCCACCAGGCAATGAATGGAACTCGAACGCCCCCTTCATAGAGACTTAGTTTTTGCCCTCGTAACCCACCGGACCGTTCTCTTTCAAAAGGTGGGGAGGCACCATTGTCGCCCACCAGCAGAACCAGGGTATTCGTTTTACGAAGGCCATCCAGTAATCGTTTGATCTGGTGATCCATTGCCACCATCACCGCTTTATATCTTGTTTTTTGCGGGGAATCGCCTTCTGCTCTGACAGCATTTATCTGCTGTTCTGATGGCGAAAACGGGGTGTGCGTGTCATCCAGCCATAGATTCACAAAGCAGGGCTGATCCTTGTGCCTGTTGATGAAAGCCAGCGTTTGATC
Source organism: Zavarzinella sp. (assembly GCA_041399155.1). Classification (NCBI taxonomy): domain Bacteria; kingdom Pseudomonadati; phylum Planctomycetota; class Planctomycetia; order Gemmatales; family Gemmataceae; genus Zavarzinella; species Zavarzinella sp. Next base: position 54,586 of record JAWKTI010000005.1, read on the forward strand.
GATCATCCATTCTGTTCGAGCATGGCGCGGAACCTGTTGTGGCTCTAATTGATCCTGCGGACCCCATGGAACTGTTTTCAAACCGAGAGGTGCGGCAGGTTCGGGGCTTTCATAGGTACCCAACCCCAGATCGTAGCCATATTCGCGAAATTTTGGTGCATTCGTGACATCGCGGCCACCACCCAGGTGCCATTTGCCTATATGCGCTGTGGCATAACCAGCTTCTTTCAATATCCGTGGCAGGCTGGGTGCTTTAGGATCGAGAAAATCGGCCATTTCGCAGGCTTTGTTCCCCGCTTTGGTTTGCAGATAACTGGTGATGTTCCAACGTGCTGGAAAGTGGCCAGTGATCAGGCCACACCGAGAAGGGGAGCAGATGGGCGAGGCAACATATCCCTGGGTGAAGCGAATCCCTTCTTTCGCCATCTGGTCAATGTGTGGCGTTTTGATCAATTGGTTACCATAACACGATGGGTCGCCCCAGCCAAAGTCGTCGATAAACAGAATCACCACGTTGGGACGTGCCACATTGAGTGGGGATTTTTCTCCACCATCAGCAATGGAAAATAATGTAAAACCACCAACAATCAGTGCAAACATACCCCTGAAACGCATCAGTGCCTCTGGATCAAAAATTATTTATATAAATATACAAATATACATGCTATTAATTATGCTTCGATTTCCCAGCCTATGCGGTATTCTTTTGTCAGCAGTGCATTTGCTTCCGGGTGGTTGGTTTGCAGCTTGTCTGCATCCCAGCGAAGTGCTTTTCCGGTGCGGTAAGCTACCACGCCCAGCAGGACGGTTTCCGTGAGGGTGCCGGAGTAATCGAAGTTGCAGGTGGTTGCTGCACCTGTTTTGCAGGCATCAACCCATTCCTTGTGGTGCCCCACCGATTTGGGAATGCTGCCATCACCATCAATTCCCTGAAAGTCCTTCTCAGGGAATAACTTACGGCGACCGTAATCGGCCAGCAGCATCCCTTTTTCCCCCACGAACAACGTGCCACCTGCCTGTGGGGGTAATTTCTTTTCTGCAAAGTAACGTGGTTGTTTCCCACCATCGTACCAGGTGAGCGTGATAGGACCGTGGGCTTTCGTTTCTGAAAACTTCCAGGTAACGGTTGTCCAGTCGGCACAGGTTTCCGGCGTAACTTCCGAACCAACGGCAGAAACTTCTGCTGGGTGCCGCAGACCCAACGCCCAGAACGGTAAATCCATGTGGTGGCAGGCCATGTCCGAAAGTGCCCCACTACCAAATGCCCAGTAATGTCGCCAGCGAAAGGGCACATATGCTGATGAGTAGGGGCGATCGGCCACTGGCCCCAGCCACAAATCCCAATCCAGATCGGCAGGCACCTTCTCTGCGGGTGGGCGTTGGCCATTACCACTGTATTTGGTGGGCACCCAACAGTGGGCTTCGGTTACCTTTCCAATTGCCCCACTGCGAACCAGTTCCACAACCCGACGGTAATTGTCGCCCGCGTGGATCTGCGTGCCCATCTGCGTGACCAGTTTCTTCTTTTTCGCCAGATTGATCAGCGTGCGTGCTTCCCACACAGTATGTGTGAGAGGTTTCTCACAATAAACATGCAAGCCACCTTGCATCGCGTGGTATGCCACATGAAAGTGGGTGTGATCTGCCGTGGAACAGACAACCGCATCCAGACCACCGGCATCCAGCATTTTGCGGAAGTCCTTGTAGAACTTGGCTTTAGGGTAAGTTTTCCGGCCTTCTGCCGTGCGGGACTCGTGCACATCGCACAGGGCGGTAATTTCCGCACCTGCGGCAGCAACGCCACTGAGATTGTTGGAACCGCGACCCGCAAAGCCAACCACTCCCACCCGCAGGCGTTCGGAAGGTGCTGCCTTTAATTCACTTTGAAACAGGATGGGGGTACTGGCTAACGCACCCACGCCACTGAGGAGAAAAGTACGACGATTAGGAAAGTTCACGTCTGTTTTCCTGCATGAAAAGTTGTTTTTCCCACGTTACCCGATTTACAGGTGCGATGCAAACAGGAATTGCCCACGTGGATGGCTGTGAGCATTTTTCAGCCCCGTTCAAAAAATGTGCAAATCATGAAAGTGTGTTGCATCCCGCACAGAAGTTGATTATCCTGAAAGCATCTAACCTCTCGAGGAGTAAGAACTTGGAATCCAAAGAATTACCTACGCGTCGCGATGCGGTGGTTACTGCAGGTGCCGCAGCTGGCGTTGCTGCACTGTCTTATGGTCACTTTGTCCACGCGGGCGAAAGCAACAAGGTGAAGGTTGCTCTTGTTGGTGCTGGTGGACGTGGAACGGGTGCCGCCGATCAGGCACTGTCCACCACTTCCGGACCGATTGAACTTTCTGCCGTGGCTGACGTTTTTCAGGCCCGCCTGGACAACAGCTTAAAGCAATTGACCCGCCGCCACGATGAAAAGGTCAAAGTGTTCGATAACAAGTTCATCGGCTTCGATGCTTACAAAAACGCAATGGATACCTTGCGTCCGGGTGATGTGGTAATTTTAACCACCCCACCGGCGTTTCGCTGGGTGCACTTCAAGTATGCCATTGAAAAAGGCCTGAACGTGTTCATGGAGAAGCCAGTCACCGTTGATGGCCCCAGCACCCGCAAAATGCTGGAACTGGGCGAACTGTCGGTGAAAAAAGGGCTGAAAGTGGGCGTGGGCCTGATGTGCCGCCACTGCGTGGTGCGTGAAGAACTTCACAAACGCATTCAGGATGGTGCCATTGGCGATATCCAACTGCTGCGGGCCTACCGCATGAGTGGCCCGGTGGCTTCCTGCTTTTCCAAGAAAAAGCCAGAGGGAATCAGCGAAACCCTCTACCAGATTCAGCGTTTTCACTCGTTCCTGTGGGCCAGCGGTGGCTCATTCAGCGACTTCCTGATCCACAATATCGATGAAAGCTGCTGGATGAAAAACGCCTGGCCAGTCAAGGCACATGGCATCGGTGGTCGCCATTACCGTGGGGATTACATCGACCAGAACTTCGATAGTTACGAAGTAGAATACACCTTTGCCGATGGCACCAAGTTTTATCTGGGTGGTCGGAACATTTCCGGCTGCCACGATGAATTTGCCAGCTACGCACACGGCACCAAAGGTTCGGCAATTATTTCGGCGTTGTCCCACACGCCCGCACGCAGCAAAATGTTCAAAACCCAGAAGTTTGATCCCAAAGATCAAATCTGGTCCGGTCCGGAGCGCGAACCAAACCCCTACCAGACAGAATGGGATCGTCTCATCAAGGCGATTCGGGAAGACAAGCCCCACAACGAAGTGAAGCGGGGTGCGGAAGCCAGCCTGGTAACTGCCATGGGTCGGATGGCTTGCCACACCGGCCAGACCATCTCCTGGGATGATGCATTGAACAGCAAGCAGGAACTGGGTGCCAACCTGGATCAGTTGACCTTTGAATCACCCGCACCTGTGCTGGCTGATAAAGATGGCAAATATCCCGTCCCAATGCCCGGCCAGAAAGGCAAGATGGAATACTAATCTCGGACTGGCTTGCATCACTTTTACCCAGCATCAGGTGCCATCCGATGCGGTTTTCTCAGTAGCTCTGCTGTAGATTTAGTTGCCCAATGGTCCATTTCACTATCATACGGCAGTTGTAAACAAGTTGATTGTTATCACTAAGCGTAATGGTCAGATTGATATTCGCAAATGCCGAAAAAAAGCCACATGGGCGAGATGCCAATGTTACAGAGGAAGCAAGGTGTGTGATGCCGAACATCCCCCCTGTGAAAAATAAAAGTGACCAGAATCGTAGCACGGGCGTCCCGCCCGTGGAAAAGCCACATGGGCGAGAAGCCCATGCTACAGAGGAAGCAAGATTGCATGAGTGTGATGCCGAACGTCCCGCCTGTGCAATATAAAAATGACCAGAATCGTAGCACGGACGTCCCGCCAGTGGAAAAGCCACATGGGCGAGACGCCCATGCTACAGAAGAAGCAAGGTTGCATGATTGTGATACCGAACGTCCCCCCTGTGGAAAATAAAAGTGACCATAACCATAGCACGTGCGTCCCGCCCGTGGAAAAGCCACATGGGCGAGACGCCCATGCTACGGATAAAGGTAGGTTTCATCTTCGGTGGGGTGCGAAACTGCCGCACTGGCGGCAAGAGGGTGCGATTTATGCAGTGACATTTCGACTGGCTGACTCGGTTCCCAAACAAGTTCTGAAAGGTTGGCAGCAGGAACGCGAGAAACTTATCCAGGCAGCGATTAAGAAAGAGGGCCAGTTTTCCCCTGCAGAATCTGATCGCTTGGAGGTGCTTTTCTCAGACAAAGTAGAACAATACTTGAATAATCGCAACGGTGCATGCTGGATGATACGCGATGATGTCGCTGAATTGGTTCAGAACGCTTTGCTGTACTTTGACGGGACACGCTATGACCTCTTCGCTTGGTGCGTTATGCCGAATCACGTTCATGTTGTCGTGCGACCAAGTCCAACACATTCTTTGGAATCGATCTTACATTCCTGGAAATCGTTTACATCAAAAAAGATCGGTGAATTGGTGGACAAGACCGGACCGCTGTGGCAGTCCGAGTATTATGATCATCTGATTAGAGATGAGGAGGATCTGATCCATGCAATCGAGTATGTTCTGAACAACCCTACGGTAGCTGGTTTGAATAATTGGCGCTGGGTAAGTTGCACGTGCTTCCCGCCCTTAGAAAATACAAGTGAGGTTAACCAGAACCGTAGCACGGGCGTCCCGCCCGTGGAAAAGGCACATGGGCGAGACGCCCAAGCTACAGAAGAAACAAGGTCGCATGAGTGTGATGCCGAACGTCCCCCTGTGGAAAATAAAAGTGACCAAAATCGTAGCACGGGCGTCCCGCCCGTGGAATAGCCACAGCGGCGGATGACGCTGCCACGTGTTTGGTGAAACATTTCCCCCATTCTTTAATTTCTGTGAAGGTTTCTACTTCCTGCGAATTGGTGCTTGCGGAAACTCGGTGGGGTCGCTTACAATAAAATAGGTCGAACCCTCACCTTATCGTTTGCGTCGTTGTCAATAGATGCCGGATCGTCCGGCAAGAGGACCGATGCCATGACTACCGATGGCCAGTATCATTGCCCGCTTGAATCGAGTGTGCTTGTCCTGAACAAAATGTTCATGGCGGTGCATATTGTCAGCGTTAAGCGGGCCTTTTGTCTGTTATTCAAGGACTTAGCCGAAGTGGTGACCGTGGAAGACGGTCAGTATCTCAGCTACAACTTTTCCAGTTGGTGCGAGGTAAGTAACTATCGGGCGAAAAATTACCGTCAGGACGAAGACGATTGGGTGCGGACCGCCAAAAGCGAAATCCAGGCCCCACGCGTCATTCGGTTGCTGGGTTACGACCGATTGCCAAAACAGACGGTGAAGTTTAACCGGCGGAACATTTTCGCTCGAGACAACAACCTCTGCCAGTACTGTGGGAAGAAGTTTCCGCTGTCGGAGCTGAGTCTTGACCACGTGATCCCACGCAGCCAGGGTGGGAAGACCACGTGGGAAAATATTGTCTGTGCGTGCGTTGATTGCAATATTGCCAAGGGGGGTCGTACTCCTCGACAGGCGAATATGCACCTCATTCGCAAGCCGGAAAAGCCACGACGCAGCCCAATGATTGTGATGAAGCTGACCCAGAAGAAGTATCGCTCGTGGCAGGCGTTCCTGGATGCCGCCTACTGGGATGTGGAATTGACATAGGTTCCTGATTCACAATAACTTACAACTCTTGCAGCAGTAGCACCGCCTGGTGCTCGCCCAACTGCTTTTCTGTCTTTCCAGCGGGTAGTTCCAGCAATGCATTTGCCTGCGACAGTGCCTGCAAATCAGCCGACCCAAACCATTCTAACGGTTGAATGACCATTTTTTCATTAATAATTGATATCACCCCGGGTGCATACGTGGGGCGATTGTGATCGACAGCCAGATTTCCGGCTAAAGGCAATTCCACTCGCGGTAACTCCGGATTGGTAAGCCCACGGAATCTTGCAATTGCGGTGCGGACAAACAGCTCGAAACAGACAAACGAACTGACCGGATTTCCGGGCAGTCCAAAGATCATTTTTTCACCCAACGTTCCAAAGAGCAGTGGGCGGCCAGGCTTCATGATAATTTTATGAAAATATGCTGTAACTCCCTGTTCCTGAAGGACTTCTGGAGTGTAATCGTACGCACCGACCGACATGCCACCGGTGATCAACAGAATATCAGATTGTTCCAGCGCGTTCGCAATGGCGTGCGACAATGCCGTGCGATCATCCCCCACGTGGGGGAACATTCTGGGCACACCGCCCGCACGGTGAATTTGCCCGAAGAGCATACTGCCATTGGAGTTACGGATTTTTCCGGGTGGTGGAAATTCACTAGGAGAAACTACTTCACTGCCTGTCGTTAGAATCCCCACGGTGGGAGATTCGTACACCAGGAAATCGGCTTTGCCCACGGTGGCCAGAATTCCCAGCTCCTGTGGGAGAAGTTTTGTCCCACGTGCCAGGACTGTTTGCCCCACACGCATCTCCGCACCCTGCGGAAGGACGTGCTGTCCCACAGGGACAGACCGCTGAATGGTTACTAAGTTGCTAACCATAGTAGTGTATTCGATGGGAATAACAGCATCGGCCCCACTGGGCATCGCGGCACCCGTCATGATGCGTGCTGCCTGGCCCTGCTGAATTGTTTTTTCAGACACTTTGCCTGCAGGAATCTCTTCCACCACATGCAGTTGGGCGTTGGCAGAGGTGCAATCGGCACTTCGCAGCGCAAAACCATCCATCAGTGCCTTGGTCATCGGTGGGGAATCAATATCGCTGATTACAGGTTCGGCCAGCACGCACCCCACGCACGGATCGGCCAGCGTGCGACGAACTTCCCGCCCCACATGGGCATGGGTAAGAATTGTTTCAACGGCTTGATCCACAGTCAACATGGCAATTTCCGAAAGTGTGCGGCTTATCTACAAAGTGTAGCGGAATTTGCAAATGCCCGCAATTTGGTCAGTCCACGTAGGACAGCATTTCGTCACTTGCCAAACGCTTCATTCACCCAAGTGAAAAACTATCTTCGGGCCTCTGCACTGAGTGCAGGTTTTCCACTGCAGTATGACTAGCGAGAAGGTAAAATGATCATCGCGTCGCCGTAACTATAGAATCGGTAATCATTTGCGATTGCAGCCTGGTAGGCGGCTTTTGTGGTTTCCACCCCTGCCAGTGCGGCAACCAGGAGCAGTAACGTGGTGCGGGGCAGGTGAAAATTGGTGATCAGCCCGTCAATTACCCGAAACTGGTGGCCGGGTTCGATACAGAGATCGGTTTCGCCTTGCCATGACTGCAGCGTGCCCCCACCTGCAAGTGCGGCAGCTTCCAATGCACGCGTGGCAGTGGTGCCGACCGCGATCACCCGATTGCCACGCTGGCGACAGGCCAAAATCGCTTCAACGGTGGCTTCCGGTACTTCGCACCATTCGTGGTGCATCTGGAATTTTTCCGGCTCATCGCGATCGACGCTGGCAAAGGTACCAATTCCTACGTGCAGGGTGACCGATGTAGTGCCCACGCCCATCGCACGCAACTGGGCCAGCAACTCCGTGGTAAAGTGCAGCCCCGCTGTCGGTGCGGCCACGGAACCTGGTTCGCGGGCGTAAACCGTCTGGTAACGCTCCTCGTCTTCGGCGTTGGCGATCCCCTTGCGAATGTAAGGTGGCAGTGGGATGTGCCCGACGGCAAGCAGAATGTTCCACGCCGGGCCGGGCGGGGTTGGTTTCACAATCCAGTGGCCGTTGTTTCGCCCCACCAATTCCAGTTCATAGTGGGAATTGTGCAGCTCGATTTTTTCCCCAAGTTCTGGCTTGCCACGGGTTTGCGCCAAAATCTCCCAGGTGCCGTCGGCGTTTTCGTGCAGAAAAAGCCCTTCCCACTTGCCACCGGTTTTGGCCCGTCGCCCCAGAATCCGTGCAGGCACCACGCGGGAGGTATTCATGACGAGCAGATCGCCAGAACGCAGCACGCTGGGAAGATCGTTGAAGGTAAGGTGGCGAAAATTCTGCCCACCGGGTACCACAGGGAGCAGTTTGGAATGATCGCGGTGCTCCGCAGGGAACTGGGCAATCCGCCCCATGGGAAGTTCGTAATCCAGTTGATCGAGGATCTGATGATTCATGGGGATATTGTAAGAAAGCACAAATGGTGGGAAAATCGCCGTGACTCGAATCTTTTCTGGAATAGAGTACCTGAAACATTGTATTTCATTCTTCAGGCAAGATGCTCGAGGTCAGGATTTTTAATGGAGAAAAAGTACAAAACGAAATGTGCATTGGTACAAGTTGAAATCCCCAATCGACCAATTATAGAAGCCAGTGCATTACTTGAAGTGTTACCCAAACGAGAGATTTCTGTCGGGACATTTTCGAAAAAGCAACTTTACCGTGGACATATTACACTCAACCCAACGACACTGATTGCTGGCAACATGGATGTTGTTCCCTGGGCGTTAAAGCGACTTAATTGTGATGGTCCGTTCCTGACATCGTATCCAACTGGTCTGGCTGAATTCTATGGCAGACAACTTTCAGTATCAACTCTTGAGGAGGTTCGAAGACGCGTTGAATATGATGGGCGACCATTGTTTGTGAAACCTCTTCATCCTTTCAAGAGATTTAATGGATTTGTCTATGAATCTCGCACAGATGATGCGAATTTTCACGGGGCATCATATCGAATGCCTGTATATGTTTCACAAGTAGTCCATTTTGTCTCCGAATTTCGCGTTTATATCGCACACACCAGCATTGTCGGCATTACACCTTATGCAGGGCATTCCGTTTTCCCACCCACAAACTGGCTCAAGCAAATTCTTAATGCTTTGCAAGAATCGAAAGAACTCAGTGCTGGTTGCAGTATCGATGTAGGGCTCATGAATGATGGCACCTGGGTAGTGGTTGAATGCAACGACGGTTTTGCTCTTGGTCAATACCCAGGCCTATCCTCTGATTCTTATGCAGATGTGATTATTGCAAGGTGGGAAGAACTGATGAAGATGGCTGACAGGACTAACAATCAGCTACCCACCTGATGCGATTTCACGATTGTTGTGGGGTGCCTATTTCCAATCTGCAATTCCCACCACCTGACGAAAATAGTGGTGTTTGCGGTCTGCTTCTGGGCAGGGAGCCAGCCGCCATTCCCAGGTGGGGCCGAATCGGGGTAGTTTCAACCCGAAAAACAGGTCACGTTTTTCCACCACCTGATTCAGCAGGTTATACTTGGTGCGTTCATAATCGGTGATCAATGAGACGCACCCTGGCAACGCACTCAAGTATTCCAGATGATCCTTGATCAACTGCTTGGCCATTTCTTCCAGTTCTGCCTTGGTGTGGCAATGCCATTTTCGCAGATAATCCATTGGCATGCACGGCAATTGAGACAACAGGTTGAGTGAAACGGTGTAATCCAGTTCTTTGTCATCGAGCAACCACTGTGGTTGATCAACGGGGATAATCTGATTAGGACGGGTAGCGACGCGGTAGATTCCTTTCAGTGAATTGGTGACATCGTGGTTGACTCGCCGTACATTGGGGAATTGACGCACTACCCAGCGACTGGAAAGCGGATGAACCACATCGACCAGTAGTACCTGCTGGAATTTCTGTGCCAGCATCTTTAAGGGGACATCATGGATCAACCCGGCCCCAAATATCACCGCTTTGCGAAACTGCTGGCACCGCCCAACCCCTTCAGTAATCACATCATGGCAGCGTTCGATGTGGTGCTGCCATTCGTGGCCGACCCGTTGAAAACGTCTGCGTATCCCACCCACTTCAGCGAGGTAACCCATTTTTCGCAAATAACGTGGGCATGGCGTGAATAAATATTCGAGTAATATGTTCCACATAAACCATTCAACGATCGCCACTATTCTTCGTTGTTTTACAGAATTGAAAGGAATGGTAGTTTCCTACTGTACGGGAATTGTGAGAACCTCTGGCATTCGATTATTGAACCCCACCCCAGCTATGCCCCTCTCCTAGGTTCTGTTGATGAATGAACGGCATTTGATGAACGTAGCAGCCAGATGAATGAAGCTCAGAAAGCAGTCTGACAGTTTGTCGTATCGAGTTGCAATTCTTCGAAATTGCTTCAATTTATTAAAGAATCTTTCTATTTTGTTCCGGCTTTTGTAAGCTTCTTCGTCGATTGGCCATTCTTCCTTCGCATTTGATTTGTTTGGGATATGTACTGGAATATCCCCTTCTTCGATCACTTTTGATCGGATACTATCGCTATCATAAGCTTTATCTGCAACAACTTCCTCAATATCAGGAACTTGTATGATGCTTTCATCAAACAGATTGTCGAATTCAGGTGCATCTCCAGATTGTCCAGGAGTTACTTCCACTGCGATTAACGTGTTTTCGTCAAGACATGCAACGTGAATCTTCGTACTCAATCCCCCTCTACTTCTCCCAAGATCCTGATCATCGTCATCACCAGTTTTTTGCCGTGCCAGCAGCATGTTGATGTGCTCGAACTACTGAGCTATCGATGAATATTCGTTTGATGTTTTCCAGTGGTGTATCTTTCGGCATGTCCTCAAAAAGTCGCTGAAAAACATTGTTTTCACGCCAACGTTTGAACCGCTGATAAACTGCATTCCAGTCGCCAAATCTTGAAGGTAAATCTCTCCAAGGAAGCCCAGTTCTGATAAGAAATAACAGTGCCTCAAAGAACATAAGATCAGTAAGTTTTGGCTTTGCACCAGCAGCGGATCTCTTGGCTCGTTCGACCAATGGCCTAAAAATTGCCCAAATTTTGGGTGTAAGCATTGCTCTCATGATGCGCCTGTCTTGACGTTAAGTGCCTGTAATAAAAGGGTTTAGAAAGAAACTCCGATTCGTCAACACGCCCTAGTAGAAGTGAAGAAAACAATTGAGGACAGGAATGACCGCGGTCCCAGGTTATAGTTGGCCGACGGTGTTCGCCGTGGTTGTTTTTGCCTTTATCGCCCGCAGCGCAAACGAGGGAGTTTCTTTTTCAAGATTGACCGCAAAGTCGCAAAGAAATATCCAACCGTCATTTCCCACAAGCGGTATATCCAGGGCGAGAATTGGCATTCAAGCCAGCCCAGCAAATGCGAAAAAGACTGGATTCCCGCCTTCGCGGGAATGACGGTTGGTGCTCGACCGTCTCAAGGCAGGAAAAGAGATTCACTGTCATTGACAAATTGTTCCTGTTTTTCATTGCATTTATCTCATCAGAGATTATTCTGAATTCAGTTGCGGCCGCATGTGGCCAAAGTGAGCGATTGGAGCAGGAATCGCTTCGTATCCACTCCGCGACTCAGCTCAATCGCGAAATTCGTTAGGGAATCCATGAACACCATCCATACAGAACAACTAAGTGCCAGGATGGCAGAACTGGATACAGACGCTCTCAATGCCATGTTGGACCAGCGTGACGGGGCGGAGTTCGAGTCGGTCTGGAATGAGATTTTCTACTCTTTAGCACCACTAAAACACTCTCCAATAACCGATACGGTTTTCCTGTCTATCTCAGATGCCACCCAACAACATGAGATCTGCTCATACATCGCTGATGACCTTAATCTGATATTTGCTGCAGAGGAGAAAGGCATTGAGAATAAGTTCCTGTCCTGGCTCAAGGATGAGTACGTAAGGGGCCGATTCCCTCACACCCTGCCAAATGCCTAAGAAGTCACTCGAGATGTTACCCGCACCACACAATTTGTTAGAGGAGCTAGCCTTAACGGATTCGCTATAGAGCATATATATTAACGGTGACGGCTGCAGGTGGCCTAAGTGAGCGATTGGAGCAGGAATCGCTTTGTATCCACTCCACACCCTCTGCTCCATTGCTGAACTCGTTCGCTTGCGGACGACGGTGGAGTAGGAGAGCCAGTGGTTATCACGGCCTTCAGCAGCAGAGATCGAGGCAATGGTAGATTGGGTAAAGCAGCAGGTCGAGTTTCTCCGTTCCTTGCAAGGTTGGACCATTGTCGCTTGGTCCGGCGTCGAGATGGCAGTGCGTGAAGTTGGCCTCGACGGGCTGCCACAATGGCACGACCCGGCGGTTTCGTCCCTGCAGTTGGATCGCGTGGATATGCTGCTATCGGGGGGTCAAGTTGCGACGATCGCCACGTATCTGAACTATGTCACTTGGGGGCTTTGCCGCAGGGACAATTTGCCTCCTTCCAAGTTGGCGAATGGGGAGCCGGGTTGCATCTTCCGAAACCGCAGACTTGTGGAATTGCCGCCAGGTGAAATCAGCGATGTGGACGTTGGGATGGACGTTGGCGGAGACATCGCCAGTGTGAGATTGAGCGTGGGCAGAGAGGACGTATTGCTACAGGCCGGTGAGATATACGAGGATAATGACGGATCGCTCCGGGTTGTGCCGATGGACGAGTGTGTCCTGGTAGATGTAGGCTGTCGCAGCCGAACCGGCGGCTGAAGTGGACAGGTGACCCCGCGAATAAAATGATGTTGCAGGTAGCTTCCGCAGGCGGCAACTGAGCCAAATTACTTTCGGCAAGGGAAGACGATGTTAACACTCAAAGGTGCATGGCTCCAAGTGTTCCTCGAAATCCGTCGGAAGTATGGATTTCGGCAGGGTTGGAATGAGTTGGTGATCATAGATGAGCAAGTGTTTGAGGTATTTCCGTACACGACGCGCGGATGCCTCGCCGGGATACCACAGTACACCATCGGAGGAAACAGTCCCATTTTCATCGATCGATACACTGGCGAGATGTCTCAGCCCGAGCTATCGGATCTGCTTTCCTCGCGGCTGAGCTTAGCCGTTAAGCCAACTTAACTGATCTGTGATAGAGCATATATTAAAGGTGGCGGTCGCAGGCGGCTGTAAGTAAGCGATTGGAGCAGGAATCGCTTTGTATCCACTTTCGCGACTCTGCTCAATCGCGGACCCGTTCGGCGGCGGCGGCTTTCGGAGTGGCGAATTTCCGGCTGATGCGGGTTGATCCGCCCATGTGGGCGACGCAGCCGGACCTGAGCATCTTCCGCGTAACGGTCGCCGAGTACGCGGCCATTCAGCGGCACCGGGCCAAGCTCTTGCGGGTCGTCCACCGTGAGGTCGAGGCGTACCTGAACGACCCGCGGTTGGTATTCGACGGCGACTAGGAGGGGTTCCCGCACCGCCGACGGCTGACCTGAGAGTACTACATCGGCCACGAGCTATATGAGGCCCACTCCGATCCTGCGGTGTTCGTGGTCAGCGTCATGTGCCGTTGTCTGGAGCCGCCGAAGGCGAGTGGATACAAAGCGATTCCTGCTCCAAGCGCTTACTTAGGTTGCTTACGGCTGTCACCTTAACTATATGCTCAATCGCGGACCCGTTAAGCCGGCTGCAAGGAACGTGAAGTCTCGAAAAACCGTAATGCCGGCCCGGTCAAGAGCAAAGTCATGGTTCGGCACATTGAACGAGTTGGCCGTCCAAGAACTGCCAACGTAACAGTTGATGTCGAACGAGCAACGCGCCCCGCTTTGCGTGCTCCATTGCATCTGGTAAGACGAAGTGCCCAGGCAATTTCGTCACAGCAAGCCGACCACGTATGTGATACTGAATCTTCCCGCTGAGTTTCTTGAAGATGGGCCAATTGACACCATCCTGGTTCACAGGGCTCGTTTCCTCAAAATGCGAATACTCGGAGTATGCGATTTGATTCTTCGTAATCCCGCCGAAATGGAAGGCGACGCTTCCTGGACCCCGAAAGACAAAGCGAAAAGTGTGGCCTTGGCAATACTCCGGTTTCAGGGCGATCCGTTCGATAATCGGTTCCGAAAACGCCGACGAACTCCATGGGCGAAGGTGCGTTGGCAAAACACTTTCGGGTGCCCGCCCTGGTTGGAAGGCTTGCTGCACTTCACTCAAATCGGAGTATTTGCGAATTGGCTTTTCGTACTCGGAATCCAATTCATAAAGGCAACAATCCGTAGATTTGAACAAGAAATCGAGGATAGAAAGACAGTCTTTCGTGGTTGCGAAGAAAGCAAGCCTTGCCATCGACTATACCCGAGTTGTTGTGCCGAAAGGTTCCGTGATTGAGCAGAATCGCGAAAGTTAATAAAAAGCAATTCCTACTCCAATCGCTCACTTCGGCCGCCTGCGGCCGTCAACCTTATTATATGCTTGATCGCGGACCCCGTTAAGCCGGCCAGACAGGCTAAACGACTACGTTCACCCACCGCCGGTGTAATGTACCATTTGACAAAGCGTTTTAGAGGTCGGTTGCAACGCTTTGTTATGCAGTGTTCGGCGGGCGGGTCAAATGTGGAAGTTCAAGATAACCCTCAATTGGGCTGTTTACCAAGCAACTGTTGAGGCTGGAGGGAGGCACAAGCGATTCGGCAGCACAACCCCAGGCAACGAGTTGTGCTAATGCGGCGTCAACTGTTGCTACGAATGATCGATGAATTCGCGTAGATGGGTCCTGAATTGCGTAATCGTAATCCCACCCATATGCGTCCTCGGTATAGGCATCCAGATGGTCTATCAGCCGAAGTTCGTAGCCCTCTGCCCGAGGCATGATGTGTGCGAAGCGGGACATGCCTGGCTGAGATGATGGAATCGCTGCAGCTAATTCATTGCCGTCTGATAGACGTGTAACTGGATCAGCTGAAGGACGATTGTCGCGCAGCCAAAGCTCGAATGCGCGTTCGACGTCATATCTCGCATCCGAGAGCATTACTTCCGCGACCGCGTAAGTTGTATGCGTCCGCTCGGAGAGGTTGGTGGCAAGTTGGCGGATAACTATATCGCGAGCAGCGTCTAAATCACCATTCGACTGCTTGAGCGAGTCGTTGCACAACTTGATCGGTGCCGGCAGGTCTCGGCGGAGAAGAGCCACGAGTTGAGTGTTAGTGGACACGCTGCTTCACTGCATAACGGGGTCCGCGATTAAGCAGAGTCGCGGAGTGGATACGAAGCGATTCCTGCTCCAATCGCTGGTTAGGCAGCTTGCGGCCGTCACCTTTATTATATGCTTGATCGCGGACTCGTTAAGCCGGCTGCCCGCGGAAAGCAAGCTCCAAACCGACAACACCATCATATCGCGGGCGCAGCCGGTCAACTGCAGCCGGTGGTTAGCCATCGCCTTCTATCCAGCCTTCACACTGATGGATTGCTGTTGTTACCATTCGGACCGCGTCCTCATTTGTTCTGCATTCTCCGCATACATAAGCGCCAGGCCACGGTGCGATACAACTAGGCATTAGGTATTCGACCCGGTAATTCCTGCTGTCAAGGGCCGAAATAATCACGAACCATGGTGACTCATATGTGTCTTCGGCGAGTAGCACTAAGCGAGCATGAGAAGTCAATCCAAAGATTTTCGTGGCACCTGGCTCTGCCCGTATACTTTCGATGAGTTCAAGCATCGCTTTGCCGCCTTCACGAGACGTGTAATTGTCTCCCAAGGCAAGTTCGTTGTAGAACTCTTCAAGCGTTTTTGATTGCTGATCTTTGCATCGGGTGAGGTGCATCGAGATGGCTAACGTAAAAGGCTCAGTTGCCGGCCGCCCGCGGAAAGCAAGCTCCAAACCGACAACACCATTCTACTCGCGGGCGCAGCCGGTCAACTGCATCCGCTTGTTATCCGGCATTTAGTCGCCTCGAGGCTAAGAGAAAGGACAGGAACGCCAATCGGTGTTGGCATTTATCGCATACAAAATCTGTCACAGGTCGCGGATCAGTGATTGGCTCAAGCAGTTGCAGGCCGTAATCCGCATCACCCGGCGTATCTTCCGGTAAGCCGAAGTAATCCGGGTAATAAGAGCCGAAATCGGCATCGCAGAAGTCGCAAAAAATCACTTCCTGCCCAAACACTCGGAAACGATGGTAGGCGTGCTCACCCGATGCTAGTTCGCGGAGTTCTGACGGGTCATGGCCGCAATCGTAGCAAGGAGCGACGAGCCGCTCTGACATTGTCGTCGAACAAATTGGGCAAGCACTAGTGTCCATGCCGGATAACTCCCAAGCTGACCAGCAGCAGCCGCTGGTGAGACAGTGAACTCCAAGAAACCGTGATGCGGCCGTTGGGTGCAGCGCATGGTTAGGCATCATGACATCTCTTTTCTGAGTGCTCGATACGCTGCCAACAGTCGCGCTCGATGTCCCCAATCTGAACCCTCATCCTCAACCTTGGGATGAATAAAAGTGCCGTCGTCTGCAATGATCGGAATCGTCTCCAAGCCAGCTTCGGCACATGCTCGCTTCTGTTCTTCTGTTTCGGCGTGAATACCAAGCATCTCCTTCGTGTATGCCCAGTCTCGGTCGAAGACCTCCTCGAACGCGTCGAGGAACTCACGGACTTTGTTAGGGTGTGCGTTCATAGGGTGTGATGCCTAACGGTTGGCATAACCGGGCCGCCGCGGTTGATGCTCCATTTGAAAACGCGCTGTCGGCGGCTCCGCGTTCATGCCATTGTTATCCAATTTAGTTGTCGCATCCCGCGATCACTGCACGCGGGTCGCACTGACGATTGCAACCAAGAATATACACCTGATTGCCAAGAAACAGACAATACTCTGTGGCGGAGAAGGAGTCTGGTTGTTCCGGAGCGTTGGTGGTTTGTTTGAATCCGAATCCATCAGGAGTCTGGCAAATGAATGACATTTCCCCACCACAAGTGCACCGTTTGTCGATGCGATAGTTCATCCAACCGGGAACGCCGCCAATCTTGAAGTCGTATGACCCGACGTCGAATTCATCGAAATGCTGAATCTGTTCTTCTGCACGCTGGAATGAAAGCGAAAATGGCTCTATGAATTCATCGAGATTTCCGCTGGATTTCAGTTCGTCAGGTGGATACAGCCGCAGAGAGAAATGCCCGTCATCTGCGTCCCAGTACGACTCCGGTAGCGGTGAGTCGTCGTAGATGGAAGCCAAGCCGGGCGGCTCATTGTGCGTGGGGCACATGAACACGAGCAGATGACTGCCGTTCTTGAAAGGGAGTCCAAATTCGGCGCGGATTCCGAGTTGGAAGAAGAGAACCATTCTTGCGTCGCAGATGCGGCATCGAGGAATGGGTTCTCCGGGCGGTATAAATGGTGAGCCTCCGACCGAATCCCGGCAGCTCGCATCAGCTTTCGTGTCGGTAACGGTGACGAGATGCATAGCAAACAGATCTTCATGAGATAACGACAAAGCTCAGCGGAGCGGACCGCCGAGGGATACCTTGATGATACCTGAAAGCGACGCGGCGGGCCGGGTCCATAGGCGTCAGGAAACCTGCCGGACCGGAAGCCCGGCGGCTCGCTCCTGGAACGCACGATCCCAAGCCTCCCACTCTCGGAGCGGCAGCGTGCCGAAAACTTGCAGCCCAGGCGGCTCAACACCCGCGGTGAGATAGCCGTGCTCAGGATCGTCCTGCTCAGCATACCACCAGTGGCAGTCGTGGGCATCGTGCTTCTTGGACTGCGGGAGCGACGCGAAGATGGCTCTCAGGCGGTCCATGTCGTCGCGGTCGAAGGCGTCCCAGTCGAAACAGTAGATGCGCTCGATGTCGAGCCAGCCGTCGGACATCGGTTGGAGATCAGCGCAGTCGTAGTATGGTACACCCATCGCCTTCGACGCCTAACGTAAAAGACTCAGTTGCCGGCCGCCCGTGGAGAGCAGGCTCCAAACCGACAACTACATCATATCGCGGGCGCAGCCGGGTCAGGTGCATCGACTTGTTCTTGGTCCGGTCTGAATATTTCAGACACCTTTGAGCCGGGAACTTCAATTCAGTGTTATCATACCCCATCGGGATGTGGCGTACAAGCCCGGCAAGTCGATGATGTTCAGAGCGTGTGCTCGGCTCGATGGTTCGTGTGGGTTCAGGAGCGATTTCGGCCCTTTCGTTTGGTGACAACCTTTTCCGTTACTGATTTGGTTGATCCCGTTGGGACGGCTGGTGCCACTGCCGACTCCTGACGCCCATCCCATTTTCATGAGGTCAGCATGAACCGAACGCAGGAAAAAGTGAAAAATCAGTCCGAAGCCGCTGCAAAACTGGCGGCGTTGCCGATTGCCAATCGCCACGCCGCCGGCATTGATGTGGGAGACCGTACTCATTGGGTATGTGTCGAAGCCACGCCAGATCGTTCCATTCTCATCCGCGAGTTTCCTGCACATACCCCGGGCCTACATCAAATGGTCGAATGGTTGCAGTTCTGTGGAGTCACCACGATTGCCATCGAAGCCACAGGTGTTTATGGCCACGTATTATTCCTCACGTTGCTCGAAGCTGGTTTTCATGTGGTGATGACTTCCGCCAAGTTTGCCCGGCAGATTCAGGGCCGACCCAAAACAGACAAGCTTGATTGCCAGTGGTTACAGCGTCTGCATCGGCATGGTCTGTTGCCTGCCGTGTTTCAGCCAGACGATCTCACCCAGACCCTGCGGATATCTTTATCGACTGCATGCAGCATCGTAAGGCTGCCCAAGATCTTTTGCTCAAAGTTGTTTGACGCGAGCATCGCTTCCACAAGTAGAACACCAGCGAATATGACGTAGGAGCCGATGCCTGAAATTCCAAGGGTGAAATCGACGGCATTGTTTGCGATGCGCGTTGCGCATGTCAGTTCACTGTCGGTGGCAATCTCATCGAGTGCAGCAATCAGGACTCGATGACGCTCGGTAGGCGGCATTGATTTGGTTTTGTCGTACGCGGTGTGCTGACGATTGCGAACCTTAGTACACAGTCGCCGTATGTGTGACTCAAGCAATGAGAACGACTGTCGTTTACCGGCGTGGTGGATGGCTCGCTTCCACTGTCGATAACTTTGTTTGTCGCTGTGGAGGGTGTCCCAGTCCGGGAGTTGTTGAGCGACCATCGTGCAGCTCTGTTCTCCAATCGCTGGTTAGGCCGCTTGCGGCCGTCAGGTTTAGTATATGCTCAATCGCGGACCCCGTTAAGCCGTACAATCGGTTCAACCGGAGCCGCTGGCCGCGCGATATCCCCCAGATCAATAATTTGATGATCGGACACATTCCAGCCTCCCGCGGACCATTCCGCAGGAACGGTCAAGGAGCACCGACATGAAGCATGTGCTTCAATTAGTTATTCTGACGTTTACCCCACGTATTTCGTGAAAAAGGGGAAAAATAAGGAATTTTGTAACCGTTCACTTATGTTGTTGCAAGTTTCGGTGCAGGTTTGCCTTTCCGGTGTGCGTTGATCGCTTCTTCCAGATAATCTAATACGTTTCTCCCCTGTAGTTTCAATGTTTCACATACCGTCAGGATTCGCTCTGCGAACCGACAGCCACGAGCACTTTGAGAACCAAAGCTGCGTCGCCGCCACAACACAGCGCGACGTTGTACACGCTCCGCATCATTATTCGTTGGCGGAACATGCTCATGGTCGACAAACAGCCATAAACGCCTTTCTACTTTGGCCACCCTCTCGCAAAACCCTGCAACTGTTTGGTCCTTACTACCTTGCCCCTGTTTCAGCAGCGTGCGTACGCGTTCCTTCAACGGTTTCATCCGCTGTTGCAATGTTTGGCGACTTATCTGATGATCTCTCGTAAAAATATGCCATAGCTCAAATATTTCCTTGTGTAATTCAAGCCAGTGATCCACGAGTTTTGTCGCTCGCTTACTTCGTTTGGACAATGCCTCCCAGTTGCGTTTCAAATGTGCCCAACATAATTGATGGCTATCTTCAGGAAGGTTCTTCACATATACCTTCCAGCGATCCGTACTGACAAATCCAGGGAGTGCTTCACCCATAAACGCTTTCAATGCATCAATATTGCGACGTGCATGAATGAGAAATACTACGATATGAATCTTTGCCGCAATCGCTGTCCATAACCAGCGTTTGTGGCCCGCCTCTTTCCAGCCCGTTTCATCAAACCCCTTTACATCAGCGTTTTTAACTTTCTCACGAGCTTCCTCATAAGGTGCGTCCAATGCCGGAATTGCCTCGGCTTCCAGATTGCTGATGGTTCCCAAGGATATGTCTATGCCAAAAATCGTTTTGCAAGTTCGTTCGATTGAGCGTTTACTCAATCCATCCTGACCCACCATACATAGCAGAGCAGCTGTCAATCGAGGACCGGTGCAATGGTTGCGGTACTCGGCAGGAATGGTCATCGCCGTTGTGTGTCCACAATCAGCACATTTCCGGGAATGACCTTCATATTGTGTTACGATTAAAGGCTGCTGTGGCAGTTCAACTTGCTGATGAATCCTGGGTTCAGGTAGATTCGGACAGCCAACAAGTGATTTGTGGCAGCGAGAACAGGTTTCTGGCACGAACTTGATAAAGGAGTCCACACTTTCAGGAGGCAAGGGTTTTCGCAGATTTGCCTTGTGACCATGTTGTGCCCCGCGTTTGCGACCAGTCGGCTTTTGGGAAGCTAATTTTTCTTTTTCTGCAGGTTCTTGCTTGTTAGGCGGTTTCAGCTTGTCTTCCAGATCACGAATGCGAGCTTCCAGCGCCAGTATTGTCTTTTGTTGTTGCTGAATAATTTGTTGCTGATCCATCAGCTGTTGTTGCAGCAAATGAACCTGCTTGAGCAATTGCTGGCACCCAGGACATTCGGAATTGAACGACTCGATTTCCATCACCGGATTATAGAAAATGGCTGAAATTTGCGAAAGGCCAATTCCCGAACCGGTGAACGGTTACGGAATTTTTTTGTTCGGCAAAAAATGATTATTGTGAGATGGCTGAAGTTGTTATTTTGCAGAATGCGAGAACACGGCAAACTAAAACAGGGTATCATCAAAAACGTTTTTGAGGAAACCAATTCTAACGATATCGGTCTTTAGCCTGACGATAAGATATGAAGGAATCAGAAAAGGGAATCAGGACCCCATCTCCATTACCGCAGTATCAAGAAGATACTCTGCCTGTTGCAGTAACTCTGTAGTCTTGTTCATGTCAAGCATCCCATTCTCGTCTCGTTGTCGATAATCACCCTTTAAATAAGCTACAGTCATCCAGGTGCCATTTTTACGACGGCTAGGACGTAGCAGCGGGAAGCCGATCTTAGCCGACTCGACTTTCAAGATACGATGCCATTCTTCCCATGCCGATGCCTGGAGAGACTTGTCCTCAACCATGATCTTGAAACACAACTTACCATTCTCAAGCTGGAGGTATTTGTTCGTCTTCCAGTGCCACCAAAAACCCATGAAACCACCACTTCGGTTGGCAACGTAGTCCCATTTTCCGTCACCAAGACTCTCACGTAGTTCTGTGAAGAACCCCTTCCAACAATCCCAATGCCACTCAGCAACTGGTAATCGCCTGTAATCGGTAACTCGCTGTTCGATTTCAGACAAGTAGTCAGAGAAGTCCGAAAAGATTGTGTTTTGAACACCGAATGTACCACCCTGTTTCAGAAGAGTGATGAAGTCTTTACGAAGAAAGCAAACGTAGCCTGCCTGACGCACGTCGTCGTAAGAAGATTGGTCGCCTGTCTTGAAGTAAACGGCGGCAATGGCATGCTGGGGAAAATCAGCCTTGGTCGTTTCAAGGTATCGTTGAAGCTGATTCGAATGGTGGATTGTGTCGGTCTTGTCTTCGATCAGGATCACAATCTGCCCGTTTACAATTGCAAGGATGTCGATGTTCTTGTATTGCTTATGAACGTTCACAGATGTGATCGTTGAGGGTATTGGCACATTGCACATGTCAAGCAGTTTGTGAAGGAATGCCAAACCAAGGTGATGTAGAGAGGTATCGGTTTCCTCGAACTTTGGGTCGGCCCAGGAGAGCAGCCAGCAAATGAAGGCATCTTGCGAAAGTTCACTTGTGGCGAAATGGAATAGATTTGGCTTCATGATTCACCGTTTTTCCTTTCTCTTATTCGAGGATAGTACTAGCTTCTTTTGGGCCACAAACTCGCTGTCATCCCCAAAGTGGAAGAAAATCATGCCGTGAAGTTCGTCGCCCGTCATGAATGCCCAACCCCGGCCTTGTGCAGGATCCATCTCACTGTTGCCATCCCAGGTCCACTCAACTGCTTGTACACCGCCCCTCGTGGTCAGGCGGCAGTCCATCTGACCGTTGACGTAGCCGAAATGGAACTCACCCTGGCCATTGTCTTCGAACCTGAAGTATCCTTCTTCCTCTTCGTCAATGAAGTCCTGATCCCAGTTACTCATCGAAACGATCCGCCATTGGCCTGTGAATGGATTTGCAGATTCTGAATTCTTGCTCATTGCTACCCTCATTTACCTTACCTTACCTGAACAATCGACGATCATCTTAGAATAGTTGCAGGGAAAACAAACGCTTCAATTCGGCCGCCCACCAAAATGGGCGGAAACACCTTGCCCAGCCAAATCACGGCCTAGCGAGTATGCGGCTTCAATTCGGCCGCCCACCAAAATGGGCGGAAACCATTCTGATGTGGTTGGAAATGCTGGCGGAAGAAAGGCTTCAATTCGGCCGCCCACCAAAATGGGCGGAAACTCGCATAATCTCTTTCTTACCAGCCCCCTCGCCTTCTGCTTCAATTCGGCCGCCCACCAAAATGGGCGGTACCCACTCCCCGACCTGCAGTCGGATCGTTCCGGCACGCATCCATCATTAATACCCGCGATCCTGCACTGCTGCCTTTCATACTGGCCAGGGCATCACTCAACGGAAACATCGTCTGGTAGTCCCACGGATCTTTCCCAGCTGCCACAATTTTCTGATCCGTATCCCACGCACAGTAGTATACCACGTCCGAATTCTGCTGCTGCATTCCATGACCCGCCAGACCAATCAGATACACCCCACTGGCTTCCGTTTCCTTCCGTGCCAGCTCCAGCGTTGCCTGTATTTTCGCCAGCGTCGCTTCTCTACCCAGCAACAGATATACCTTATAGCCAGACTTCTTCAGCACCGCTGCCAGTTCCGTCACATCCCGCTCTGCATACTGCAACGGCTTTGGCCGATTCAGCTCGATGTGCTTGTATTCGTTGATCCCCACCAGTACCGCCACTTTCACTGGCTCCGCACCGTGCAGTGGGTGTGCCACTAGGATCGCCAGCATTGTCCACAGCAGTATTCGCATTCTCATGCTCCAGAATTGTCCCTTCCCACCTACAACAAGTCTGCAACCGAATTCTACCAGAAAATTCTGCCAATTTTGGAAGAAATTCCGCCCAAGATGGGACCAGACAACTCGTGTCCATTTTTACCAACTTTCAATTTTCTCAAAATTTTGAATTTTCTTTTGTCAGAATTGCTGCCGCCACTTGTTGTGTGGGTAGTTGGTTCAACAAACGTAACCCGGGAACAGAGATTCCCAAAGGAAAACAAAAATGAAGACTATCCGCAACATCATCGCCGCACTGGTATTGGCAGCAGGACTGTTTGGCTCGGCTACTCCCGCAGAAGCCGGCACGTACAGCCGACTTTCGTATTCCAGCCGGGGTTATGCCTACCGCACCTACAGTTATTATTCGCACACTTATCGGAGCCAGCGATACCACGTGGCAGTGTATCTGAAAACCCAGACGCGGTATGTGTACTATTACAATTCCCACAACCGCAAGTACTGGGGCCGCTACGATTGCCAGACGGGTAAGTATCAACTGCTGCCCAAGTGCCAGCAACGGGAAATGATTGCAGAAATCCCCGAATCGGCCTTCCCCGCAGGTGGCAAAATGCCAATGGAAGGTGAAGGCAGCACCGAAAGCCTGTTACCTCCACCCGAACCCGCACAGATGCCAAAGGCCGGCTGTAAGTGATTAACTCTGAAGTAAACACAGAATCGGTGCATCGAATGACATTTGCAGTGCTAATTCAAGAACAGACCGTGCTTTGAGTTTGAAATTTTCCAATGAGTTGTGTGCATCTCTTAAAGACGTTTTTAACGTTACTTTGATCATTTGGTTCTTGAATCTGCCTCATTCGCCTGCGCTCCTCATCTCATTTCGTTGCTTTACTTCCTTAACTGAATTAAGGCAACACGAAAGCCAAGGTTGTTGCTCTGGTTGCAAGATGCCAGCTGTACGGCAGCACATGCAGGTGCATTACCAACTCCTGCCATGGTTCGCCCTGTCTCTTTTGAAGACAATGCCAACGCTGTAACTGTATCTGATATCTTCTTAAAACCGTTTGGCGATCTTTCCAGTTCACACTCTCCACTGGAAAGTCCCTCTTATCCATTCAGTTGCCTTCTCTGTATAGTTTACTGCCATGCCAAAGCTGCTCGGCTACTGTCCATCACAGCCATCCTCT
The DNA here is from genome assembly GCA_041399155.1 of Zavarzinella sp. Classification (NCBI taxonomy): domain Bacteria; kingdom Pseudomonadati; phylum Planctomycetota; class Planctomycetia; order Gemmatales; family Gemmataceae; genus Zavarzinella; species Zavarzinella sp. The sequence goes on from JAWKTI010000005.1 coordinate 78,816, forward strand.
TCGCGCTGAATCACCTCGTACTCCACCAATGATCCTAAGTTGTTATTGAAGATCTTCATACTAATCTGCATCCCGTTCTGATTCAGTTACTGGCTTAATCAACCGCAGTGCCGAAACAAGCTACTGCTTTGTCACATCTAAAAAGTCGGATTGGCAATTTCAGTCAAATCTGCGATACTGCATGGTACAAGGAGGGTGCCATGCGGAAGTTGTATATCATTCGACTGACAAAGCAAGAACGAGTCGAGCTTCAGAGTGTCGTCAAGAAGTTGAAGGGAACCGGGCAGAAAGTTCGACGTGCTCAGATTCTGCTGAAGGCAGATGCCGATGGTCCGAATTGGACTGATGAGCGTATTGCCGAGGCGTTTTCGTGTCGGACTAGAACCGTGGAACGGCTTCGCCAGCGGTTCGTCGAGCAAGGATTTGAAGAAACGCTCAACCGAGCTAAACGTCAGCAACCACCCGTGGATAAGCTATTGACGGGCGACCAAGAGGCCCGCATCATCGCGACTCGGCTTGGGCCGCCTCCGAAAGGCTACAACAACTGGACGCTTCGGTTGCTGGCACGCAAGGTCGTGGAGTTGGAAATCGTGGAGTCGGTGAGCTACGAAACGGTCCGACGCACGCTAAAAAAAATGGCATGACGAATCGGAAGATTGAATATTGGGTGATTCCTCCGGAGGCGGACGCCGAGTTTGTCGCCCACATGGAAGATGTGCTGGAAACCTACGAAAAACCGTACGATCCGAACGTGCCGGTCCTGTGCATGGACGAACAACCGGTGCAGTTGTTGAAAGAAACACGCGTTCCTATTCCCGCCACGGCCCAACATGCCAAGCGGGTTGACTACGAATACGAACGAGCGGGCACGGCGGCTATCTTCATGTTTACCGAACCGCTGGTCGGTTGGCGTGAAGTCTCCGTTCGCGAACGGAGGACGAAGATTGACTGGGCCATCGAAATGGCTCGGTTGTTGGAGGGTCGCTATGCGTCATGTGCCAAAGTGATCGTGGTGTGTGACAACCTCAACACCCACACCAAGGGCGCGTTCTATGAAGCGTTTGAACCCGCGCGTGCGCGGACCTTGGTTCGACGGATCGAATTCTGCTACACACCCAAGCATGGAAGTTGGCTGAACATCGCAGAGAATGAACTGAGTTCGTTAACCCGCCAATGTGTCGCGGACCGTCGCTTTGAAGATGTTGCCACTTTGAGTGAAGAAACCGAGGCATGGTCGAACGATGTCAACACCACACAGCGTGGCGTTGACTGGCAAATGAAGATCGACGAAGCACGAACGAAATTAAAATCGGTTTACCCGACAATTAAGTCGTGACAGAGCACTACCTGCATGGTGATTCGTGAAAGCCCACCCAAATGCAATCAAGTACAATATTTTTCAGAGGGTGGGAGATCGGTGATGACTTTTAGTTTAAGTAATGATCAGTTATATAACGCACTCATTGTGGATGATGACCCAGCAATTCGGCAGTCGATTCGCCTATGTCTTGAAGTAAATCATGCCAAGGTACAGGTAACCAGTACCTCCGCCGGTGCACTCGATGCCATCGAACGAAGTAAATTTGATGTTGTATTTCTCGATTTATGGCTAGGATCTGATTCTGGACTAACTGTTTTGCCAGAGCTATTAAGAAGACAACCTGGCTTGGGCGTAGTTGTGATCACTGCATTCGCCACCTACGAATCAGCCGTAGAAGCGATGAAACTTGGTGCTGCAGATTATCTTCCGAAACCATTTACGCCAGAACAGGTCAGAAACGCGGCGCGTCGGGTAGTAACAGCGAGTGTATTGAGAAGGCAACTCAGTGAACTAAAGGACCGACTGGATGAATCAGAAGGGGACAGCACTTATGTCTCAATAAGCCCAAGTTACATGGGATTTCTGGAAACAGCAGCACGTGCTGCTGCTTCGGATGCTGTCATCCTGCTAAGAGGTGAAAGTGGCACGGGTAAAACGATGCTTTCTCGTTGGATTCGAAGGCATAGTCGCCGACCTGACGGCCCCCTGGTCACAGTGCATTGCCCAATGTTATCGAACGATTTAATGTCCAGCGTACTGTTCGGACACAAAAAAGGAGCCTTCACAGGAGCAACTTCAGATTCGATTGGAAAAGTAGAAGCATCAGAAGGTGGTACTCTGTTCCTCGATGAAGTTGGGGATTTAAGCAGCGATGCACAGGCAAGATTATTAAGATTCTTGAATGATCGGACATATGAACGAGTAGGTGAAGCTAAGGAGCGTCGTGCGGATGTGCGGGTGATCGCGGCCACGAATCGTCAGTTAGAAGAGGATGTTCATGCAGGACGTTTTCGACAGGATTTGTTTTTTCGATTGAATGTCATTACTTTGAACACACCATCACTCAGAAATCGTCAAGAAGATATTGTACCTTTGGCGAGGCACTATCTGAATTTCTTTGAACGAAGGCAAGGCAGACGAAATCTGAACTTTTCGCCCGAGTGCGAACAGATCATTGCCAAACACGATTGGCCAGGAAATTTAAGAGAGTTGAGAAATGCAGTTGAGAGAGCAGTAATTTTGTGTCCATCTTCAGTGATCGAAGCAGAGGATTTAGGTATGAAAAGCAGCAGATCTACTGGCAAAACCCCAGTTAATCAATCGCTGCAAATAGGTAGCAATGCATCACTTGAAGAAATAGAAAGAGAACATATTGCCCGAATTATCGCAAGATCAGACTCGTTTGATGCTGCGGCAAAACTACTTGGAATTGACATTACGACACTCCAGCGCAAGAGAAAAAAATACAACCTCTAATGAAAACGCACTCTTTATATCACAGATTTGTTGTAGCTGGGTTTATGATTGTTCTGGCAACAGTGGGAAACAGCATCTGGTGCGAGTGGACATTTCTCAGATTGCATCAGATGGTGGATATCACGCTCGGACAGAACCAAAAAGTTGTTGACTTCAGCACAGCACTACATGTCTCCCTCGAACGCGAAGATGATGCGTTAGTGCGGGAAATCATTGAAAAAAGCAATGGAATCAGATTGTTGAAAGCTGAAAGAAGTCGAGGCCAGGAAATCTTATTCGAGTTAGAGAATTCGATTCCTGAAACCGACTATCCAGTACTAACAGAACTGAAAGAGCATATTCAACGATACCAAGCAGAAGTGGATAGTTTCCTGAAACAAGAATCAAAACAAAATGACTGGAAATATTATCACACTCGGATTATTCCATTACTTCATCGAGCAGTATCTGGCTGTGACAGTTTAAGAGAAGCACATTTTCAATCGATGCAACAAGTAAATATCGCCACAAAGTATGAAACATCCAGAGATGCAAAGATAGTTGCGTTAATCGGCATCGGCACAATTATTGTTGGAATCGCTGTCGCAACATGGCTTACGAGATCTGTACTCCGTCCAATTGAGAAGTTAACAACTGCTTTTGAAGCAGTAGGTACCGGGGATTTCAATCAGCGAATAGAAGATTTTCCTTTCAAAGAATTTGATGCTGTTAAAATAGGATTTAATCGAATGGTACAATCATTGGCTGATTATCGAAAATCCAGCATCGATGAATTGCTTACTGCAAAACGCACGTTGGAAGCAACACTGAATGCGCTTCCAGATGCTGTGTATCTGTTTCATTCAAATGGCGAATTAATTGCCAACAATCCACCCGCACAAGCTATACTCGCGGCCACTGGTAATTCGAACTCAAATACCCTGATGGCTATGCCATTTAGCGAAGAACATCTGTGCATCATTCGTGAATCCTTAAAGGGGAAAGTCGAAAAAGGAAATCAGCTTGATTTCAGCAAATCGATACGAATTTCGAATAAAGATTCATCGAGACTGCTTTCCATGCAAACAATACCAGTTCCGGAGATTAGTTCGGGACATGGAGGAGTGGTAGTTGTGTTACATGATGTCACTGACTTTGTTCGATTGGATGAGTTGCGAAGTGAACTGATTGGAATGGCGTCCCATGAATTAAGAACCCCTTTGACAGGAATCCAAATGAATTTGCTGATGTTACGTGAATTAATGGCAGAACTTCCACAAATTCATCAGCAACTGATCGACTCAGCAGTAGAGAGTTGTAGCACATTAGGAAGTGTTATTGAAGAATTGCTTGATGTTACCAGAATTGAAGCTGGCCAATTGCGATTAAACAGTACCGAGGTGGATCTAAATCACTTATTGTCATCTGTTAAATCATCGTTCGAGACAAGATTCAGTGATGCAAATGTCATTCTGAAACTGGATTTGTGCGAAAAGGAAGTCCGAATTCAAGCGGATCAATCCAGAATCCGGACTGTCATCGCGAACGTATTGGAGAACGCGTTAAAATATTCTCCACCAGGAGGGCTAGTAGATCTGTCTGTGCAAAGTGCACAGTTGGAATCGCACGATAGTGTGCAAATTGCCTGTACAGACATGGGGCCGGGTGTCCCAGAAATTTATCGGTCTCGGATATTTGAAAAATTCTTTCGAGTAGAACACTACTGTACGCACCCCACAAAAGAAGTACGTGGTACAGGAATTGGGCTGTATCTGTGCCAACAGATTATCCAGGCACATGGCGGGAAAATGGAATGCCATGGTGCACAAGCTGGAGTTGGCACGAAAATTGCAATAATCCTTCCAGTAATACGTTCAACCGCAAAGGCAAAGGAAAAGCAGTAAGACGCTGGTTAGAATATTCCGTCGATTGGAATTCTTGTAATCTTGTTGTATTTAGGCAGTAATTAACATTGGCATTTATGATCAACACCAGAAATTTCAGCATTATTTTTTCAATGATTTTGTGTTCATTGACAGCCTGCGAGCACGAACATGAAGAGGCACATCACCACCACCACCAGATAGTAGTGACAACTGCCAAAGTAGGAGATATCGACATACCCGAAGAGTTTGTTTGCCAGATCCACTCTCAAAACCACATTGAAATTCAGGCGATGGAAACGGGATACCTTGAAAAAATAAACTTAAAAGAAGGCCAGGAAGTGAAAGAGAAAAGTGAACTCTTTCGCATCATTCCTGCGATTTATAAGGCAAAATGGGACAGCGAACTGGCAGAATTGCGCCTTGCGGAACTCGAGTACGTTAATGCTCAAAAGCTGTTTGAGCAGAAAGTTATTTCAGATCGCGAAGTAAAACTGTTCGAAGCGAAGGTTGCTCGTGTACAGGCAAAAGTAAAGTTGGCAGAGGCTGAGTTCGATTTTACAATAGTGAAGGCACCTTTCGATGGAATTGTGGACCGAATGATGAGACAGGCAGGTAGTCTCGTCAAAGAAGGCGAAGTGTTGACAACGCTTTCCGATAATTCCAAAATGTGGGCGTACTTTAATGTGCCTGAAAAACGGTATTTGGCCTACATGAAAAAAAATAATAATTCAGTTGGTGGCGAAATAGTCACCCTGAGATTAGCCGATGATTCGATATATAAGTTTCCAGGAAAAATTACTGCAATTGAAGCTGACTTTAATAATGAAACCGGCAATATATCATTTCGGGCAGATTTTTCCAATCCAATCCGACTATTACGGCATGGACAAACAGGAAAGTTAATTCTGACAGAAAATCACAAAAATGCAATCATCATTCCACAAAGAGCTACTTTTCCAATTCTAGATAAGCAATATGTTTATGTAATTGGAGAAGATCATATTGTCAAACAGCGTCGTATTATTATTGAACATGAGTTAGATGATATATTCATTATTAAATCAGGTCTGAAAGCGGATGAGCATTTCATTCTGGATGGTATTCAGCATGTTCGCGATGGAGACCACGTAGAATATACCGTTCAGCCAATTGAAGAAGTGCTGAAGCACCTAAAGAATCACGCCGAATAACTACCAAAGTCCATCTAAACTATTACGAGAAAATATGTTCTCACGTATCTTATATCGGCCAGCATTGGCAATTGTAATTTCAATTCTACTTCTGTTCGTTGGTGGCCTAGGCATTGCTACAATGCCAGTATCGCAATTTTCGTCCATTGCGCCACCAACTGTTCAGGTAGCGATTGCCTATCCAGGTGCTAGCGCAGATGTCCTGGTGGATACTGTGCTGATCCCACTTGAGCAATCCATTAATGGTGTGCAGGACATGCGTTATATTGCTTCGTCTGCAACCAGTGCAGGTGAAGCAACAATTACGATTTACTTTGAACCCGGATCAGATCCTGACATCAACGTGGTAAACGTACAAAACCGTATTAACATTGTGATGAATCGACTCCCTCCGCTGGTACAACGAGAAGGGATTTTGGTCAGTCAGGTTGTGCCCAGTATGTTGATGTATGTAAATATCTATAGTACTGATCCTGAAGCAGACCAGAAAGATCTGTTCAATTTTGCGAACGTTAGTGTCATGCCGGTTTTGAAACGCATTCCAGGAATGGGAATTCCTAGGAATCTTGGCAACCGTGCGTACGCAATGCGGATTTGGGTGAAACCTGACGAGTTGCAGAAACGAAATCTTTCCACCGAAGACGTGATGAAAGCAATTGCCGAGCAAAGTGTCATTGGCTCTCCAGGCAGACTTGGCCAGGCAACTGGTGACACTTCTCAATCTATTGAATATGTACTGACTTATGTTGGTCGATACAACACGAAAGAGCAATACGAAAATATCATTCTGCGATCAAATTCCAAAAGTGAATACATTCTTCTTAAAGATGTCGCGGAAGTTGAACTTGGATCCGAGTTTTTTGACATTTATTCTGATATCGATGGCCATCCTGCTGCTTCTATCGTACTCAAACAGAGCCCTGGCTCTGATGCAAGAAAAGTTATCGAAGAAATTAAAAAGGAACTCGAACAAATCAAAAAAGAAAGTTTTCCACCAGGGATGGATTACGAAATCGCCTATGACGTATCACGATTTCTGGATGCCTCAATCGAAAAAGTCGAACATACTCTTTTAGAAGCGTTTTTATTAGTTTCACTAGTAGTTTTTCTATTTCTCGGTGATTTGCGTTCGACACTGATTCCGATCCTGGCTGTTCCAGTATCATTAATTGGCACATTCTTTATTCTGAAGAACTTTGGATTATCTATTAACCTCATAACACTTTTTGCCATGGTGCTGGCAATTGGCGTGGTGGTAGATGATGCCATTGTAGTTGTAGAAGCGGTCCACGAAAAAATGGCTAAGAAGCACCTATCTCCTTATCGGGCAACGATGGAAGTGCTTAACGAAATCAGTGGTGCGATCATTGCTATTACGCTCGTGATGTCTGCTGTCTTCCTGCCTGTTACTTTTATCCCTGGACCAGTAGGTACGTTCTATCGGGAATTCGGCATCACCATGGCAACGTCCATTATTCTTTCTGGACTTGTTGCACTAACTTTGACCCCAGTGCTCTGCGCAATGATTCTCAAGCCACATCATCATCCATCCAGCCACACTTCGCCTGGCAAGCGAAAACCCTGGTATTCTATTATATTTGTCATCGTCCTAGGGGTTGGGGTCCTAGTGGGACTAAATTATCTTGCACACCATCTATGGGGAAAGATCGGCTTTCTGATCAACTTGATTTTTGTGATCCAGAAGCCATTCAACTGGATTTTGGAACGTGCCATTATCCTTTATGGAGCAATATTGGACAAGGTAATTGCGAGACGGATATTTACGATCATCGTCATTGGTGCATTTGCAGCAGGCACGCAGGTAGTTAATGACAAACTTGCTACTGGATTTATCCCCAGCGAAGATCAGGGGATCGTCTATGCAATTTTGCAGACCAAGCCTGGATCTACGTTAGAGTATACCAACAAAAAGGCTCAACAATTGGAAGAGATTGCCAAAAAAATCCCAGATGTTGCGTCTGTTACTTCCCTTGCTGGTTACGAGGTTCTCACAGAAGGTCGGGGATCCAATGCAGGCACATGTATTATTAATTTGAAAGATTGGTCAAAGCGGAAGCATACCGCTAAAGAAATCATCGAAGAACTCGAAGAAAAATGTAGCACCTTGACTGATGTCAAACTGGAGTTCTTTGAGCCGCCAGCAGTTCCAGGTTTTGGTGCGGCGGGTGGATTTTCACTGCGGCTCTTAGATAAAAACACTGATACTGATTATCAACGGCTGGGCAGGGTCACAACAGAATTTATGGATGCCCTGAGCAAACGTAAGGAACTTACTGGCTTGTTTACATTTTATACTGCCGATTACCCGCAGTATGAATTAATTATCGATAATAAACTTGCTATGCAAAAGGGCGTATCCATTGGTAAGGCTTTAGACAATTTGAACATCTTGATCGGAAGCACCTACGAACAAGGCTTTATTCTCTTTAATCAGTTTTATAAGGTTTATGTCCAGGCAAAACCAGAATATCGCCGTTTTCCCAAGGATCTTGATTCTCTTTTTGTAAAGAATGATAAAGATGAAATGGTTCCTTATTCTGCCTTCATGTCTATCAAGATGAAGCAAGGTTTAAATGAAATTACTCGTTATAATCTTTATCCTTCAGCTACAATTCAAGGGAAACCTGCTCCAGGATACAGTAGTGGTCAAGCTTTAAAGGCAATTAAAGAAGTTGCTGAAGAAACGTTGCCCAAAGGTTTTGGTCTTGGGTGGGAAGGACTCTCATTTGATGAAGAGAAAAAGGGAAATGAGTCAATTTACATCTTCTTAGTTGTGATTGCATTCGTTTATCTGGTTCTGGTTGGTCAATATGAGAGCTTCTTTTTGCCGTTGGGTGTTATCTTGTCCCTTCCTGTGGGAGTATTTGGATCATTTTTTATGTTGAAGTGGATGGGGTTGTCGAATGATGTTTACGCACAGCTTGGGATGGTGATGCTGATTGGTTTGTTGGGCAAAAATGCCATTTTGATTATCGAGTTTGCGGTTCAACGTAGACGGGATGGTTTATCGCTAGCTGCCGCTGGCATTGAAGGTGGTAAACTGCGACTTCGCCCGATTCTGATGACCTCGTTTGCCTTTATTGCTGGCATGTTGCCATTAGTTATTGCTACTGGACCCGGTGCGATAGGTAACAGAACGATTGGTTCCACAGCAACCGGTGGGATGTTGGTTGGTACCGTTGTTGGTGTCTTTATCATCCCGGGTTTGTATTACGTGTTTGCAAGATTGTCTGATGGTCGACATATTTTGTCTGAAGAAAGCGATCGACCACTCAGCGAAAATGCCTGAGTTATCCAATTTCCCTGCAATCGCATCTTTTCCAGAACTCCCATTTTAAGTATTTTCTGTGACTTCATCGTCTGTTTTGTTCATTTTTTCGTAAAAAGCCGCATAACCGCTATTTTTCATATCGAGCAAATACACGGCAAATTCCGATAATCTACTGTCTTCAGTTGTCCCGCTTCAGCAACATTTATCCATCGAAATTGATTTGAAGGTACACGATGAAACCTGCAAAATGCCACTATCGTAATATAGCCCGGCTGATGATCTTATCTGTTGTGGGTATTTCCGGATGTCAGATCCCGGGTATTCGTTTTTCAGAGCCAGCAACTGATTTACCCAGCACATACCAGAGCGCCAGCAATTCTTCCAGCATTCCAAATTCTTTAGATATGACGGGCTCTCGTAACTCTGGTCTCCTTTCGGTGGCTGATTTTTACAAAGACCCAGTTCTTTCCGGGTTAATTTCGTTGGTATTATCCAACAATCGAAATCTGAAAATTCTTGATGAAGAAATTGTGATCGCGGAGAATGAAATTCTGTCCCGACGTGGGGCTTATTTGCCTTCCGTAAGCGTTGGTGCAACCGGTGGAATAGAAAGACCTGGTAAATTCACACGTGGTGGGGCTGTTGAAGAGCAGTTGTTGATTATGGAGGAACGCCGCTTTCCGAATCCACTTGGTAATTTTGGAATCGGGTTAAATATGTTTTTCCCCATCGATTTGTGGCGTGAATACCGTAATGCGCGGGATGCGGCGATAGAACGGTATTTTGCCGCTATCGATCAGCGGAACGATCTGACTGTTCGTCTTGTTGCTGAAACTGCAAGCGAATATTACAAGTTGTTAGCACTGGACAAAAAATTAGACAACATTAATAAGATCATCGAAATTCAAGAGCAAAGTTTGGAACTAGCGAAAGTCAGGAAAGAAGCAGCACGCGATACTGAATTACCTGTGCAACGCTTTCTCGCGGAAGTACGAAAAAATCAAAGTGAGAAACTGTTAATTCAGCAGGAGATTACAGAATCAGAAAATCGTGTCAATGTGCTTGCATATCGAACTCCGCAACGGGTTGAACGAACACTTGCTGAATTTGATCTCAATTCAATGCCCCCTCTCGATATCGGTCTGCCATCTCAGTTACTCGCTAACCGGCCAGATATTAAGATGGCTGAGAGAGAAGTAATTGCCAGTGGACTTGATGTTGAAGTGGCTCGTGCCCAATTTTTCCCCAAAGTGGATGTGGTTGCAGGTATCGGCTGGGAAGCTTTCAACCCAAAATATCTTTTCTATACACCTGAATCTTTGGCATATAATCTTGCTGGTAATCTGCTTTTACCTTTAGTAAACCGAGCAGCAATTAAAGCAGAGTATATGAGCCGCGAACGCACGTCAGCTGCAGGCAATTTATGATTACCAGCGAGTTGTACTGTCCGCTTTTGCAGAAGTTATTAACAATATTTCAATGGCAGAGAATTATCGTAAGAGTTTCGAAGTAAAGAAAACCCAAATCGATGCTCTTGTTGAATCTGTTGATGTCGCCAATAAGTTGTTTCAAAATGCACGTGTCGAATATGTTGAAGTGTTGTTGGCTCAGCGAGACTTGCTGGAAGGCAGATTATCCTTGATTGAACTCCGAAAAAACAACTTTCTGCGATAGTGGCAGTATACCAGGCACTTGGTGGCGGAAGCAATTCTCGTGTACCCGTTCAATGAGCGCGTATGTAGCGTGGTAGGCAGTTTTCTTTGTTCCAAATGCACTAGTAGTACAGTCAAGGCTAAAGCATTGCGACGAAACTTGAAGACCAATTTTATCCTGAACCAGTACCAGTGTACTGACCGGATCTCATCACCCGATATTCCATAAGTTATGTTAAAGTTCCCAACTTTTTTTCTCAATCGAACAGCAACTCCTCTTTTTCCTACCACTTATTCCGAGTAAGCCTGATAAGAAAGCTTTGTTGAAAAAAATTGACTGGAAGGGATGATCTTCAGCATATTCAGCCTGGATTGAGCGACCCAGAGACAAAATGGGCGAAAACCTGAAGGATGGCATCTTGTCAGGTTCCACACGTTCGGGATTCAATTCGGCTGCCCACCAAAATGGGCGGAAACAAGCTGGTCTGGTTGAGATTGTCGATTCGAAGCCACCCATGAACTGCTCGAACTTTTATACACTTGGGACCACAGGCTGATACGAGTAGTTGAAAATGTAAATCATCTCAAAAAATAACAACTCTGACAAATGACACAACCCACGAAAACCCCACAATCTGGCCGAGTTTGTCAGAAACGCAGAAAGTTCTTTCATGGCAGAGATAACTGCATCTGACTTTCCTTGGAAACTTGTTGAAGGTGAAAAGAGAAATGTACCAGGAGCGTATTCGAATCATTGATCAGGAACTACCAATGGGTTTAACCATCGGCACTCGCCGTTCTCCAGTGTTATCTCCAACAACCGATCACTGGCAAAAATCTTACGCTCAAAAACGTTTTTGACGACGTTCCCCGGTGCCAATTCCAGACCCATCGAGGCCTCAATCGACGTTGGTCCATCGGTGGTCTCAATAGGCGTTCCGGCGATAAAACACCCAGAGGCTCCACCTTTTGCTGGTGTTACATCTATTGTATAGGCCCCACCCTCCCGTGCCTGCTCTTTTCCTTCGGCGGTGTGGTGCAGCTTCATGAAATATCGCCTGCCGGTCACCAACGGCTTCTGTTTCGCTGTCTCGTTGTTGTAGGCCTCGATCTTCTGCCCACTGACGGGGTCAATCGCATCCTCGTACTCTTCCAGCATGATTTCCTTCAGTTGCTGCATTACGAAATCGCTCATTTTCTTGTCGGACTTAAAGCCCGGTACGGCAATGGCCTTACCGGTCTTAGCGGCGATCCGGCCGAGAATGGCCTCCGATAGCTGAGCGGGGTTCATGCGGGTGGGGATAACAACACTGGGAACCAGCAGATCGAAGGGCTTGCCGTCTTTGTCGTGATACATCTGGCTGTCGGGGACAATCATTCCAATCACCCCTTTGTCACCGAACCGCCCTGACATCTTGTCACCCACCTGGGCCGGGGAGTAGGCCTTAACCGCCACCGACCAGCCTTTCTTGGTCTTGATCACATCCGTAACCACCCCCGGTGAAGAGTGCTCCCAGGTGACACTGATATCCGAAAACCCCGGTTGTTGTTTCTTCAGCAACTTGTTGATCGGCACATCCCGCTCCCGCACGCCCAGAACCAACGGATCACCGTACTGCACGACCGGGCTTCACCACCCCCTCTTCGGTCATTCTGGCAAGTTGTTCGGGGGCAAACTTACAGGCAAAGATCGATTGGTGGGCTTTTAACCCCATCCGTGTCCGGTCATTACGCTCCAACGAATGCTTGTAAATCGATTCGCTGGTGAGCTTCTTTGCCGCACTTTCGGAGATGACGATGGCGTCTTCGAAGTTGGCACCGGCGTAAGGGGTATAAGCCACCCGCAGGTTCCGCCCCAACGCCACAGCCCGGTCTTGATCGGTGTAGTTGGACTTCGCCAGCATCTGCCCTTTTTCAAACGCCTGCCCCGGTTGTATCGTCGGCATCTGGTGCCAGTAGGATTTGCGGTTCAGCGGGTAGTTGTCATACAGCTCGATCATCTCTTTTTCGCCGTTGTCGTACATCACCGTCACGGCACCGGGTTTGACCTCCCGTACGATCCCCACTTGTTTGGCTCGTACGGCCCCCAGGTGTTCGCCATAAATGGTATCGAAGTCCTTCCCTGTCTCGTTATCGAGATTGCGTACCAGCGGGGGCCTCGGCGTCCTTAAATGCCATTGCCTGGGTGGTCTTGCGCGATGCCATCGACGTCCGTTGGGCATAGGCCTGTCGTTTCAGCGGAATCAGGTTGTCCAGTGGGGAGTTACTTCGTTCGAAATCGGCAATTACGTAATCCACGTCCTCGGCTTTGACGTACCTGATCTTATTGTCCCGAATCACCGGCTTCAGCTTGAACGGAAAGTCATTGGGATTGGCGACCGCAATGTTTTTGGACTTCGCTTAGTAGGGTGAGAGATAAACTGTTTCACCATTGCGGTTGAGGAACTTAGCGACGATGCTACCGTCTTTGCGTTTACGGGCGTTGGTGGCGAAATGCAAATCCACCCCGATCTTGTCCGACTCTGGGGGTTTTGTTGTTGCCGATGTACCCCATGTACGACATCTTGGCATCACGAGCACTTTCGGGAATCGACTGGGTGCTGGGGATACCGCCCTCGCCCATGGGCACTCCAGATCATGCTAATGACGTGCGGATCCGTTTCAAGTTGTAAACATGGTCAATAAACCAGCACAGATTTTTCAGTGTATAAGCCAGTGATTCGTGCATGGTCAGTCTTGCTTCTGGTAACTTGATGGTCCGAATCGCTTTTTGTATACCCGTTTTCGTGGTGGCATTCCATGTTCTGGCTAAAACTTGCCTGTAAAAATGCTGTTAAACACTTTTGTGTCAGCCTGGATTATTTTTTGCTTTCAGGCGGTGCTGGTACATTAAGGCAACTTTTGAAGCAAGTATAGAACTTCACGGCATTATATTTCACCAAGAATCTGCTGAATAAACGTTTTACGATCACCATCTTTACCTTTTCCCTTCCAAGGCTTTCCGTCACCTTCTTGCATCAGTAACTTCACATATCGTGCTACAGCTTTCCGTTCATCATCATCTGTCCATCGGCTATCTTTCAATCCATAAATTAGTTTTGTGTACTTTGGTGCTGAATCAGTTTTCTTCGATTCTAAGAACTCTTCGATACTCCGCTCAATAGGACTCATCGAAGTAAGTTTGGCTTCTTTCTCGGCGGCAATTCGTTTTTCTTCAGCTTCCTTATCATTCTTCTCTTTTTCTTTGGACCATATTTCACGATTAAATCTTCCATATCCACTGCTAGTTTTGCCACCGACGCCCCATTCAAAGAGAGCTTCCCGAAGACACCGTACCATTAATTCCAGCCATTTTTTCTTCTTTTCTTCTTCTATATCTGGACCATACCAGGATAGGGAAAACAGAAAGCTACCTGACACGGAAAGAAATGGCACAGGCGCCGGGCTATCGAAATCTGTGGGAGGAGCTTTGCCATCGTCATTCCAATCCTGATGGTGGGGGGTCATCACATCCATTTTCAATGGCTCAGAATCGGAATCAGGCACATACCAGGCATCGTGAAACAGGATACAGCAGCTTTCATCAGTTGTGCCGAACAGAAAACGATGATAATCGCCAACTTTCTCAGTTTGTTGCCCGGTCTTTTTGTTTGCTAGTTTTTCTGATCGAAACTTGGATGCATGTTTCGATGATTGTCTGCAAACCGTTCCCCCACACCTGATCACAGTAATGGGCAGTCAGTCCTTTCAATGCGGAACCCGGTATTACTGGCATGCCATAGGTATGGTGCAGGGTAATACCAGTTTCCAGAACATTTTCTGTTCCTAGCCCAACGATGAGCCTTCCCGCAGTTTTAAGTTCGAATCGCGAGAAATCTGTCCCACAAGCCAACTTCTTTGGGCGATTATTGCACCCAGCATGGGACGATGTTTCGAAAATGAGGTCTTCTTGCGACAACGACTAATTTTCAGACGATTTGCAGTGGTTTTTACCCACGCTGACAGATCTCCTTTTTCTGGGTGGTATTACCGCTGATTGATTTTCATCAGTACATCCTGAACGATATCGTCGACATCAGGATCGTTGCGTTTGACCACTTTATCGACGATAGGTTCGATGCGCGCTTTCTGAAATCAACGTTGGTTGGCCGCGGCCCGTCTCTTCATTTGTTCCGAACAACGCGGAAGTTATCAAATCGTACCCAGTGTTCCTTGTCTATCGGACCTCCGGAAGTGCTTAAGGCAAACCCTCGCTTGGGTTCTTTCCGGCGAAGTGCAGAATGCGAGAAGTTAAGGTACTTGCCCTCCTTGGATGGACCAACTTGAAAGTACCCGTAGTCGCCTCGAACGATGATCCTCAGCGCCCCGCACTCGTCGTTTGCGGGCCAGAATTTCAAAGCATATTGCTGTGGATCAGCTTCAGTTCCCTCCTTGCCGATAAACTCCACATGTGGGGGCGAAAACACCAAATGTCCGTTCACATTCATTTTCTCAGCACTAAATTCTCGGCTAGCCTCGTCGGTTAGAAATAGGCCAGCAGATTCGGCTTGCTCCGTAAATCGATCAAGAACCTTAAGTTCGACTGATGCGGTTACGGATTCCGAAGTGTCAAATGGCAGCAGTACCATCAGCATCGGCGTTTCTTTGGCGGCCCTTCCGGGATGTACCCGCATTTCCAAGCCCCCATCTTTAAGGCGGTAATCTTCCTTCTTCAGCCCCACGACCTTCCATTTGGGCGAAAGGCCACTATCGAAGTTGTCCTCGAATAACACGTCGTCCGCAACGCCGACTTGCGCGAAGGAGAGAAGCTGAATGACGACAAGCATTAGCAGAGGTATACGCACCATTTTCAAAATCCTGCGGAACTCAGTAGACGAACGGGTCCGCGATTTAGCAGAGTCGCGGAGTGAATACGAAGCGATTCCCGCTCCAATCGCTCACTTAGGCCGCTTGCGGCCGTCACTTTTAGTATATGCTCAATCGCGGACCCGTTAAGCCGGCCGCAGGCCGGCCTAATGCATTAACGTTCAATGGCCGGGCGGGCAGGAAACCGGCTGTCGAGTCACAGGGACCGTCATGCCCGCACGGTCCATTGCAGCGTTTGGTTATACCCTCACGCTAGTTGTCCTCGAACACCGAGAGAACGCAACTACCATTATCAATACTATCGACACGACGCACGGGGTGAAAGCAGAGTATGAGCTTGCGGCGCACATAGACGTAGAAGCCGATTTCGTTCACCCACAACTGCCAGAAGGGCGCGCCGACGCGATCGGCGAATATTCTCGCGGGGTTCGTTACAGACTCGGCACCCGACGGCCACCGAAGCGCGTACGGTTCCGATAGGTATTCAAACACCGGCCCTTCGCGCGTCACTCGCCATTCCACCTCATCATTTTGCGCGACGATGTCGATCCACAGCGACCCGGTGAACTCAAGGCACCAACGGGAATAGCTCGCTCGCCCGCCGACGAAAGATTGACTGGCCAGCATTTCCCCATCCGCCCGTGCCTTCCCCTGACGGGGGTGCGCCTTCGCGGACGCGATGGCGGCGTTGAAAGACGAGTAGCCTTCGATGGGGCGACCGATGTCGACGGGAAGAACGATCATGCCGTGCGGCCGCGAGGGTATAACGCTTGCCGTAACAGGGCACGAACGGTAGACTTTGATAGCAGTTGCCGCGTGAATGAGTGCTCCGGTTCACGGCTTTGTTATTTTGCTTTGTGTGTTAGCACCAGAATTTGAGACGTGAGAAAGAAGTTCCTGAACGCGCAAATCTTGTGAGATGCGTACTTTAATTTCGATCCCTTCTTCTGGCAGTTCCTCGGCAGGATCTTTGGTCTCGTCCACGAATCGCAACGTAATGTAGGGATAGCTGTCGTTGGTTGCGGTCAACGTAAAATCAAAGTCGTCGTCGTAGACCGTGACAGTCTTTGTCCCATCTTGCGAGATTGTCATTTCGATTTCGTCGAAGACGTCAAATTCAGGATCGATGGAGACCTTGCAGGGAATGTTTTTCAGAATCGGAATGACGGGAAGTGTGATTGTTGACGGACCGTTCGGTTTGCCAATGGCCAAATCAGCCGAAAAGACTTCGACGGTCATTTGCTCTTTGTCGCTGTATCGACGATCCGTAGAAGTTGTGCTCTGTGGTTCGGGTCTCGCGTGGAACCATTTTGGAATGGTGAGCACGATACAGCAGAGGAGCGCGAACACTCCAACAGTGACAAGGTTCTTGAATTCCATGCGGCTCTTCTTTGGCAAAATAACGACCAGCGTAACCGGGCGGCGACGTTACTCGCTGATTTCAGATTCCGCCGGATTCGCCGCTCCGGTTCAAGCAATTGTTAGCACTCCGGTGATTTCACAGAGGCCTCAAACGTTTCGATGGGAGTGTCGAATGCCTTCGATATGTCGTTATCGAAAAAAACATTTGTCAATTCAGATTCGTGGAGTCTGACAGCCCGTAGCAATGGTAACGCCTTTTGTGCGAATTGATTACGTTCAATCGACGTGTCGGTGTTGAACAGATGGAGAAGGCCACTTGCAGCAAAGGCTCGAAGATTGTGGCCGAAGTACGAGCGCGGACGCATTTCGTGATCATTCTTACGCCGTTCGTCATCCAGTTTGAGGCAATTAAGCAGCATCGTAAATGACTGCGTGGCGTGCTCGGTGAGCCATTCGTGATCTGACGTACGGCTTTTGCCGGGGCGGTGCCCGTGCTTGAAGTAGTCAGCAACGACGATCTGGAAGTAGAGAGAAACTGATGCGTCGATGTATTTTTCAGATCGAACAGGGTCAACACCAATGAGCGGGCTCAAGCAGAATAGACAACGCTGCGTAGCCTCCGGTAACACAATTTCATTGACCTCCCATTCGCGAAGCTCCCGGTAGTTCTTGCATCGAAATCCGCAGTAGAGACAAAAGGAAGGCTTCAACTTCTCCTCCGTTGCGATTGATTGTGAGTGCTAACTATAATTAAACAGAATTTCTTTCTATCTAATTTCCTTGAAAATCTATCTAATCCAGATTAAAATCTGTCTAAACTAGTATCGTCTACCCATACGATCTTTTGAATATTACCGCAGTCTGGTGCGGCCCACAAGCAAAAAATTGTCTAAATCTCAATTTTTTCAAAGTGTTTCGCCGAGAGGTGAAGGAATGTCAGATTTGAAGAAATTCCAGGATCGGATGCCAGAGAAATGTTGCCTATTGCAGGAACTGCTGGGTCATTCTGATGTCAGTACGACCATGATTTACACCCATGTGTTGCAACGGGGTGCCAGTGGGGTGCAAAGTCCGCTGGATCACCTGTAAAAAATCCCCACTTGCCAAAATCCCCCTCTCACCCTTGCCACGGCCGCGTAATTTCGCCAGTTTGACACCACTTGACGTGGTTTCCCAGCAGGTTATAATCAAATAACACTCATGAAGAGGGTGGTGGGGAAACCTGCCAGTAATCGACTCGGGTACCGTGGGGCAATATTTTCCCACGGTGTGGTCTTTCAGGATGGAAAATCACTGGCAAAAATGAGTAAATGATCAAATTCTCATTTTTTGTCCGCCGTGCGATCACAACCACTTTAGATTGCAACATTACCTGTTTCCGGCGATTGAATCGACCCTTGATCTTTCATCGGGGTGCTGGCCCAATCACCCGAACGGAACATGACAGCGACGAGCACCACTGTGGCGGATAATCTGCAGGATATCACTCGACAGGTGAAAGAAGCCAACGACATCGTTGCGGTGATTGGTTCGTACCTGGCTCTGCAGCCCGCTGGGAAGAACTTTAAGGGAATTTGCCCATTTCATCAGGACACCCGCCCGTCTCTGCACGTGGATACGCAGTGGCAGAATTACCGCTGCTGGGCGTGCGGGGCCAAAGGCGATGTCTTCACATTCGTTCAAGAGTTTGAGCGTGTGCCTTTTCAGGAAGCTCGCGAAATCCTTGCCCAGCGTGCGGGCATTTCGCTGACCGATAAAAATGAGAATTCTCATGAATCGGCGACTCGCTTGCGGATGCTGGACGCACTGCAGTGGGTGGAAAACACCTTCCAGAACTGCCTGCTGGACCTGTCCGTGGGTGAAAATGGTCGCTGGTATCTGGCAGATCGACACCTGAGTGGCCCCACGGTGCGGAACTTTGGACTGGGTTTCGCACCACTGAGTGGTCAATGGCTGGTGGAACAGGTGCAGAAAAGCAAAATCGACCCCACCTTGCTGGTGGAATTGGGGGTTTTTCTGACGAAACGGGATGGAACCGGCTTGTATGATCGGTTTCGCGATCGGTTGATGTTCCCTATCCGCAATATGCGAGGGCAAACGGTCGGCTTTGGGGGGCGAATTCTGCCCAACACGACCTTGCCTGAAGATCGGCGGGGCCCCAAATACCTGAATTCGTCCGAATCGATCCTCTTTAAGAAGCAGGATTTGCTGTACGGGCTCGATCTGGCCCGCCATGCCGCAGAAAAAACGGGCTATCTGGCGGTAGTAGAAGGTTATACCGATGTGATGATGGCCCACCAGCACGATTTTACCCACGTGGTGGCCACCATGGGCACCGCGTTGAACGAGCACCACGTGCAGCAATTGCGGCGATACGCACCCAAAGTGGTGCTGGTGTTCGATTCCGATGCTGGCGGACAGACGGGGATTGATCGGGCGCTGGATATCTTCATTTCGCAGGATCTGGAACTGGCGATTGCCACCCTGCCGGAAGGTCTGGATCCGTGCGACCTGCTGGTCAGACCGGGTGGGGCGGAAGAATTTCGCACAATACTTGCCCGCAGCACCGATGCCTTAGATTTTAAATTGAATACATTATTGGAACGTTCTGATCGTGGGATTGAAGCGACTCGCAAAATCGTGGATACCATCCTGAACATGATGGCGATGGCACCCGTGAACTCCAGCCAGCAGTTCCTGATCAAGCAGGAATTGCTGATAACACGCCTTGCCCAACGCCTGAGTCTGCGGCAGGAAACGGTCTGGACACGTTTTGGAGAACTGCAATCGAGCCAGCGGGCAAGAAATTCGGCGAAAGTTACTGTACATAAAGAAGTTACGCCACAACAGCCTGCTGGGCCGGCAGCAAGACTGGAACGACAATTGCTGGAAATATTGTTAGCGGAACCCACCCTGGTTGCGGAAGCACAAGCAGCCATACCGGAAGAAGAGATTACCCACCCCGGGCTGAGAAAACTACTGAAAGGTCTTTACCAGTTGCAGAGTAATTTTCTTGCCCCTGACATCGATGGATTACGTGATATACTGAATCAACCTAACCTCATTGCCAAGGCAATCGAATTGCAGGAAGTGGGGCGGATGATGAAAGAACGTTCGCACTGGCTTCGCGAAATTATTAGAAAGTTTCAGGAACGAGTGACGGAACAACGGTTGACTGCGTTGCGGGAACAGTTGCAATCTGCCTCAACCGATTCCGAAAAGGACGAACTTTTGCGGCAACTTCAGACCAGAAAAAGTGGTGTGACAGTGCCGGATCTACCACCGGGGTAGTAGAAGAGTCACCGCAGTTTGCGGCGCAGGGAATGGATGCACCATGCGACGGGAGGATGGACAAATGGATTTACGTGTTGATGACAGCATGCGAGCGCTGGTATCATTAGGCAAACGGACAGGCTATCTCACCTGGGATCAGGTGAATAACCAGATTCCGCCGGATACCATCGAACCGGAACGGCTCAGCCAGATTCTGGAGCTGCTGGAAGAAAATGGCATCAGCATCATCGACGATGATCAGGCGGAAAGTCGCCAGGTTGTCGAAGTCGATACCACGTTTGCTGAAAATGATTTTCCCATCTTTGAAGACACTTCAGGCAAAGGTACCGACGATCCGATTCGCATGTACCTGACGCAGATGGGCGAAATTCCTCTGCTCGACCAGAAAAAAGAAATTACCCTGGCCAAGAAAATCGAAGTCACCCGTCGGTGGTTTCGCCGCAAGGTGCTGGAATGCGATTTTGCACTGCGGGCGGTGGTCGAATTATTAGAAAAAGTTCATACTGAAGAACTGCCATTCGACCGCACCATCAAGTTATCGCAGACCGAAGGGCTGGAAAAGAAGATGATTCTTTCCCGCATGCCCCACAATCTGGCCACGATTCGCCCGATGTTGGCTGCCAATATTGGCGATTTTGAGCGAATTATCGATCCCGCCACATCGGAAGAAGAGCGAACGGAACTGCGTCGTCGCCTGAAATTGCGGCGGAAAAAAGCAGTGACTCTGGTGGAAGAGTTGTCGATTCGCACCCAGAAAATCCAGCCACTGATGAAACGGATGGAGCAGATTGCCCGCCGGATGAACGATCTGGAACGCCGAATCAACGAAGCCCAGATGCACGGCAGTCGCGATGATGCCTGTGCGATGCAGAAAGAACTCCGCGAACTAATGATTATTACTCTGGAAGAACCCGCCACCCTGCGAAAGCGGGTGCGGATTATGAACCAGCGGTTTGAAGAATACGAAGTGGCCAAACGGGAACTTTCCGGCGGCAACCTGCGGCTGGTGGTTTCAATCGCCAAAAAATACCGCAACCGTGGGCTAAGTTTTCTCGATCTGATTCAGGAAGGTAATACCGGGCTGATGCGTGCCGTGGATAAATACGAGTACCGCCGCGGCTACAAGTTCAGCACCTATGCCACGTGGTGGATTCGTCAGGCGATCACCCGTGCGATTGCCGACCAGGCACGCACGATCCGTATTCCCGTGCACATGATTGAAACCATGAGCCGCCTGCGGAACATTGCCAAACAACTGCTGCAATCGCTGGGACGCGAGCCCACCGTAGAAGAGATGGCAGAAGCAGCCAACACGACCGTGGAAGAAGCACGCCGGGTGATGAAAATCAGCCGCCACCCGGTCAGTATTGATCGGCCGATTGGTGATGGAGATGACAGCTACTTTGGTGATTTTCTGGAAGATCCGGGTATACTGTCCCCCATCAATGCAGCAGCCAATGAAATGCTGCGGGACAAAATTGAGCACGTGCTGAAGACGCTGACCTACCGCGAGCGGGAAATTATTCGCCTGCGGTACGGCCTGGGGGATGGCTACACCTACACCCTGGAAGAAGTGGGGCGTATTTTCAACGTTACCCGCGAACGCGTGCGACAAATTGAAGCGAAAGCAGTGAAAAAATTGCAGCACCCTGTGCGAAGCCGCCAACTGGAAGGTTTCCTCGACGGTGCTTCCAATTGATCGATGCCCGAACAGAATTCCTGACAATGGAATATGCCCACGAACTCTCTGAACATGCTCTCTCTGTGGGATATTGATAATGCCAAATGCCCTTTTTCGTGAATTACACCGCCTCCGGAAGCACCTTCACGAATTGCAATCGGAAATCGACCGCGTCCCACGTTTGTTAAAAGCTCATCAGAATAAAGTGCTGAAGCAGGAAACACTGCTGAATGATGCCACACTGAAGCTAAAAAAGACCAAAGCCCATCAGTTAGATCTGGAAAGCCGCACCAAATCGGCATTGGCTACCCTGCAAAAATATCAGGATCAACTTGATACCCTGTCCAATCCGAAAGAATACAAGGCCAAAGAAACGGATATTCAAACCACCCGTGGGAATATCGCACAGTTAGAAGACGAAACGCTGGAAACGATGGGCCAGATTGAGGAACAATCCGCTCAAATCCCCCCACTGGAAGAGGCACTGGCCAAGGCACGTGGGGAACTGGTCGCCTACCAGAACGACATGGCAGAACGATTGGATCGCCTGAAACAGGAGCACGCCCACGCCACAAAATTATTGTCTGAGCAGGAAATTCAGCTCTCAGAAGAAATTCGCCCGCAATATGCCCGACTGGTGAAGGCCCACGGACACGAAGCGCTGGCAGCAGTGGAAAATTCTGTCTGCACGCAGTGTCGCACCTCATTGACTGCGGAAAAGATGAACCAGCTTACCCGCAATGAGGTAGTGGTGTGCTACACGTGCGGCCGAATTGTGTATGTGTAATTATTTTTTCACGTGTAAATTGGTAACACATCCTTGAATAGTTTTTCTTTCGAAGCGAACTCAATTAATTTCAGGTAAAATGACTTGAAAGCCAATGCTACAGGGCCCACGGATGACCCGCGAATTTGATTCTCCTTGGAAAGAAACGCTGGAAAACTTCCTGCCGGATATTTTCGAGATTCTCTTCCCCCAGTGGCATCCCACGTTTGACTGGGATGCGGGTTTTCGCTCGCTCGATACCGAATTACGCACGTTGCTGCCCGATTCCGACGCGGGGATGGTGCGTGCCGATGCCCTCTTTGAAGTAGGAAGTATCATTTCGCCCACCGAACCCGTGGTATTGTTTGTTCACTTTGAAGTCCAGGCACAAAGGGATCCCCAGTTCCCTGAGAGAATGTTTGATTACTACTGTCGGATTCGACAAAAATACGGCAAAAATGTCTGTAGTTTTGCCATTCTGGCCGACGATGACCCACGCTGGCGCTCAGAACCTTTTGATCTTTCGATTTGCGGCACCCGTTCGTACTTTGAATTCAATCTCGTGAAATTGCTCGACTACGCTGAAAGACTGGACGAATTAACCAACCACAGCAGCCCCGTGGGGCTGGTCGTGGCTGCCAGTATTCGCAGTTTGTTGACCCATGGCAACGCAGATCTTCGTTTTGCGGATAAAGCCCGCCTGATTCGGCAACTTTTTGATCGAAAATTAACTTCTGATGAAGTCTGGAATATCATGCGCCTGCTCGACTGGCTGCTAGAATTACCAGAAGAGCTTGCAGAAGACTTTAACAAAGTTCGAAATGAAATGATGAGGGAGAATCAAATGCCATTCGTAACGTCATTTGAACAGATTGCCGAGAAAAAAGGCTTCAAACTCGGCGAAGAGCGGGGCCATAGAATCGGCCAGATTCAGCTTTTAGAAGATCTGCTTGGTATGCGACGAACCACCATGGAAGAGTTGCACGAGAAAACCCTCGAGGAACTGGATCTGATGATCAGCGAATTGAAGACAAAACTTATTCCCTGATTTGAACTCATGATGATCAATTAACTTGGATTTGTTCTTGACTGATCTGGGGGTGATAACAAGTTGGAAAAATTCTCCAAAAATAATTTTTGTCGACGCAAGTTATTTTCAGATAGCAACTTACGAAGATTTTGTTCGCTGATATTCGCACGCATCTCCAAAAAAATTGTCCAATTTCTGGATCATGTGGATATATTAATATACATGTGGAAATAATTCCATTTGTCACAATGGCAAATGTGGTGGCATCCACAGGAAATTGTCTTTGGGCTGGTCCATTGGCAACATCAATTAAAAAATAACTCACAGGAGCCCGATGGTTACTGACACCAACAATCAAACACCTGGCAACTACCGATTCGGCGAACCTTAACCCGCGTGGGATTGTCTTTTCTGCAAATTATTGAAAAACATCTCTATTCGCTGGCAGGTAACAGCACCCCGAATGCCCAGATCAGTTTGCTTCTTGTGCACTGCACGCATCGGTTCAGAATTATGGCAAATCTCTCAGAATTAATCATCGCGGAAGTGTCGCGTTCTTCGTACACCCCCATGACTCCCAAGGCATTGCTGCGGCGTTTGGGCGTGCCAGACCACGAACTTCGCGAACTTCGGAAAACGCTGTCGCAGTTGGTGAAAGCGGGCAAGGTGCGGTACGGTAAAAGCCACCTGATCCTGCCTGCAACCCCACCTCAACCCGAAACGGGGGTGGTAGAAAAGACTGCCCAGGGCGACGTGGTGGTGCGAATTACGAAGAAAGGCAAACGCTACGAAATCCCTGATCTACCCGAAGGGATCCGTGCGGGTGATCAGGTGCAGTTTGATGTCACCCGTCGAGCAGGGAAAGCCCATAGTGGTGCTGCCAAAGTTGTACCCGGTACCGCCCCACAGCGAGAATACGTGGGCACCTATTTTGTCCGCAATGGCCAGCACCTCGTGCGGCTCGATAGTGATTTATTTCAGCGAAGTGTGCTGGTGCGGGATGCTCAAAGCCATGGTGTGCACCACCACCAGAAAGTAGTTGTGGAAATTGTCCGCTTTCCGGTCGACAATCAACGTGCGGAAGCGGTCATTACCGAAGTGCTGGGCAATGCGGGCGACCCACGCGTCGATCTCCACGCCATCCTGCGTGCTGCTGGTATTCCAGAAAAATTTTCCGACGAAGCCCACGCAGAAGCGATTGCGATTGCCGATCAATTCGACCCGAACGTATTCCCAGGCAGGCAGGATGATACCCAGGAACTGGTGATTACCATCGATCCAGCCGATGCCAAGGATTTCGACGATGCCATTTCGGTACAGCGAATACCGAAGAGTGGCCACTGGCAGGTGCGTGTATACATCGCTGATGTCTCAGCGTTTGTCCCACGGGACAGTCAGTTGGACCGCGAAGCCCGCCTGCGTGGTACCAGCGTTTATCTGCCACAGCACGTGGTACCGATGCTTCCGGAAATCATTTCGAATTCACTGGCGAGTCTTCAGGAAGGTGTCAATCGATTTGTAAAGTGCATTCAATTAGAGCTCTCGGCGGATGGGGGAATCATCCACCGACACTGTTACAATGCAGTAATCTGCAACCGCAAGCGATTTAACTATGAACAGGTGCAGGAAATCCTGGAAGATCCTGACCGCGCCTTTGCCTGGAATGTTTCTGATGATATGGTGGCAATGTTGCGACATGCCAGAGAACTGATGCAGATCCTGCACGAGCGTAGACAGGCACGTGGTGCATTGGAATTGGAATTGCCAGAACCAGTGTTGGAATACGATGCGGAAGGCCACCTTTCGGGTGCTCATCATCGCCAGCACCTGGAAAGCCACCGGATTATTGAAGAACTGATGTTGCTGGCGAATGAAGCGGTGGCTGCGTGGTTTGCCGAAAAAGAGATCCCGATCATTCGCCGGTTGCATCCCACCCCGCTGGAAGAGAAACTGAAGCAACTGGCTGCGTTTGCAAAAGTGCTTGGCTATAAAGTACCACGCAAGCCAGGACGAACTGATCTGCAGAAACTGTTGCAGACCAGTCGGTTGCGACCCGACCGTGCCGCTGTGCACTATGCCACGTTGCGAACGATGAAACAAGCCATTTATTCCACCGATCTGGAAGAGCACTTTGCTCTTGCCGCACCCCACTACTGCCATTTTACTTCACCGATCAGGCGATATCCCGATCTGATTGTGCATCGTTGCATTGATTCGATGATCAGCAAAGGCAGGAATGGATATGACCGGGATGAACTGGCAACGATTGCCGCCCACTGTTCTGTCACCGAGCGACGTGCGGAAGATGCGGAACGTGCGGTAGTGCAGTTGCGCCTGCTCTATTTTCTGCAGGATCGTGTCGGCATGAAAATGGCTGGTGTCATTACTGGGGTGCACGAGTATGGCTTTTTTGTGCTGGGAAATGAGTTTCCCATCGAAGGACTGGTGCATGTATCCACTCTCGGGAAAGACTTTTACCAATTTGATGATGAAGAGCGCAGTTTAACCGGAGCAAAAAGCGATATCCGTTATCGCCTTGGTGATACGGTGCGAGTGGAAGTAGCTCAGGTGGATATCATGAAAAAACAATTGAACTTCACGATTGTGCCTTCCCGATCAAAACGGAAAGGCAACGCCTGAGCATCGGGCACCCACTACCCACTATTTGCTGCTATCAGCTTTCGATAGCAATTGCATAGCTGTTTTGTTACCATATTCTTCACAACCTCTTCCTTCGGAGCATTACTGCATGAGAATTCTGTTACTTCTCTGTTTTCTGGTCAGTCCCATTCACTTGCTGGCAAAAGAACGGATGAATATTATTTTCATCCTGGCTGATGACCTGGGCTATGGAGACCTGGGCTGTTACGGTCAAAAGCAGATCAAAACACCCCACCTGGATACATTTGCCAAACAGGGGTTACGACTGACACAGGGCTATGCGGGCAGCACGGTATGTGCACCTTCGCGTTGTACCGTGATGACTGGATTACACACGGGTCACTGTAAAATCCGTGGCAATGCCGATCAGTCTCTGAATAACAAAGACTTAACTCTCGCCACCGTATTGCATCGTGCGGGCTACGCCACTGCGTGTGTGGGCAAATGGGGATTGGGCGATCCTGGCACACCAGGCGTGCCATCAAAGCATGGGTTCGATTACTTTTACGGCTATCTGAATCAGAAGCACGCCCACAATTATTATCCCGATCACTTATGGACCAGTGGTAAAGGTGAAGAACCTAGGAAAGTGCCATTTGATAACGTGGTGGTCAATGGTGTATCCACCAACAAGGCGACTTATTCTGTCGATTCCATTACCGCCAATGCGGTCAAGTTCATTGAAGATAACAAGGACAAGCCGTTTTTTCTGTACTACACCCCCACCTTGCCACATGCAAATAACGAAGCCCGCAATAAAGGGATGGAGATCCCAAGCCCAGGAATCTATGGCGATAAAGATTGGCCGGAAGCACAGAAAAACCATGCAGCTATGATCAGCAGGCTCGATAGCGACGTGGGCTTGATGTTAAAAAAACTGGATGATCTGAAACTCTCGGACAACACAGTGGTTTTCTTTTCCAGCGACAACGGCCCGCACAAAGAAGGTGGGGCCGATCCTGCGTTCTTCAATAGTTCTGGCCCACTGCAGGGTTATAAGCGTGCATTAACCGAAGGGGGTATCCGTGTGCCCACGATGGTGCGTGGGCCTGGCATTCCCAGTGGCACCAGTGATGTGATCTTTACTTTCTGGGACTTGTTCCCCACGGCATGCAGCATTGCAGGAATCGATTGTCCAAAGAATCTGGATGGTGTTACAGTTTGGAAGGATCTGCAAACGAACAAGGCAACACAGAATGACCGAGCACTCTATTGGGAGTTTCACGAACGTGGTTCAAAACAGGCCATTCGCCAGGGGAAGTGGAAAGCCATTAAAGCGGTCAATCAGCCATTGCAGTTATTTGACCTGAGCACGGATCTGCATGAAGACAACGATCTCAGCAAACAGCAACCTGAACTGGTAGCCAGATTCACAAAAATGATGCAGGAAATGCGTACCGATGTGCCTGAGTGGCAGTTGAAAGCCACCCCACCAGCAAAGAAAAAGAATCCTGCGAAAAAATAACCACCAGAAGTCGTATTTCAGAGAAATTATCAAGGAGAATCTGTGCGTATAATTTATTCCCTGCTGGCTGTAAGCGCGCTGTGCCTGTGCCAGCAATCGCAAGCTGCCGATGCAGAATATGATATTGCTGTTTATGGTGGCACCGCAGGTGGTGCGGTGGCAGCGGTACAGGCTGCCCGGATGGGTAAGACCGTTATTGTCATTGAACCGAGCAAGCACCTGGGAGGATTAACCTCTGGTGGCCTGGGCTGGACCGATTCTGGTAACAAAGCAGTCATCGGTGGGATATCCCGCGAATTCTACCAACGGCTAAAAAAGCATGACGATA
This sequence comes from Zavarzinella sp., assembly GCA_041399155.1. Lineage (NCBI taxonomy): Bacteria > Pseudomonadati > Planctomycetota > Planctomycetia > Gemmatales > Gemmataceae > Zavarzinella > Zavarzinella sp. The sequence goes on from JAWKTI010000005.1 coordinate 107,065, forward strand.
AGCGAACTGCGTGGACTTTAGAAAAAGCCATTGATTACAAGTTTTATCGTCCCACTGAAGATGCGATTTGGGCATTCGAGCCGAAAATCGCTGAAAAACTGTTACGTGAGATGCTGCAGGAGCATAAAATCCCTGTGCTCTATGGCGAGCGATTGCTGCGTGATCCCACCAAAGGAATTACACTGGGAGAGCAGAAGAACATTACAAAGATCGTTCTGGAATCTGGCAAAACTGTATCGGCTAAAATGTTTATTGATGCCACCTACGAAGGTGACCTGCTGGCTCTGGCTGGCGTGACCTTCACCGTGGGACGAGAAGCCAATTCTCAATACCAGGAAACCTTAAACGGCTTCGCTGCCAAATGGAACACCCATGCCCACCGCTTCGTGGTGAAAGTGGATCCTTATGTTAAGCCAGGCGATCCCAACAGTGGCTTGCTACCCGGCATCGAAGCGGGGCCATATCCCAAAGATGGGGATGCAGACCACCGCATGCAGGCATACTGTTACCGCATGTGCATGAGCAATCATCCGGATAACCGCGTACCTTTTCCGAAACCTGAAGGATACTATGAAAAGCAGTACGAATTGCTGTTGCGTAACTTTGAAGCAGGTGATCTGCGGTTACCACTCAAACCGGATATGATGCCAAACCGCAAAACAGATACCAATAACAATTGTGCGGTAAGTACCGACTTCATTGGCCAGAATTATTCCTTTGCCAAGGCGAGCTATGCGGAACGCGAAAAAATATTACAGGCACATGTCACCTACCAGCAAGGCCTAATGTGGACGCTGGCCAACCACCCACGGGTGCCGGAAAAGATCCGCAAGCAGATGTCGGTGTGGGGACTTGCGAAGGATGAATTTGTGGACAACGGCAATTGGCCCCACCAGATTTATGTGCGGGAAGCCCGCCGGATGGTCAGTGATTATGTGGTAACGGAACGCGACTGTCGAGCCTTGCGCGATACCCCTGCTTCGGTGGGCATGGGTTCCTACAACATGGATTCCCATAACTGTACGAGGTATGTGGATGCCAACGGTTTTGTACAGAATGAAGGTGATGTGCAGGTCAGCCCAGGCGGGCCGTACCGGATCAGTTACCTCTCGATCGTGCCCAAAAAGGGAGAATGCCCCAACCTGTTGGTGCCGGTCTGTGTTTCCAGTTCCCACATTGCTTACGGGTCGATTCGGATGGAGCCGGTATTTATGATCCTGGGGCAGAGTGCAGCCACCGCTGCCTGCATGGCAATTGATGCTAAATCGACTGTTCAGGATGTTCCCTACGAGAAACTACGCGAACGTCTGTTAGCCGACAAACAGGTGCTGGAATATGCTCGCACTGCCAGTTATGGGGGCATTCCAGTTGAAAAGCTGCCTGGTATTGTTGTCGATGATGCCATGGCCGAGCGGAAGGGTTTTCAAGCATTCAGTTCATCGGTTTCACCTTACGTGGGCACAGGATATCACCATGATGAAGAGATGAATCCTGGTAAACATATTGCGGTCTATCGGCCAAAATTGCCCGCTGCCGGGAAATATGAAGTTCGCGTGGCCTACACCGCCAATGGTAATCGTGCCACCAAAGTACCCGTTATGGTGGAGTATGACGGTGGCAGCAAAACTGTGCTGGTTAATCAACGTAAGGCCCCACCGATAGATCGACTGTTCATTTCTGTGGGGGTATATGAGTTCGACCCTGTAAAACCAGTCAGCGTGACGATCAGCAATAGCGGTGCGGACGGTTTCGTAGTGATCGATGCAGTGCAATGGCTGCCTGTAAAGAAGTAGTACTTGTTCGCTATCGATCTTTCCTTGGATTTCTAGACAGCGTTGTGGTACCATCAATTCAATCCTACCATTTGTAGAGTAAACACCGCGTATGAAGATCTGCAAACCACTTTTTGCTGCCGCCTTCCTGTTAGGCATTACCCCCATGTTTCTGTTTGGGGCGAATTGGCCCATGTGGCGTGGACCACAGGGCGATGGCACCACCACAGAGAAAAACTTCCCCATTCGTTGGGACCAGACAGAAAATGTGCATTGGAAGTGCCCCATCCCAGGCAAAGGGCATTCCTCGCCCATCGTGTGGGAAAACCACATTTTCCTCACCACCTGCCTGGAAACTGCCGATCGCAAGCAGCCAATGGATCGCCAGTTGATCAGTATCGATCGTACCACTGGAAAGATTCGGTGGGCAAAAACCGTGCTGAAGGCACCATCCGAATCGATTCATAAATTGAACAGCTTTGCCAGCTCTACTCCAGCCACGGATGGAAAACTGGTATTTGTCACCTTCTTCGACAATCCGAAAGTGGTCATTGCTGCATATGATTTCGATGGTAATGAGGTATGGAGGATTTCGCCGGGGGATTTTGAATCAAAACATGGCTTTTGCAGTCCACCGATTCTGTACAAGGACATGGTCATCGTAAATTGCGATCAGGACGCATTTCGCAAAAAGAAACCTGCGTACGTGGTAGCTCTGGAAGCAGCCACAGGTAAGGAACGCTGGCGGATTGATCGGCCGAATCGGATTCGCTCTTACTGCCCACCATTTATTCACGAAGCAGCGGGCAAAATGCAGATGGTCATGACGGGGTGCCTGACGACTGCCAGTTACGATCCCGATACGGGCAAACAGCTTTGGATTGTGGATGGTCCGACCGAACAATTTGTCGCCAGCATGGTCTACAGTAAAGGGATGTTTTTCCTGACTGCGGGTTTCCCCACGTACCACGTTATGGCGATTAAACCTGATGGCATGGGCAATGTAACCAAAACCCACGTGGCGTGGCATGAAACGAAAGGGGCAGGCTATGTCCCTTCACCGGTAGCTGCGAAAGACTGGATCTTTCTGGTGCACGATGATGGACGTGCCAGTTGCCGCGATGCCGTGACTGGGGAATTGAAATGGCTGGAACGGTTGGGCAAGCACCACAGTGCCTCGCCGGTAGTGATTGGCGACCATGTTCACTATACAGATGATGATGGCATCACGTACATTGTCAAAGTGAGTGACGAGTTTGAAGTGGTGCGGAAAAATCCGATTGGAGAATCGGTCTCTGCGTCACCCGCTCTTGCCGATGGCCAGATCTTTATCCGTGGCGACAAACACCTTTGGTGCATTGGTACGCAAGTAAAATAAGTTCTTTTCAGATAATACTTGCTGATTCTTCAAGACATTATTTTTCTGTAAACTCTTATCGGGAAATACGTTAAATCGGCAGAAACGACAGTGATAAAATATTATTCACCACCTAACTTATTCTTTAGAAGTGGTCGGATGAGTTGACGAACTTCGAGTGGTAAGCGAAACAGTGGTCGGTCGTTAGGAGAGTCAGATTTCAGCACGTCAATTGCTGCTTCGAGGCAATCCAGGGGTATCTTTAATTCTTCGCAATCTTTCCCAGCTGCTTTCCAAGCCTGATACCACAAATCCAATTGCGAATTCGAAAAATCGCCTTCGTCCAGATGTTGGATAGACTTGGTAATTCCTTGTCCTAGTTTGTCAGCCACTCCATGTTGGATATACAGCGGTGTAATTGCAGAAATGTACGCTGCCCACTCCGTCAGGCTACGTTTCAAAATCATTGATAGCAAATTGACAGGGGAGCCTCCGTACTGTATGGAATCCTTTTTGCCCTGTTGAAAAGCTTGGTTGTAAGCCAATAACACATGGTCAAGTGTTCGAACAGCAATCATTGGCAAAGGCAATTCAAATAATGCACCTGTATGATCATCTACTGAAAGCCCTTTTAAGAAGATCGCTGATTCAAAGCTACTAATACTCTCTACCCATTCGTGTCGAGCAAAATTTATTTTCGCCTTCTCGACACATGCCCTTGCTTTTAAATCACCGGAAATAGATTCCATTTGAATTATAGAGCTGAAGTCGTTTATGGCAGCTTGTTTATCATTCCTTAAATTATAGACTGTCCCTCTAATCAATAGTGCGAGTACTTTTAGGTGTGCATCTACATATGGGGAATGAAAAATAATATTGTAATCAGATAATGACTCAGCATGGCCATTTTTTAATAGTTCAAAAATACCTCTAATAAGCACGGAACCATGTTTTACAATAGTACTAACGGTAGTCGATTTACAGATTAGAGATAATACAACATCAAGCTGTTCCCAATCATTCGCTTCAACAAATTTAGTGGCTAATTCTAGAAGACCTGATCCCTGATCGGATGCCGACAATTCATCACCAAGCTGAATTGCTTTGCTGATATTTCCTGCCCTGTATTCTTTATCTAGTTCCTTCAATAATTGATCGTTGATGAAAGCTGAAACACTATCATTGGCTTGCAATGCAAGTTTGCAATACTCAAACACTCGAGAATCTTCAGTTAATGACTTGAGCGTATCCTCCAGCTTAGTTTCAGGAAACCATGCTTTCAGAAACTGCGCGACCAACTTCAGTGGACGGCCGTGCAAATTTTTTACTTCCAGACTTAACCTCATTAATGGTTCTGCAATGTCGTAATAAGATTCTTTGCCCCGTTTTTCACTACACAGATACCCTTTTGTTTTGAGAGTTCCCAGTTGTTTGGAACAATTTCCTTCGGCAATAAACGTTTCTTCGGCTATCTCTTTGACAGTAAGGGCACCAGTGGCATTGCACAAGCATTGCACCAATTGACGCTGTTGATCTGGCAGCGACCTCATTCGTTCCTGAAAATAGGGGGTCAATTCTTCGGCCAGGGCCTCAAATGCAGAAACGAGATCATCAAGCGTTTCTCTGGTTAGAAATTCTGCTAGCAGCACATACATCCGATAGTTGCCCCCTGCAAGATGATGGAGTGCTCGAATGCGATACCGTGCCTGTGTGGAATCCAGAAATTGGACCAATTCTGTATTCTGCTGTTCTAGTGCAATGTTGCGAATCAATTGAAGGGCATTTTCGACGGTTAGCTGTTCCAGGTGATAGGTATCGAAAAATCCAAAAAAGGCTTCATTGCGACTGGAAACGGCATCAAACAACTGTTGGGATGTGCTAAGGGAGGCAATTCGGCGGGTTTCCTGCATAAACGCCCGCAATTTTTTTTGACCAGTATCACCCAAACTGCTGAATGTCTGGTCAAGATTTTCTGTAATCAACAGTATGTGACGGTGTTCTAACTGCTCAAGCACTTTATACAGCACTGCCAGTGCCGCATCGTCCGGTGGCAAACCGCGTACATTTGATTTGAAATCTTCAGGAAATTCATCAGGGTATTCGACTGCAAGCGACTTTGCAATTGCGAAGGCAAAGTGGACCAGCCCTGAAAAAACATCATCTTCTCCCAGCCAGGCAATCCGCATCGTATCGGCGAGTGCGGGGTTTTGCCGCAATTTCCAGGCAGCAAGTGACACAAGGTGTGTTTTGCCACTACCCCGTGGCCCCACGAGCAGGATATGATGCTTGTCGCCAGTTGACATGCTTATCGTCATCTGGTCAACAATCAACTCCAGCAATTTTTCCCGTTGCACAAATATCCGTTCCAACAATGCAGGGGGCATATTGCTGGGTGTATACGCTGATATCAAAATTCGTTTGGTCATGATTCCAACCCCTGGGCGATTTTCCACCAGCGTTTGATTAAAGGGAAACGGAATGAATACTGCTTTTGTGAATCAGTTTCGAGATAGTGGTCTTGAGCCAGAAATTTGAGCATATCGACGATGATTTTTCGGTCTGTCAATGGATATTGCCCACGGATTATTTGCCAGACCTGTTCAATTGTTTGCGGGTCTTCCGTACAGGCAAAATGATCCAGCACCGCACGAGCAATCTGATGTTCTGGAATCGTTTTTCCATTTGCATCAATTAATGAACCTGCATAATAGGTTACCAAGCGACTGCGGAAATGATCCATTTCCCAGGGGTCACGATCACTGGTTAAGTGCTCCTGCACTAAATCGTCAACATCGGCAACTGTAATTGAACGTCCAAGTAGGCCTAGTCGGCTAATAATCCGTTCGATATAGAATGGTACTCTGCTGGATAGCTCCACAATTCGCTTTAGAATTTCCTTGCGATTCTTTGCTTCAATCTTCAATATTTGGGTTTTAGCCAACTCGGTTGCCAGTATCAGGGCATGCTCTTCATTCAGGGGCTTAATTTCAACAAGTTCCATGTTGTTGAATGGTTGAGAAGCCAACTTATCCTGTTTCAGATCCCGCAACACATGGTGCAAGCCCACAGAGCCAGCAAATATCATTCTTAGATTCCGATGACTTTGCCGAAGTGCCCGAAGTGTGTCCACTAGTGTCAGGGCTTCATGTGGTTTGCCAGCTTTTGAGGAAACTTGTTCAATTTTCTGAAGCATATAGGGCAATTCATCAAGCATTATTAAAATTGTTCGATCTTCGCGATTCTGACAGAATCCATCAATTGCTTTCAAGAAGATTGTTTGCCAACCCAGGTCATTTGTTTCTGGCAGTTTGATGACACCCGCTATCTCTGTACCGCGAAGACCTGTCAAAAAATCTACGAACCATTTTTGGGCTTTTTCTTTCTTCTGAAGAAAAGGGCGCATTCTGTTCAATAACAGTTCTGCAAACGACTGACAAGTACTGATCCCTTCCACTTCCAGGAAGAGAACATCAAAGTCTTCTGGATGGTCTGCGGCCATCTTGGTCATAACCGTGGTCTTACCGACACGGCGTTCAGCAGTGAACCTAAGTGATCCTTGTTCTGGGGGTCTGCGAAGCATTTCCCAGATTCTCGAAATCAATTCATCACGCCCAACCACATTTTTGGTATCTATTTGTCTACCCATTTGGTCCTCCGATTCGATAATTTCGTGCGACTACTTTATCGTACGACGATTTTGTCGTGCGTTCAAGTGTAGCTTAATTGCTTTTTTGAAAATTTTTGCCTTACTAATCAACTATTCACCTGATTAGCTTCTTATAGTTAAGATTCTTAAGACAAATAGATGCCAGGTGGTGCCCACCTGATCATGAAGAAATTGTCATTTTTCGTAGAAATTGGATCCCGGCTTCGAAGTCCTGCATTCGGTTTGGTCCTGGGGTGCGGCGTTGCACAATCCAGCCACGGTACTCAATCGCACTTAACGTGGCAATCATTGCCAGCCAGGAGACGTCACCCGCACCCAGAGCGACTTCCTGCGTGCCTTCGCTGACACTGACCTTTCTGGCATCGCGTGCGTGAAAGTGGCACAGTCGGTCTTTCAGCAGCACCAGGTCTTTTAATGGTTCGTGGCGGTGAAAAATCATGTTCGCCGGATCGTAATTCACCTGTAATGAACCGAAAGAAAATTGCTGTAAGTACTCTACCACAGAGGGGATAGGATCGAAACCGATCTCCATTGCCACCAGACAGCCAAGCCGGTCGCCGGTGCTGCCCAGAAAATCCAGCGATTCCCGCAGCACCCGTGGGCGTTCGCCTTTTTCGTCGGCAACTGGAATTTGCGGCAGTGGCACCAGCACCACGTTGCTTTGCAGTTCACACGCCAGCACCATCGTATCGCGAATCGCCTCCAGGCGTGGCTGAAGTTGAAATTCATCGTCGATCCCACGTTGCAGTGGGCAATTCAGTGCCGTCAGGTGGGCTTCATGGCTTTTCAGCAGGTTGCGAATGTCTCTACGGGCAGTTTCGCCTAAACTTTTAGGTGCGAATTCGCCCACCGCACTCATCTGCAGGCCACGTGCCCCAATTCGCACCATGTGGGGTAGTATCGACCGAAACCGAAGTTGTGTTGCTTCCCCGACAATTCCCAATTTCATATTTCGCCTCGTTGTCGATTTCGAACCGACTGCCACCACAATTTCAACCGCACCCGTGGGCTAAGTGCTTGTTGGGAACGAAATAAGACGTTTTCGCGTCGAAACTGGCGGGATGCCCAAAACAGGCTGATCCACACGTAAAAGAAGAAAGAACCCAGACCGGTGCACCATGTCAGAGCGGAGATCGGCTTGCCCGAAACAGACAGCAGATTTTGCAGGATCAGCACCAGACCAGATATAGGTATCATACTGAGTCCGGGCGTAAGCTGGATTCCGGGCGTCAGCGGGATCAGGCTTAACGGCATCACCAGCAGCATAATGGGCAGCAGATAATACTGGCCTTCTTTGGTAGAACGGGCGAACGCACCCAGGCCCAGTGCCAAAGAACTGAAAAACATCGCCAGTGGGATGGCAAGAATGCAGGTCCAGGCCAGGCCGGTAAACGACAATATTGGTTCAGGCAGGAAAAAGCCCGCAATGATTGCCCCCAGTGCCATCCACATTAAGTTGTAAATGGCGGACATGTAGCCAAAAACGAACACAGCCAGAAACTTGCCCGCCACAATTTCCGATCGGCGGGCGGGGCAGATCAGAAGGGTTTCCATGGTCCCACGTTCTTTTTCGCCCGCGGTCAGGTCAATCGCGGGGTGCAGGGCACCAGCCATCGTCCACATGACAATCAGCAGGGGTAGGAATTTTACCAGTGTATCCCGCAGTTCGTTTGCAGTTAGCTGGGAAAGCGGTTTGCCTTGTTCTGGTGTGACAATTTGAAACGGTTGGTCGAAGGAATTGGTTAAGCCTGCCTGTTCAAAGCGGGTGGCGTTCAGTTTGTTGCGGTACGCACCCAGAATCGATTCTACCCGCCCCATCGCCAGCTTGGAAGTTTCGTCGCTTTCGCGTCGCATCAGGCGAATTTCTGGTTTTTTGCCAGCAATAATCAGTCGTTCAAAATCCGACGGCAGCACCAGCATGGTGTCTACTTCTCGATTTTGCAGTGGGGCCGGATCATCGGAATCGAGCCAGCGAACCGCCAGTTGGTCGGAACCAGCAGCCTGCGTGGGTTTTGATGATTGACCAAGCAGTTCTGGATGAAATTGTTCGTCCTGAAACAGTGCGGGCCAGCGGGTTTCTGGCAGTTGCGTGCTGGCAAGGCCCCCCACCGCCAGAGCGAAGTTGTTGGGATCTGCAGTGGCGGGTCGCACTACGCCCACGATCGACTTCTGGCCCATCAGCGTGCTGGCGAACAGAAAGCCCACCGCAGCAAAGGCGGGGTAAATAATGGCAGGAAGTAACAGGATCAGCATCAGCGTGCGACGATCCCGCAAGAGATCGAGGATCTCCCGCCTGGCAATCAGGATGACGATTGGCTTTTTCATAATCTCATTCTAGAACGGCCCACGCGGGGAAGGTAGTACGCACCCAGATCAGGGGAGGAATCCGGTACAATTAATGAAAGTTATCTCATTTTTATTTTCTCCACCACATTTTTTTGCAGCAGTGGTACAACATTGCCCGTGGTGGGTACTTACTCCATGAATGTTCAAATGCGGATAAAACGTTGAAGCAATCGATACAGCACCTGGTGCAACAGATTCGCACGCCGGCAAGTACTGATCAGGTGTTACTGGAACAGTTGCGGTCAAACGACCCTGCAGCCTTTCAGGAACTGGTGCACCGTTACAGCAGGTTAGTGTGGGCGGTTTGTCGTAGTCAATTGGCGTGCGAAGCGGATGCGGAAGATGCTTACCAGTCTGCCTTTCTGGTGCTCTACCAGCGACATACATCAATCCGAAAACCCGAACAGATTGGATCCTGGTTGTATCAGGTTGCTTTTCGAATCTGTGTCAAAGTTCGCCGTGCCCAACAGCGACGCCAGCGATATGAAATTGGTGCCGCGCGTGCCGAGGGGAGTGAGGTTGTAGTTGCCACCCAACTGTGGGATGAAACCCTGCAGCAGGTCTACGAAATCGTTGCTGGCTTGCCGGAAACCTACCGCACTGCGTTTGTGCTGTGCTGTCTGGAAGGGAAAGGTTTAACAGAAACGGCTGAACAGCTTGGCTGGAAACTGGGCACACTTTCTGGTCGTTTAAGCCGGGCAAAAGCAAAAGTGATCAAGGAATTGCAGTCCAAAGGACTGTGCATGCCAGTGCTGGCAACAATCGGTCTGGCGACACCTGCCGCAGCTTTACCCGCACGCACAGCAGAGATGCTTATCAACAGGATGAACATTCCAGCAAATATTTCACAATTCGCCCAGGGAGCATTGACGATGTATTCAACAGGGAAAATGGTGGTGGCGTTCATCATCGCCACCACTCTGGTTCTGACGGTAGGCAATCGCTGGCTGACGCAATCTGCCGCACAACAACCCACGGTGCAGACACCTTCACCCACCCAGAAGCCAAAAAATTCCGATAGCCCAACTTCAAATGAGGACAAACTGAAAAATGTTGAAGAAACGTTGTTGCAACTGTTTCAATTGCGTTTCAACGAAATAGAAGCCGAATTAAAAGAGCTGACCCAGCAACAGCAACTTGGATTAATATCTGAAATAGAATTACGCAATGTACATGAACGATTACTTACTGCAGTAACTGAACTATACGCGGATAATCTGGCAAAGCAAAAGCCGTACTTTGAGGCTTATCTTGAACTCGCCAATAAAATCCAGAATAAAGTTCAAAAGCAATTCAACGCCGGTCTTGTTAACAGCGTTGAGCTTCATCGCGCCAAAGCAATGAATTACGATGCCCAGATAAAATTGTTGATGTTGACAGCACGTATGAATGCAACAAAGCCCAAGTCAAAGTAAAAAACTGGCGATGGGAAACAAGTTTCCTCACTCAGATTCTATTTGGCTAAACTCTTTAGATAAAGAACAATTTTATTTTAAATTTGGTTTTTCGACTGTGACCTATTTTGAGAAAAACTTCCAAAAATGTGGCATAAATACTTGCACTTGCTGTAAAGATTCTGTTAAAGTGCCATTATCGTTATGTGGGACGATTTGGTAAAACATCATCTAAATATCAATAAAATTAATATACAGTTATTATTTTATCGGTTTAGATTTAATCAGTACGTTTTAAATGTGCGAGGTATGTCTGACTACTGAATATCCACATTTCTCAAGTACAGAACGTTTTGAGAATGTTTTACCGAAGACTAATTTGCAACACAGCTACCAGGAGATTTTCTATGGACGAACTAATTGCCGAATTCGAGACGATCATCAGTTTGATGCCAACAGATCGTGAATTCACCAGCCACGAGTTTATTCTTGCACTCGCCCAGCGTAATCAGGCTGCCTACGTTGCTGGACTATCGAATTACACCGCAGGTGGGGCTCCGTTCCAGGCACTCCACGGTCAGCTCTCGCAGGCGCTTAGCGACTTCCCTACGTTGGTTAAGCATACTGGAGATGCTGCTAGCGAAGATATCTTCCGGAATCGCGGTAGATGTGCCACGTGGCGGCGGGTTTAGTAACATTTGCGCGAAACACGGACCTTAATCGTTGTTGTTTCTAGAACTCTTCACCGGATTGGTTGTCGACTTCGATGAGAATGTTACACATTAAAATCCCCAAGTTTGCCAGATGAACTCCTCTGTTTCAATAATGCACTAACTACATGAATTTCCCACAATTTTTTGCCGCAATGGTACAACATAGCCCATGGCGGGTACTAACTAGATGAGTGTTCAAATGTGGGTGAGGCGGTGAAGCAATCGATTCAGCACCTGGTGCAGCAAATTCGCACCCCGGCCAGCACCGATCAGGCGTTGCTGGAGCGGTTACGTTCAAACGACCAAGTGGCCTTTCAGGAACTGGTGCACCGTTACAGCAGGCTGGTGTGGGCGGTTTGTCGCAGTCAATTGGCGTGCGAAGCGGATGCGGAAGATGCTTACCAGTCTGCCTTTCTGGTGCTCTACCAGCGACATACATCAATCCGAAAACCCGAACAGATTGGATCCTGGTTGTATCAGGTTGCTTTTCGCATCTGTGCCAGGATTCGCCGTGCCCAAAATCGGCGTCAGCACCATGAACATGGTGCCGCACGTGCTGAAGGGAGCGAAGTTGTTGCCAACCAACTGTGGGATGAAACCTTGCAGCAGGTATATGAAATCGTTTCGGGCATGCCGGAAACCTATCGCACCGCGTTTGTTCTGTGCTGTCTGGAAGGGAAAGGCTTAACAGAAGCGGCAGAACAGCTAGGCTGGAAACTCGGCACACTTTCTGGTCGGTTAAGCCGTGCTAAAGCAAAAGTCGTCCGGGAATTGCAATCGAAAGGACTTTGCCTGCCGGTACTTGCGACGATTGGTCTGGCCACACCTGCTGCAGCACTGCCCGCACGCACAGCAGAGATGCTCATTCATCAAATGAACATTCCAGCAAATATTTCACAATTCGCCCAGGGAGCTTTCACAATGTATTCAACAGGGAAAATGGCGCTGGCATGCATCATCGCCACCACGTTGGTTCTGACGGTAGGCAATCGCTGGCTGACGCAATCTGCCGCACAACAACCCACGGTACAGGAAAAAGAAATTGTTCAGGAAAAACCATCAAAGATTTTGCCAAAAGAAGAACAAAATGATTACCCCTTTCGACTATTGGATTTCTACAAAGTGAATGGGAAAGCATTGCCAGAAGTTTTCCGGCCAAACATCGAGGCAAGTCGGTTACGCGGAGGTGAAATTTCCAAACCAGGTAGATATGAACTTCGCGAGGGTACTTTGATTGAATTAAAGTATACGCACATGATTTTTTCAAACAATGCAACTCCGTATGTAAAAGAATTGGAAGTTACAACGGAAAAAAAAGGGATTGTCATGCTGTCACCGCATGGGATACGTGCAGTTGATTATGAAAATGCAAGTCAGTTTGAGAGAGGGTTACTTGAATTAAAAAAAATTGATGCATTGCCGGCACCAAATTTGAATCCTCGCAATCAGTTCAAATACGAGAGAGAAGTACAATTCTATTTCGAAGCGACAAAAGTAGGGGAAGAGAAGGTAACGATCACCATTAATAAGCAACCGCATGAATATACGTTTGTTGTCGTCCCTGATCCACGGAAGTCTTATGTGCTGCTGAAAACCATTGATCCGAAAGATGCATCTCTATTAGAACGAATATTCCAAACGGCGTTGATACCTCATCATTTTGTGGGTGAGAAGGAGTATCAAGTCATGGTTCCCGCAGAAATGCGTGAGAAAGCGATTGAAGTTCTGAAAAAGGACACCCGTAACAGTAAGCCGAAAGATTAATTCTTACGCGTTTTCCGGGCCTCGGTTGATGTTCATGAAGAGCAGCGAAGGTTGAGTTTGCCAGCCGATAGCTCGCCAGAACTCTTCACCCGATTGATTGTCGGCTTCGATGAGAATATTGCACTTTAAGATCCCCTGGGTGGCAAGTGCCTGCAGACACCGTTCGACCAATTGGGTGCCCACACCTTTGCGACGGCGATCGGTTTTTACTGCCACGTGGTAAAGGAAACCCCGTCGCCCATCGTGGCCGGCCATCGCCACCCCAACCAGGATGCAATTTTCCAGAGCCACCTGACTGCACGTGGGGTTACGCTGTAAAAAAGTCACCAGGTTACTGTGGGAATCAACATCCCGTAAGCGAATGCCACGGCACCCTTCCCAAAGTTCCAGTGCGGCTGGAATATCCTTTTCCAGCATTTCCCGATATTCCATCAACGGTAAAGCCCTCATGAGTACCACAGAACGTACCAATTCTACCGACTTGCGCGAATCTTGAGAAAAAATCTACAATTCCGCAAATTTTTTTGCCATAACGTCGAAAGTGTAGCAAAATCGAACACTTTTTGTGGTGTATTTTGATACAGTGACCGATTCTGCAACAGCAATATCATCCGCCTGAACAACCAATTTCCATGCGGGATACTTTCATAAGTCCTTAATTTATTGATACTTGAAGAAATTCTTGATTTTATTTTCCTGCTTTGGCACAGAGATTGCAAATTGGTTCTTTTGTGCAGCATAGTGTCGTGGGGCACATCCTTTCTATCAACGGGAGAATTGGTAATGTCACATCGCAAATGGTTTCTGTCAACAGCGTTGGCAACGGTAGCAATTTTTGGTTCCTGGGCGCTGGATGCCCACGCACAGGGTAGAGGTGGTCGTGGTGGCCCAGGTGGCGGCGGAGGCGGAGGTCGCGGTGGAATGGGTGGAGGAATGATGGGAGGAGGCGGCCAGATGGGGGGTCGCGGTGGAATGATGGGCGGCGGAGGCGGCCAGATGGGTGGAGGCCGAGGTGGCATGGGAGGCGGCCAGATGGGTGGTCGCGGTGGAATGGGTGGAGGAATGATGGGAGGAGGCGGCCAGATGGGCGGAGGCCGAGGTGGTATGGGTGGTGGCAATTGCCAGGGTGGAGGCCAACAGGGCGGCATGATGGGTGGTGGTCGAGGTGGCATGGGTGGTGGTCAGATGGGGATGCAAGGCGGCATGCGTGGAATGCAGGGTGGCGGCCAGATGAATCAGATGCAAATGCAGCAAATGCAGATGCAGCAGCTTCAGGCGCAGATGCAGAACAACCAGATGATTGTGAATCAACAACGTCAGGCATTCATGGCCCGCCAACAGAATAATGTGCAGAACAATGCTGCTAACTTCCAGAATCTGATGCCCGCAGAAACCCGTGCCGCTTACAACGTGCGTCGGCTGAATCCTGGCTTCAAGCAGGGCGATCCCAGCCCATTGATGGATTGGACGACTTACAACAAGTACCGGGCCATGTTTCCCGACTGATAATGCGTTCCATCGATACCCTCACGTGGGATCATCGCTAAAATAACTTTTCAGTTGTTTTGTGTTTTGCCCAGATCGAAATCCCACGGATAACAGATTGATGACTCAACCGTCTTTTGTGCATTTACATTGCCATACTCACTACAGTCTGCTGGATGGGGCCAACCGCATTCCAGAACTGGTGGCACAAACAAAAAAGCAGGGCATGAATGCCCTTGCCATTACCGACCACGGTAACCTGTTTGGTGCTATCGAGTTTTACAACGAATGTACCAAAGGTGGGATCAAGCCGATCATTGGTTATGAAGCATATCTGGCGACGGGTCATCGCCTGGACAAAAATCTGAAACAGGGGGATGCTTCGACGCACCTGACCTTGCTGGCAAAAAATCTGCAAGGCTTTAAAAACCTGATCAAAATGGCTTCCATTGCTTACACGGAAGGTTTTTATCGTCATCCACGGATCGATCGGGAGTTGCTGGAAGCCCACTGCGAAGGACTGGTGTGTCTCAGTGGGTGTCTCGCAGGTGAATTAAACGATTTCATCCTCAAAGGCGATGTGCGGAAAGCACTGAACTCCGCACAGTGGTTTCAAAAGGTCTTTGGCGATGATTACTACATTGAGTTGCAGAACAACGGCCTGGATTTGCAGGATCAGGTAACACCCGAAGCGATTCGGATCGCCAAAAAAGCCGGGATTCCACTGGTGGCCACTGCCGATGCCCACTATCTGAGTGCGGATGATGCAGAAGCCCACGACGTGCTGTTCTGTATTAACACGGGTCGCAAGCGTAACCCAGCCAAGAAGCAGTATCCCGAAGGAAAACTGCCCAACCCATACTATGTGCGTTCGCCAGAAGATATGGCCCGGCTGTTTCCCGATCAATTGGAAGCGGTGGCGCAATCGCAGAAGATCGCCGATGGTGTTGATATTCAGATCAACTTCAAACAGCGGCATTTCCCGGTGTTTACCCCACCTTCAGGCAAAACACCCGAAGACTACCTGCGGGAACTCTGTGCGGCAGGGATGGTGGAACGCTATGGTGCCGAACCCAGCCAGGTGGCGAAAGATCGCCTGGAGCACGAATTGGGCATCATCTGCAAGATGGGCTTTGCTGGCTACTTCCTGATTGTGTGGGACTTTGTTCGCTTCGCACGTGAAAACGGCATTCCCTGTTCCGCCCGTGGTTCCGGTTGTGGTGCCGTGGTATCGTTCGTGTTATACCTCAGCCACGTCGATCCGATTGAATACGACTTGCTGTTCGAACGGTTCCTGGATCCCAATCGAAGTGAAGCACCCGATATCGATATCGATTTCTGCCAGGATCGGCGGGAAATGGTCATTGATTATGTGAAACGACGCTACGGCGAACAAAGCGTCGCCCAGATTGGCACCTTTGGCACCATGGCAGCCAAGGCAGCCATCAAAGACGTGGGCCGCGTGCTGGATATCCCACTGGAGCGGGTGAACTTCATGACCAAGTGGGTCAGTGCTAAACCTGGCACCACCATTGAAGACACACTGAAAAGCTCAGTGGAGTTCCGCAAGGAATATGAATCGGACCGCAATGTGCGGGAGTGGATTGATATTGCCCTGAAACTGGAAGGCACCAATCGTAACGCAGGCACCCACGCAGCCGGCGTGGTGATTGCCAACGGGCCCATTACCGATTATGTGCCGATTCAGGTGATCAAACGGAAAGATGATGCTGGCGAGGTGCGGCAGGCCATTACCACACAATGGGTGATGGGCGACCTGGAACAGATCGGTATGCTCAAGATGGACTTCCTGGGCTTACGCACGCTCAGCCTGATTGATAATGCCCTGAAACTGATCAAACAGAACCACAAACTGGATCTGGATATATTTGCCATCCCGATGGACGATCTGCCCACGTATCAACTGTTGCAGCGTGGGGATGCCAAGGGGGTATTTCAATTTGAATCGGATGGCATTCGCGAACTGTTGAAACGCCTGCGGCCCGACAACATTCGTGATATCATCGCCTGTACGGCACTGTATCGTCCTGGCCCACTGGAAGGTGGGATGGTGGATGAATACATCGAATGCAAACATGGTCGTCGGCAGCCAAATTATCCCCACCCCATCATGGAAGAGGTGCTGTCGGAAACGTTCGGCGTGATGGTATACCAGGAACAGGTCATGCGTATCCTCAACCGCCTGGGTGGGATTGAACTTTCCAGTGCGTATGCATGTATCAAGGCGATCAGCAAGAAAAAGCAGGAAATTATTGATGCCCGCAAGATCGATTTCATTAAAGGTGCCACCACTAAAGGCCTGTCAGATCAGAAAGCGGAAGAAATCTTCAATCTGATTGTGAAGTTCGGTGGCTACGGCTTCAATAAATCGCACTCCGCAGCATATGCTCAGGTTTCGTACCAGACTGCCTACTTAAAACGGCACTACACCGCAGAATTTATGGCCGCACTGCTCTCTTCAGAAATTGAAGATGGCAATAAGCGCGAAATGCTGGTCGACCACATTGCCGATACCCGCAAATATGGCGTGCAGGTTCTCCCACCGGATGTGAACCGTGGGGAGCCAGATTTTACGGTAAAGAACGGCCAGGTCATTTTCGGCCTGGTGGCCATCAAGGGCCTCGGTCGCAATGCTGCAGAAGAAATTTCCCGTGCTCGAGCTGAAGGTGGGCCGTTCAAAAGCATTTACGATTTCTGCGAACGGGTAGACACCAAAATTACCTCGCGATCAGCGATTGAACGAGCAATCAAAGCTGGTGCGTTCGATTCATTCTCCAAACCGTTTGCCCACCGTGCTCAGTTGATTGCGGTGCTTTCCGGTGCCATCCAGTCTGCAGAACAGAAACAACGCGACCGCGAACGTGGCCAAGGCGACCTGTTTGACATGTTTGCTGAAGAAGCGGGCACGACAGGAGGGGATGGTGCAGATGATTTACCGGTCGTTGATCGCTGGTCGAACACGGAACAGTTAAAGTTTGAAAAAGAAGCCCTGGACTTCTACTTTTCCAGCCACCCACTGGCAGAACATGAAGCACAGTTACGGCGATTCAGCACCCACACCTGTAATCAGGTGAATGAAGCCCGCCACGGCACCGAAGTTCGTTTTGGTGGGATGCTGTCCCAGATTCGCCAGATGACCACCAAGAAAGGTGCCCGCTATGTGCGTTGCAAAGTAGAGGATTTTACCAGCCAGGTCGAGTGTGTGATGTGGCCGGATTCCTTTATCACGTTTGCCGAACATTTCACGGACGATGCGGTTTACCTGTTTGAAGCCAACGTGGAAGACGATGCCCGCGGCAGTGGCAAAGTGGTGATTCTGAAAAAACTGATGACGATGGAACAGGCCCGCCAGGAATTGACGAAAGGCTTAATCATTAACCTGACCCTGGGGCAGCACGGTCCAGAGCAATTGCCTTTTCTGCAAAGTGTGCTGACCCGTGCCCGCGGCAACTGCCCGGTGTTCGTTCAGGTAAACGATGCCCTGGGTAAAAAGGCCCGCTTCCGCCTGGGTGGGGAATACCTGGTGAACCCCAGCACCATCCCGGTGGATGAAATTGAAAGCGTCCTTGGCATGGGCTCCGTGCTGTTCACAGGGGTGTAAAGAACACTACTGATCGTTGACAATATCTTGACTGGCGCGAGTAGCTAGCGACAACAATGATGAGTTACCAGCATATCTAATCATGCGAACACTGCCATCGCACATCAGAAAATTGGCCCCACCAGTATGAAATGACCAATAGTGAAACATAGAGCAAATATTGTCTGAATCACCGAGGGAGTATTGATAAGGACCTAAAGAACAATCCTTGTAGTTATCTTTGGGATACGAATTTATTTCGTGAACACCCAGGTGCATGTCAGCAGTTCCCAATCCCTCCAGGCCTAATCCAGAATACCACCAACCATAGCGATTATCCTTAGAAGGTGGACGTTCACCTACTAACAAGGTAGTGCTGGTGCCATCCGTAATGTCGGCTATACGCGTTTTTGAATCGATGTACATCACACCGGTTGTGCGATCAGCAGCCTCGCCTGATACAGCAATGTAAGATGTCAGAGAATGAGGTAACTCAAACTCGGGATCACGGCATACGAAATCGCTGAACCGTGGGTCCGATGGACAACTAACCATCCTTAACTGTTCTGTGTCAGGATGCTGATAGCCTGCAACTTGCTGTAAATGCCATGGTGAATGCTGATAAGCAACTACAGCACGTTGCCAGATCTTGTCCTGCTCAAAATGAGGGGAAATCCTGGGAACCCAACCAAGTAAAGGTTGATGAGGATCGTTAAATGAGGTTGAGCCAGGGGGGAAACTTCCGTGCGATGCATGAAATGAATGAAATGCCAGACCGAGCTGTTTTAACTGATTGATACAGATGGTACGCTCACTGGCAGAACGCACACGTTGGACAGCTGGAATAATCAGACCAGCAAGAATGGCGATAATTGCGATAATTACCAGCAATTCAACCAAACTAAAAGCACGTCGCGACATCGAAAGAATATCCTTTGCAAATCAGGATGCTACTTGGAATATCTTCGATAAACCAACAGTAACACTAGAAAAAGATTCGCTGATAACAGCCCAAAAATAAGATATTTTCGCCATGGAGGATAAATAATTTCGTAAGTACCATCCCTATTTACTTCTACTTGCAGCAATTCCTCATCTTTAACAACTGCTTTAGACAATTTTGATTTGTCTAAGACAAATCTGGTGTTCCCACCACCATCTGGAATCACCCATTGATCAATTGGAGTGCCTTCCGGTATGGGTGAACGAAATAGAGAATTGGGATCCGAAATTTTTGTTGCAATAAATTCCTTCACTTCAGATACAACACTAGGGGTGCCATTGGTGTTGAATGTAGTTAACACCATACTTTTTGGCAGCCAGTACGATTCTGTATATTGATAGTCAAATTGCATCGCTTCCTGCAAGATAGGCTGTTCACCAGGTGATTTTCGAAATCTACGAATCTCTTTGATCGCGTAATCTTTAGTGCTGTCAACAATAATGTTGTAGTACGTACCGAACTTTCCGTAAGGACGAGTTTGAAATTCTATGTGATTCTCTGGTAATATACGATGCACGCTAAGCCAGCTGGGATCTGGCGTGTAGTTAATTTTTAATCGTGTGTCATCTCCAGGTTGTAGTAATAAGCATGCATACGAATTCAAGATGCAATGATACTGACTATACATTAAGGAGCTGCTAACAACCCCCTTTTGTATCATGTATTTTGGGTTGTCTGCAATAGTGGTATCGAGTTTTCCATCAAAATAAATCGATCCAACTAAAGAATTAAATTTACCATTATAGATTTCGATTGATTCAGTGAATCTCTTGCCTGTTCGATCTTTTTTGTCAATTTTCTTTGTCGCAATCTTTGTTCGTTCGTTAGCAAAGTCTACTGCCATCGTGATATCGCCCAGACTGAAGGGTTTGCGTTTGACACCAGAATCATATGATGTATTGAATGGCGTATACTGGTACTGGAAAATTGGATACTCATGCTGCCTCCGTTTCCAGGCAGAGATTGCTTTGAGAATTTCTGGATCATGATCCTGGGCAGCCCCAAAAGAGGCCACTACAAAATTATGGACGATCAACCATACAAACAGTATAAATCTATGCATTGCTCTATCCAATGGAACTTAGGGCATGGGCATGTCGATCAATGTTACTTCGCATTTTTGTCTTCCAACTTCATTTTCCTTACCGACTTGCTTTCATCCCAAACCTTCGCCAATTTTGAAGGTTGTTGATAATTTGTCGAGTTAGTCTACAGCATCCACTGCATCTTCTTCATCCGATTTTTTTGAAAGCCAGCGAAATGACAGCAGCATATTCTGATCGTCCTGGCATCTGAGCAACAGCACTTAAATACTCATCCTCGATAGTAACAATTCTGACGGGTTTTGCAACCTTTTTTCGATTTTCCCCATTTTTTTCACAAACTGCTTTACTCAGCTATTATCGCGTCGGAAAAATTTCTACAGGAGAGTTTACTTGTCTCACCAATACGGATCTGCCCTTGTTGTTTGGGATACAATAACTGTACCTAAGAGATAAGGGGGTTGGACATGAAACGAGTAGTAGCGATGATGTTGCTGGCGGTGGGAATGGTTTCCCTGTTAGCAGACGAGCCGGCAAAGAATCCAGCCGCGGGGCAGCCAAAAGGGAAAGCAGGGGATAAGGAATTTGTGCGTGATCGCGACACGTTTCACTTCCTGCTGAGCAACCACAAAGAGATCACCCGCACGGTGAAAATGCTGGACAATGGCGTGGAAACATTTACCGAATCGAAGAATCCCGAGGTGGCGAAAAAGATTCAGGAACATGTGCCCGCGATGTACGAACGGTTGAAATCCGGTAAAGGCGTGCGGTACTGGGATCCTCTTTTTGCGGAAGCGTTTCGCCACGGCAAAAAGATGAAAATGGAAATCACCAAGACCAAAACTGGTGTGAAAGTGGTGGAAACCGCAGAAGACCCTGCGGTGGTTAAGGTGATCCAGGCCCATGCGGAAGTGGTTTCCAAGTTCGTCGCGAATGGTTTCGACGAAGCCCACAAGGAACACCCACTACCACCTGTCGATAAGAAAAAATAATTCCCCACCGTGCGTACAACGATGGATATTCCTATCTATTTTGATTCCATCCACTTTGGTTGATTTTCACCCACGAAGTTTCCCTTGACCTTTCCGCCCACTGTGGTATTGGGTGGCGTGCTGGCACCTTTCGCGAGTGCTGGCATCTGATACGCAGGGGGGATTTCATGCGTCGATGGCTCATGCGACTTTTCGCTGTAACTATTTGTGGTGCAAGTGGTTGCGCGAGTACAATCGATTTTGTTACTGGGGAACGGTTCCTGTCGAACCCGGTAGAAGCAGTCTTTACACCTGCAGAAGAGCCCATGTGGGTGCTGGAAAACGCACCAGAAGGGGATCGGCGGGAAAAAGCATTCCGCGATCTCGAAGAACCAATCCACAATGGTGGCGATGCGGCCCAGCAGGCCAAAGCAGTGCAGTGGGTGCGTACTGGTGCCACGACTGACCGTCGGGCGTTGGTGCGTCTCGCAGCAATTGAGGCTGCTGCCAACTTTAAAGATCCCCAGGCCGCCGATATTCTGGTCGACGCCTATCGAAATGCCGCATTTAATGCCCCACCGACGACAGGATCGGCGGATGTTCAACCCGTTGCTGGTCTGGAAAAAGCAAACGAAGTGGCATCATTCACACCCGATACGATCACAACGATTCGTTGTCGCAGTCTGGCGGGGTTGGGCAAAATCCAAAGCCCCAAAGCACGTGAATTATTGATTGAAGTTGCCAAACAGCAACAAACTAACATCAACCCACAACAGAATCTGGACAGCCTGTCGCTCGCCCGCTTCAATGCCACCGTGGGGACAAACGAAACCGACCACCAGACCGTGCGTCTGGCAGCAATCCGCTCTCTTGGTGAATACCGGAATGACCCCGCTGCGATGCAGGCCCTGGTCGAGATTATGGAATCAGAACGGGATGTCGCACTGCGAAGCCGGGCCCACGAATCATTAGAAATGATGTCCGGCCAGAGCTTCCCCGCCGATCCCAAACCTTGGAAAGAGTGGCTGAATAGTAAACAAGGCACCCGATAGGGGGCAGATCCCTTGGCACGTTGACTTTTTGAATCCTGATTAATTCTAAATACATTCATTGTTTCCTGGAATAGCCCAACCAGCATACTCAGTTCCTTTTGTGTTGCAATGAGTAGTACTTGATCGTACTATTCTGCTACAATATCTCAAATTGCTTTTCCTGGGACAGATAGCCCCAAGCAGGAAACATGTCGAATCCAAATAATGAACCGGTTACAGAAACACTGACCAATCGTCCCATTGCACCACCACAGCAGCTTGAAACGCATCTGGGGCACACGACGGAATCAGCACATGATGCCATTCCTTTTGCCCCACCGTTAGCTGCGGGGGAACTTGGCAGATTGGGCAAGTATCGTATTATCAGAGAACTGGGCCATGGTGGTATGGGGGCAGTATATCAGGCACACGATGAGCACCTTGACCGTGATGTCGCACTGAAAGTAATGCTACCCACTGCTGCAAAGAAAGAGATTGCGAAAACCCGATTTTTGAGAGAAGCACGGGCTGCCGCAAAAATTGACAGTGATTACGTTGTTGCCATCTATGAAGCAGCCGAAATTGACGGCGTTCCCTACATTTCGCAACAATTGCTGAAAGGTTGTCCTCTCGATGAATATCTGGTCAGCAAGGGCTCACTTTCAATTCCAGAGATTATTCGGATCGGACGTGATGTGGCCCGTGGTTTGGCAAAAGCACACGAACTTGGGTTAATCCACCGCGACATTAAACCAGGAAACCTCTGGTGCGAAGTTCCTGATGGCCGCATCAAAATATTGGATTTTGGGCTGGCGAAATCTTTTGCAGATAATGGCCCAGAGGTAACCAGTAATGGTTCAATTCTGGGGACACCTGCCTATATGTCGGTGGAGCAGGCAAGTGGCGAACAGCTCGACGGACGCTCGGATCTCTTCAGCCTGGGTGCAGTTCTCTATCGACTTGTTACAGGTCAAACTCCATTTCCTGGTAATCATCCAGGTCAGGTGCTGAAGGATTTACTAATAAAAGAACCAACACCGATTCTAGATTTACAACCGAATATTCCACCAGAACTGGCAAATTTCATTCATCGACTGTTGGCTAAGAATCCTGATCAGCGTCCCCAGACTGCTCAGGATGTTGAAAGCGAATTGAGCCAGTTGTTGCGATTTTGGGAGCCTTTGGAGAATCGAACAGTAACTTCCGCAAACATTACATCCACAGTACTTCCACTGGCAGGACAGGCAACAGCAGTAGACTCTATTGCCAATAAACCTACTGTCGACATGCCGTCCAGCGTAAAGAAAAATACTTTTTTTCGAATACTACTTTTTCTCGTTCCACTGCTGATCGTGGTAGCGGGTGGCTACATCATCATCAAAATCACTAACAAGGATGGCACGGTAACCGAGTTAAAGGTCGACGATCAATCGAAGATCGAAATCGATGGCAGGATTGTGACGCCTGAACCACCGAAGCCAGAACCCAAGAAACTCATTCGTGATTACGATCCTGAATACAAGTGGCTGGCAGCTCTACCTGCAGAAGAGCAGGTAAAAGAACTCAGCGAAGAATTGAAGCGACTCAATCCTGGCTTTGATGGGAAGCTGGAACCGACCATCGAGAAAAATAAAGTAATTTACCTGAAATTTTTTACGATGAAAGTTTCAAATATTGCTCCATTGAAGGCTATAAATAGTCTTGTTAGTTTACAAATGACTGGAGCTAATGCTTATGATCCGGGGAAATTAGCAGATATTTCCCCACTTAAAGGACTGAAATTAGAAGTGCTTTATATTGGATCTAATCCCATCACTGATCTGTCTCCACTACAAGGGATGCCGATCAAATGGCTGGATCTCTGGGCCTGCCCTTACAAAGATTTGATGCCACTGGAGGGTATGCCGCTGACATGGTTAAATCTGGGTGGTGCGAATCAGAACCCTGATCTGTCGCTGTTGAAGAAATTACCACTTGAATTCCTGGGTATGAACACATCGCAAGTCAGCGATCTTGAACCTTTGACTTCGCTTCCTCTCAAAACGCTTCATTGTTCAAATACAAAAGTCCAAAGTTTAAAGCCGCTGGAAAACATGAAGCTTCAGAAGTTAACATTAACAAATACACTCGTTGCAGATTTGTCGCCGATCAAAGAGTTAAGCTTGGTTTTTCTGGAGTGTGATGGCTCGAAAGTAACCAATTTAGCACCAGTCAAAGGAATGCCTTTAAAAACCATCCGCTGCAATTTCAACTATCAGCGCGATTGCCAGTTGCTTCGTGAGATCAAAACACTGGAGAAAATTAATGACCGACCTGCAGCAGATTTCTGGAAGACCATGGAACTGAGCCAGCTACCCCCAGTAGAAGGCCCGGCGGCAGATCGTCGAGCAGCCGAGTGGGTGCTCTGCCATGGTGGAACGGTAGGAATTAAAAATGTCGGTGATATTAAAGCAATGATCGATCTTCCAAAAGCAGATTTTGAAATTACACACATTAAAATGCATTGGATGAGAATTAACGATGATGAATTATTAATCCTTAAAAATTTAAAGTCGCTTGTTTCCTTCCAGACACAGGTTGCATTAATAACCGATGATGGACTAGCACATTTAAAGAACATCACTTCACTAAAAGAGATAACTCTCCTCGGATCGATTGTTACTGATGTCGGTTTGGCACAGTTGAAGGGCTTGCCTAATCTTGAATGGTTAAACGTGAGTGGCACTAAAGTTGGAGATGCTGGACTGGAGTATCTGAAAGAAATCCCGTCTCTTCAAGCAATACAAATGGAGGCAACCCCAGTAACGGATGAAGGACTGGTCCACATCAAGGATTTCAACAATCTCGGTCTGTTATTCCTGGGCAGCACGAGAGTAAGTGACGAAGGACTAGTCCACCTGAAAGATTGCAAAAAGCTTAAACATCTTGATTTGAATCATACGAAAGTGACTGCAGAAGGGGTAAAGACATTCGCGGCTGCGATGCCCCAATGCCGAATCATCAGCGACTTTGGAGTCTTTGAACCGAAGATCAAGTAATAAAGCCCCGCCAATTTTTCCCTTCGCTAAGTTCGTGCGGGTCTGGTACCATACTTCAGGATAAAATTCCGCACGGAGTAAGCAGATGGCGTTTCAATTTCCCCGTTGTGAAGTAGTGCCCACAGCCGATCATCAGGCCGTTTTTCGCATTGATGGTGAAGAACGCCTGCGTTGGCATTACGGTCCCGATTACCCACGGCCGTTTCTCTATCCGCTGGTGGGGCCATCTGGCACCGTGCTGACACGGATGGGACATCCGGGTGCTCCAAACCACGATCATCATCGTTCAATCTGGTTCGCCCACAATAAGGTGCTGGGCATCGATTTCTGGGCAGATCGCAAACCGCCGAAAATTTATCAGAAAGATTGGTACTGCTACGTCGATGGTGCGGATGAAGCGGTGATGGCAGTACAACTGGGCTGGCAGGATGGCCACGACCCAAAAGATCTGCTGGTACAGGACGTGATTGTGGCGGTGCGGCCCGGACCAGATAAAGAGCTGTTTCTGGAAATCCAGACCACCTTCAAACCGGTGGCGGCAGAACTGGAATTCGGCAAAACTAATTTTGGCTTTCTGGCCGTGCGGGTGGCAAAGCACCTTTCCGCCCACTTTGGCGGTGGGGAATTGACCGGATCGGATGGCACGAAGGGAGAACCTGCCCTGTTTGGCAAAGCGTTCCGCTGGATGGACTATTCTGGGCCCGCACCAGGTGGGGATCAGGAAGGGATTACCTATTTCGACCATCCAGGCAATCCCGGTCACCCGGTGAAGTGGCACGTCCGCGAAGATGGCTGGATGGGTGCGTCTGTATGCATGGATGGGCCCCACACGATTTCCAAAGAAGGCCCCCTGACGTTGCGTTACCTGCTTTGGGCCCACCGTGGGCAACATAAGCTGGATAAGGCAGCCAAAGTTTTTCAGGATTTTTCTAATCTGGGCATGTGGGAGTTGGTGAAACAACCCGTCAAACACACCATGTGGGGTGTCAAACGCCTGCCAGTCCGTGGCTAACGAAAAAAATGAGAAAAATATCATTTTCTATGGGCGGAAACCGATGAAAATCCGTTTTTGCGAAATCTCACGCACCGTGGGGCGAATAACGTTAAAACGGTAATAAAGAGGCTGGAATCATGCTCGGCGATTATGAAACCCAGATGGAATACCACGGACGGGGTGCAACAGCGATTGAAAAAGCGATGACCATTCTGGTTTCTCGTGGATTTTCGTTGCAGGAACATAGTGAACAGCACGTTCTGGCCACCAGCAGTGGCTATAACAATAATCGTCAGGACCCACTGCTTGGGGCGTCTCAAATTGAACTGCGTGCGGGCTATAACAACTTACAACTCTCAGCCGATCTCAGCAGTGCTCGCTGGTTGCAGAAATTTGTCAGCACTTTTCCGATGATTTTAACCGTTGTGATCTTGGGGATTGTCAGTATTGTTCTCTCCCTGACCACGCCAATGGGAGTGTGGGTATATATTCTGCTGGGTATCTTTGCAGTGGATGTCGTCATATTTTCCATCGTGGGAAAACTTGTTGGCGGCAAGATCATGCAGAATACCACCAATGCACTGGAACAGTTTCTGAACAACGTGGTACAACTGGCGGATGCCCAACTGGCCTCGACCCATCCGCATGAAGACAGTTGAATCACGCGAACAAAGTTAGCTTTTTGGGCAACAGCGGGTAAATTGCATTAAACAGAAATCAGAAATATCGGCTTCGCAGGCCGGAATGTAAGCCGGGTTTTGTACCAGGCAAGCCTGGCAGTAGTCATTTATCTAGCCCATCTGTTGCCAGGTGGGTCGAGCAGCCTACCCGAGAGTCAAATGAACCGAGCAGGTTCTCCCCTCTGTTTGGCCTTGCTTCGAGTGGGGTTTGCCGAGCCAATCAGTCGCCTGATTGCTGGTGGGCTCTTACTTTCAGGAATTGCTTCCCCCACCATTTCACCCTTACCACTGTTGTTGCCAACGGTGGCGGTATCCTTTCTGTTGCACTTTCCCTGCAACCACTCCCAATTCGCCGAAATCAGGCTAGTTGCGGTGGACGTTATCCATCACTCTGCTCTGCGAAGCCCGGACTTTCCTCTCCTGGCCATTCACCAGCAGCGACTACCCATCCGACCTGCGATAAAAATATTATATTCATTCCAGAAATTCTGGTGGCAGCAACATACGAAGTTTTCCACAGCCTTTTTGCAGTGGCAACTGGCAATCCAGCAACGCAATTGCAGCTTTTTTGTAGTGGATTCGAACACCCGCATTGCCAATCAGCCAGGCCACAAAACGACTGATCGTGGGTTCGTGGCCCACGAGTGCCGCAGACTCCTGCACGCTCGTGGATATTTCACCCGCCATCTCTTTATTGTCGCCATTCAGATCGAGCGTGGGCAGCACGACACGGTGGGGTCCTTCAATTCCCCAGGTACTGGCCAGAATATCGGCTGTCTGGACTGCACGCACGAGCGGACTGCTCCCCACGTAACTTGGGATCAGGTGGTGCTTTGCCAGAAAGCCTGCAACCGCGCGGGACTGGGCAATTCCTGTTTCGGTCAGGTAACGTTCCCCGTCAATTCCCTGGGTAAGGGCAGGATCGACGGCTTCTGCATGTCGAATCATTAATAAACGCAGGATCATGAATCAGTTCCTATGGGCAGGTATTTGCTAAAAACCTGTTTTCAGAATCCTTCCCGAACAAACATAATAAAATCAGTGCTGGGCGTGGTGCCACCGGACCTGCCAGTGATTTTTGCCACCTGCCCACGATGATACCCACCGTGCGTCACCACGTGCGTCAGAATATCCGCGATCGGGTGGACAAATTCCTGCCCAGCAAAGTTACGAAAGTTCAGCGTGTTACTCAATTGCTCATTCGTAATACTGCTGAGATATTCCTGATAGCCGTTCTCGTTGTTCACAATCCATTGCTCGCATTCGTCCAGCGTCAATGTAGGCCATACCTGCAAAAGAGATGGTCGCTGCAAGAGTCGACTTAACCAAACTTCTTCGGCAGCAAGCACATGCGAAAAAAGCGGGCCCCCATCTGGCAGTGCCTCTGGTGTGGCACGCAAGGTGGCACAGATTCGCCTGTTAGCCCAGGCAGCATAACGAAACAAGCGTTGAAAATAGTCGATCATCGGTGGCACCCACAAAAGCAGTACAGCACCAATATCTTATATGAAAGTTACTTTTGTTTAAGTTACTTAGTCTTCACTTGCTGATTCATCAATTAATTGGTGTTGTTGTTTTGAAAAGCGTCGAGAGTCTTAGGCAGGGTTGATTTTCAGTTATTTTGAAGTGCGTTTGTTACGTCGGTGCGGCTGGGATTTCTGCGAAAAAGCCGCCAGCAATTCCTGTTCAAGTTCTGGTGAAGTATCTGGAATTTCTTTTTCAATATCTGCAGGCAACTCGTCCGCTGGTGGGGGATTTGATAGCAGCAGATCGACAAACCCCTGACATCTGACCTGTCTGGCACCGTGGATATGGGCAGCATCCCGAACCCGCCTGTCGTTCGATACAACGGTCCATTTTTCAGGTGTGCGCAGATGGCTCAATTCTTCTTCGATGTAAGAATCGGCGCAACTGCCGTGCACGACAATCACCCGCATCCCAAATCGGGTGGTTTCTCTGGCCCCACCGTAAGAGTTCTGTGCATCGAAAACGATACGAATTTCCCACTGTTTGCCCGAAAGATGGTCTGCGATCCAGGAAAGCATCTCTTCTCGGGCACGGTGCAGGCCAGATTGCCCCGCCTTTTCATCGATGCGAGTACCGATTGCATGCAGCAGGTTGTACCCATCGATCAGAAATTGTTCCATGGCATCAGGTATCCGAATCGTGGGATTCATCGATCGTGGATTGATCGACAGGTTCCGAGCTGAAGCGGTACGATTCCCCCAGCCACCGACCCAGATCAATGGTGCGGCAACGTTTGGAGCAAAACGGGTATTCAGGCCACTCGTTCATCGGCCCGGGCATGGGCAAGTCACAAATGTCGCACTTGTTCATCGACTTTTTCATGATTTACTGTCACTGGAGCCACCGGTTGCAGGTGCGGCAGGTGGCGTGGCGGGTGCTGCAGGTTTATCACTGGCCGCAGGTGGGGTGTCCGCTTTCGCAGAATCTTTGTAACCTTCGCTGCGGTAATCAGTTTCGTAAAATCCGGAACCTTTGAAGAGAATCGCAGCACCAGTTCCAAACAGGCGTCGCAATTTGTCTTCATTGCACTTGGGGCATGTTTTTAAGGTATCCGCACTGAACGATTGAAATTCTTCAAACCGATGTCCACAGCCATCGCACACATAATCGTAAGTTGGCATCGCCGTATTCCTGAATGTAACTCAATTGTAACAAGTTAGCGGAAATATTTTCCAGTATTATAGAACCGGGATTTCAATCGGTGCTATCGAATGACGGTCTTGATCAGGTTTCCGTGTACATCGGTCAGGCGACGATCCAGGCCATTGTAACGCCAGGTCAGGCGGGTGTGCTCAAAGCCCAGCAGGTGCAGCACGGTGGCGTAAAAATCCCACACGGTGGATACGGATTCAACCGACTTTCGACCAAATTCGTCTGTTGCACCGTGGGAAACGCCCCCACGAACGCCCGCACCCATCATCCAGCAGGTAAACCCATCCGGATTGTGGTCTCGACCGGGTGTTTTCAACTGTTGGGTGGGCATCCGGCCAAATTCGGTTGTCCAGAGCACCAGCGTGTCTTCCAGCAAACCCGTTTGCTTCAAATCGGACAGCAGTGCGGCTGTCGGCTGGTCGAAAATCGGGCAGTGCCGCTCATAATCGGCTTTCAACGTCTTGTGGGCATCCCAATTGAGCAGCCCATCGACACCAGACGCACGCGACGCACAGTAAAGGTTGACATAGCGAACACCTTTTTCTAGCAAACGGCGTGCCAGAAGGCAGTTTTTAGCATACGCTGCCTTATATTTATTCCCATCGGTGGTGCCGTAGGCTTCATGAGTTTTGGCGGTTTCCCGCGTCAAATCCATCACTTCGGGAGCCGATAACTGCATTTTCGCTGCTAACTCGTACGCAGCCATGCGTGCCTGCAGTTCCGTATGGCCAGGGTCTGCGGCTGCATGATTTTTGTTCAACGTGCTTAGCAGATCTCTTACCGCATCCTGATCTTTCGCGGTAAACCCCGCTGGTGGCTGCAGATTTCGCACCGGCATGTGGGCTGCCATTTCAATCCCCTGGTAGGTGGCTGGCAAAAACCCGTTGGACCAGTTTGCTTTCCCGTTCGGTGGCTCGCCCCGCGTGTCAACCAGGGCAACATACGTGGGCAGGTTATCATTCATCGAACCAAGCGCATAGCTTACCCACGCACCTGCGGCCGGAAAGCCTTCTGAAACGTGGCCAGTATTCATGAAGATGCACCCCGGGCCGTGGGTGTTGCTTTTCGATGTCATGGAATGGATAAATGCCATGTCGTCCACATGTTTTGCCATGTTGGGTAGCAGGCTGGAAATATGCTTGCCCGATTGCCCACAAGGGACAAAATCCCACGGACTGCGCATCAGAGGTCCATTGGGGCCTTGAAATGAAACCAGTTTTTCCTGGCCGGGCATCGCCTGACCATGGCGTTTCAGCAATTCTGGCTTGTAATCCCACAGGTCAATGTGGGAAGCTGCTCCTGGGCAGAAGATCTGCAGCACCCGCTTCGCTTTCGCGGGATGGTGGGTGGTGCCTGGCTTCCAGGTTGGGTTTTCTTTGGCATGTAATGCACCAGAAAGGTGCATTACACCCAGCCCAGCCATTGCGGTGTATACGTTTTCGAAAAACGATCGACGTGTCTGGTCGTCCACAGTAATACTCCTGAATCACCCAGCTTGCTGGTTAATTTGCTACGCTGCCGCTAGCTGCATTGTCTGCATTCATGGAATAAAAGTCACGCAATTTATTTCGAAAATCAAGCGATTGCTGTGCGGATAACCAGATATTTTCTTACAATCCTGGTTGCTGTGTGATAGCTCCACCCATTGTTCTGCAGGAGTGTTGGAAAAAATCACACGACAACTGGTCTTGATCTCCAGGTTCTTTGAAATAAAATCGGGCTCATTCTCGATGATACCCTTTGCTCTTTGCAAAGTAGTTCCATGTATCAACCACATGCACAGGGCGTCCTCTTGAAGTAGAATATCTCCACAAGTGCTAAAAGATATTTTAACAAAATTTAAACACATGAAGCATGTTATCATCTGAAAAGTAGCTTTGGAAGAACGATATAACATTCAAGCGATTATTTAAATTGTCCCACGTGCTGTGGTGCAGACAGTACAGTACTGAGTAAGACAATTTTCCACAGAAGAGGTTTCCATGTCTAAGTTGTTATTAAGCGGTGCCCTTGCGGTACTGATCGGTGTGGGTGCCAATGCCCAACCACGTGGCGATGCTGATCGCCTTCGGGAAGAAATCAAGCGGCTTGAACAGAATCTGGATTCGACCAGAGCACAGTTGAAGCGGGCAGAAGAAGCACTACGTAATGCCGCGGAAGCGAAGCGTAATCCCATGCCACCTGCAAAAGAAAGCAACAGAGGACCTGATTCCAAAGGCCCCAAAGGACCAGGATTTGGGCCAATGGGACCCGGTTTCAAAGGCCCGATGGCACCCAGATCACAAGAAGATATGGCCAAATTACGGAAGGAAATTGAAGAGCGGATGCAATTCTTCCGCAAGTCGGACGACAAAAAAGAACCCAGACCCGAAGGGCGTGCAGAAGAGAAAAAAGGTCCACCAATGCGTGGTGGTAACCTGGAAGACCGGAACTTCGAGGAACTTCGCAAGATGGTCGAACAAATGCGGAAAGAACTTTCAAACCGCATGGGGGAAGGTGACCGCACCCGTGATCGTGGCCCCAGCACCGATAGGCGTCCGGGTGGACCAGGGCGGGGTTTCGGTATGTTCGGTCCAGGTGGACCTGGGCGTGGTGGCTTTGGGATGTCCGGTCGTGGTGGCCCACCCAGTTTCAGCCCAGGAAGGAGCCGTGAGCGTTCCCCACGGATGCCCAGTGTGGAAGCCCGAATCGATTCTTTGATCAAACAACTCGAAGCGTTGAAGCGCGATCTCAGCAACAAAAAGTAGTGGCTGATTTGCCAGTAACGGCAGAAAACCCAAACGGGTATTCAGTTATTCGTACCTTCCGAAAACCGTCATTCCCGAGTAGGCGGTAATCCACGACTGAAAAACCTAAGCAGCTACCAGAAAATTGACACCTCACATCAGAATGCAGGTACTATTCTGTTTCTGGATCATTGCACATTTTCGAGAAACAACCGTCTGGATCGCTACCTCTTTTTTCCTACCCACGAAAAGGCTCAATGGCTCCTTTTACCATTGCATGAACCTTTTTAGTCGACTCCTGTCATCTACGGTGAGTTATCCACGTGATGAAAGGGAAAAACGGGAAGGAAAGTCATGGAGGCGGTTCTCTTTATTGGTCTGCAGGCTTCGGGAAAATCGAGCTATTACAAAGAACGATTTTTCACGTCGCACGTACGGATCAGCCTGGACCTCCTGAAAACACGGCACCGCGAAAAGCGCTTGTTGGCAATGTGTCTGGAAACAAACCAGCCATTTGTGGTGGATAATACCAACCCCATGCTGGCAGATCGTGGGCGATATCTCAAGGATGCGAAAGAAGCTGGATTCACGGTAGTGGGGTACTATTTTCAATCCCGCATCGCTGACTGTTTGGAACGGAACCAGCATCGCCCGAATCCGGTTCCAGTGGTCGCTTTGCTTGCTACGTCCGGAAAGCTGGTATTGCCCAGTTATTCGGAAGGATTTGACACGCTGAAGTATGTGCAACTCACCAGCACAGGTTTTGTGGTTGAGGAATGGACCGATGAAGTTTGATGATCTCGACAGGAAAATGCGCGTTTTTGAAACCGCTGCCGACATGTGCGTGCTGCCTGGCATGTACATGATTGCTCGACTGGATGGTCGTAGTTTTACCCGGTTGACCAAAGAAATTTGCGATTTTGAAGCACCATTTGATGTGCGATTCCGCGATTTGATGGTCGCCACGACAGAAGCACTGATGACATGTGGCTTTCAGGTGCGTTACGCTTACACCGAAAGCGACGAAATTTCACTGCTTTTTGATCCGGATGAGCAATTGTTTGGCAGAAAGCTTCGCAAATACCACTCGACGTTGGCTGGTGAGGCGAGTGCACAGTTTTCTCTGAAACTTGGACAACCGGCCAGTTTCGACTGCCGGATTTCACAAATGCCCAGCATCGAACTGGTTCTGGATTATTTTCGCTGGCGACAGGAAGATGCTGCCCGCAATGCCCTGAACGCCTGGTGCTATTGGACACTCCGGAAAGAAGGGCTCAGTGTTGCTCAGGCAACATCCGAGCTACTTGGTCGATCAACTCGTCAAAAGAACGAGTTGTTGTTTGAGTATGGGATTAACTTTAATGATCTGCCCCACTGGCAAAAACGTGGGGTGGGTCTACTGTGGGAGCAATACGATAAAATTGCTGTGAATCGCAAGACTAACGAGACGACCACTGCACGCCGGAAGCGGATTCGAACGGAAGATCATTTGCCGATGAAAGAGGAATATCATCGCTTCTTGCAGCAGATGATCTGCCCACTGCAGCCAGCGTAGAGAAATCGTTGGGACTTGCTTGCAGATTATACCAGGCCACTGAGTGTGCTGGTGCTGTCGGCAAAGCGATCTGTTTCGATACCCATTTTTTGTAACATGCTTAACAGCACGTTGGACATGGGTGGGTGTTTTTCAATAGGGAATGCCAGGTGCTGTCCAAGTTTCATCCCCAGACGATGCCCACCTGCCACGAGCAGTGGCAGATTTTTCGGTGAATGTTCCCCACCGGTGCCACTGTTCATACCGGAACCAAACATAATCGTGGTGTTATCCAGCATGTTGCCTTCGCCTTCAGCAGTCGATTTCAACATCCCCATGAAGCGGCCTAGCCGTTCAAGGTGAAAGCGGTTAATTGCAGCAAGTTTCTGCAACATCCCTGCATCCCCACCGTGGTGGGAAAGTTCATGATGGTTTTCCCCACCGCCGCCGTAACCACCTGCTTCGCGGCTCCATTCAAAGGTAATCACCCGCGTGGTATCGGTAATGAATGCCAGGTAGCTCAGCTCCAGCATCACATCCAGCCACATTGGGCGATCATGGCCATTCATTGGCTGGCTGTTTAACTGCAAACCGGTATCACCCACCTTGGGTTTCGGAATATCCATCCAGCGTTGCATCCGTTCAATCTGCTTTTCGGTGGCCCGCACACTGGCAAGATATTCATCCAGTTTGCGTCGATCCGTGATACCCAGCTTCTTGTTCAGTGCGGCAGTTTCAGACGCAAGATCGTCCAGAATCGACCGCCGCTGCTGGTAACGCAACAGTAATGCTTCGCGATCTTTGGCAGTTTCTGGTACAAACAGCCGCTCAAACAGACGGCGTGGGGAATTTTCAGATGGTTGTGGCACGCCTGTGATGTCAAAAGAGAGCGTGTGCGAATGCCCCGCACTACCCGTGCCACTCATGTCGCCAAGTTGTAGCGAAGAAAAGCGGGTATGTTTGCCATGGAAATCTGCGGCAATCTGATCCGCAGAAATCGTATTAGTGTAATCAGCACCCGGCTTTGCTTTCAGGTAGGCAGCAGTCAACCAGGTATCTGCCCCACTGTGACCACCTTCGGAAGCAGGGTGACCCAGCCCAGTGCACACGGTGAAGTCGTTGCGAAACTCTTTCAGCACTTCCAGCGTGGGAGAAAGCGTGTAATTGGCACCGGTATCTTTCGGCACCCACTGCAGAATGTTCACACCGTTGGGCACGTAACAACAAATCATCCGTGGGACATTGCTGACCTGAGATTTTGGCCATGGTTTGAATGTGGATGGTGCCGACTGCAATTTCGGCAACATGGCATCGAGAAAAGGTAACGCCAGTGCAGCACCAGCACCACGTAGGAGAGCTCTGCGGGAAAGAGGTTGCATCAGGTTCATTCCGAATAATTTTCTTCTCCTGCATTATAGAAGATCCTCGGCCCCCAATGGCATGGAAAATGGCCAATGGTGCAGCGTTGTTTTAACGGTTTTCGCTGGCATTGACCTTTTTGCGATTAATCGTTATTGGCACACTATCTCAAGTTATGGAGAGAAAGATGTACGCCGCAATCATGATCGCACTATCGATGTTTTCTGGTAAGCTCGCAAAGAGCACACCTGAAATGATCGAGAATCAGGTCACAATAGAATGTCAAGTATTTCAATTCCCGCATGAGGAATGGAAAAAGATCGAAAAAACATTGAACATGTTTCCTCACAAGACGTGTACAACTTTGACCCGCAATCAAGTGGATGCAACTTCTGAACACTGGAATTCGAAGAATATTATTCGATTGTCAGCTCCGAAACTTGTTGTCTCTGCTGGAAAGGAAGGGGAAGTTTTTGTTGGCAGTCAGGACAAACGGCTTTCGAATGTACAATTCATGATTACTACCCATGGCTTTTTCCTGAAGCCTAAGATCACAAAGGTACAAACAGGATCACGGTTCACTCTGCAGCCTGTATTGGAAAAAAAAGACAACATCAAATTAACAGCTACCTATTCCGATCTGACAAATGAACGACCTCGCCAATTGAGTATTGGCATGGGAATCAGTACCAATAAGCTGGGTGGTATCGGGAATCTGGTAGAAGTACAACCTCATGATACCGAACGGACCGTGAAGGTGACACGCAGTCTTGCTTCTGGTGATTACATGTTGATTCGTCTTGCTGATGAGGTTGTCGAAGCCAATGGGTTTGATGAAAATGCCAAACCAAAAACTATGGACGTTGCTATCGTGAAAATTGCATTGATCCGTGCAACCAAACTGAACTAAGGGCCTATTGCTGGTGCGAGCCAGACAGACTTGAATGCTGTCAACCAGTCTGGCCTGTGTCATGCTTTCTTTTAGTACCAGCAGGTTTGCGTTGCCTTGCTTTGGCTTTCCCACCTTCACTGATGGCGTTCTCTTCGCTTCGAGTAAATTTTGCGATATTTTCCAGCTTTCGAAATCGGAGTGCCGACCAGTCTTCATCAACTGCCACCTGGCGGACAGGTTCCCAGCCCACAGCACCCAGTGCTGCCCAGCCTGTATTGCGATGAAATTCGCATTGGTAGCGTTTCGAACTTCCTTTGGGATAGCAAATCCACAGAATGGCATCGGTGCTGGCTTTGCCAAGCCAGCCTGCAACAGTTTCTACTTCTGCAAGTGTGCTGGCAAACACTATGGCAAAATGGAATTGTTCCAGTTGCTCTGGAAGTCGATCGATCACAACCTCTTCCAAGGCCTGCAGTTCTTTTTCGAAGCTATCTGGGGCATTGACCACCAGCATTGTACGGTGGGTGCCCAGGTTCAACTTTTTGAAAAGTGGTGTCATGCTTTTGTCCCAGATGCAATGTAACCGGTCATGCATTATTTCAATACTGGTAGATCGAAATTCTGGCGGAGGAGATCGTACCACGCCTTCAGGTATTCCCCACGAGTTGTTTGCGGGGTTGTTGCTGGCATCGTGAGTACTTTTGCGTTTTTGGGCAATTTACCCTGTGCATGTTCAAGCAGTTTTCTCATCCATTGCAAATCGGCTGACAGTTTCGGCTGAATATTTACTTCTGTGCGATTCAATGGGATCAGGCGATTCATTGCCAGCATGTTGGCAGCAGCAAAGCCCACATCGTCTGGTTGAAGATCAGCGAATGGCCAGATAACCAATGGTTGCCCCCCAGTGGGACTGCACAGACTGCTGCGAATGCGATTTAACGCCTTCGGTGACTGATAGATTTTCTGCAGTGGTAATTGCTGTTCGATACCCGTTGCTGACGTAGCACCTGCAGATTGACCAATCATCATTGATTGATCGTGCAACCGCACGGCACTGCTGACAATGCTGGTATAACCCAGGTTTTTCTGGGCCGCAATCAGACGATCCAGTTTTTCTGGTATCATGCTGCGGATAGGTAACAGAGCACGGTCGCTATATGGTCCCCAGCCTCGGCCGGGCTTGCCATAACATTCCCAAGGTCCTGCCGTACCCAACGTGGGGTGAAATGCCCGCCCCGTGGGATGAAAATCATACTCGAATTGCCAGCAAGCGATGCCATCTTCATACATCACTGTGGCATACTGGTCTTTCGCTCGATCCGTTTTCAGCGTGTCCTGTTCCTTCATGATGTATTGTGCCTTCAAATGCAACGATTCCCGCAAATAGGGCTTCGGTGGCAACTTGTTGGCTGTACCAAAATAATCGGGCAGGCGAAACTTACGAAAGTTGACCTGTGCCCGCTGCTGGGGTGTAGATCGCTCGTAAACTGTTGTCTGCAAGTGGTATAAGTAGCCGAGAGTATGCAATTGGCAATCGCGATAGATGACATCCCGCTCCGCACGTGTCATTTCAGCAATGTTCTTTTTTGAAGATCCTTTGCTTAATTTTTCCAACTCATCGACCACGTGTAGTGGGAGGTGATCCAGGGGATAATTGATCGGCGGGATGTTGATCAAAATCATATCGTGCTTCGTTTTCAGGTCGTATTTTTTCGCATCTAGCAACCGTCTGCCGGTGTAAATTCGATCCGGCATTGGGAACCCTTTGCCAAATAGTCGTGGGTGTTTCCAGCCCACCTTCGTCCAGTCATCATAGGTCAGTGCGGTGGCCATCAAGTAGCGCCTTTCATCGTACCGATCCGGCTTTGGGATTACTGCTTCCTGATCGGTCTCTTCAATTACCAGTCCCCAGTTGATCGGATTCATATCTGTCAGTGGGTACGTTTCACGATCAGTGGGAGCGGTTGGTTCCTGAAACTCGCTCTTTAATTCTGGCCCACAGCGATGCCCCGCTTTTGACAATCGAATCACATCACCCCAGTCGCTGGCATCAATAGTGATTGTTGCATGCACAGAAACGGTGGATGGAGTGCTGGAATCACCCAACTCCTGAAAGTGAACTCCCAACAATTGATCCTGATCAACGAAACATTTAACAGGCTGGAATGCAGATAAGATCCTGATCTGTCCGCTTTCGCTGTAGGGTTGAAGCATTTCATTGAAAATCTCTGCCGCATCGTGTGGCAGCACAGTATTCTTCACCACAGTATTGCCTGGGCGTGCGACACCGTACTTTTCGAAATTCTTCTTTTCAATCCGTTGAATCACTTCGAGAAACAATCCCGAGCGTGGGAAAGGTGTATCGTTCGTTCCGGTGCGGCCACGGTTTTCATCAATTGCTCCTAATGCTTCTGATGAAAACTGCCCACCGAGCCACCTGGTATCGTTTACCAGCACAATGTGCTTCACACCCATCCGTGCGGCCTGAAGTGCTGCTGCACAGCCAGATTCTGTACCACCGACAATGAGCAGGTCACATTCGATACGATTCGGATTCGGTGGTGCCGCCCACGAACAAAGAAATGTGGCAAAAAATGTTGTGATTGATAAGAGGATTTTTTGAATCATCAGACATCCCACAATTCGGATTTTTTACTCTTTTTAGGGGGGCGTGGCTTCTTTTTGCTTTCAGTCCCTGCCGCAGTTTCCTTTTCTGCTTTCGTGGAAAACACATCGTCCATCGCAGGCATTTTGTTGCCTTTCCCAGCAATAGTGCTGCGGTGGCGAAAATCCAGTTTGATCGGCACTTCTGCAAATGGCAGGTGTTTGCGGAAGTACCCCAGCAAATACCGCTGATAGGGTTCGTCAAACAAATCGGGGCCGTTAGTAAACAGCACAATGGTGGGTGGCTGCACAGCCACCTGAGAAGCAAAATAGATCTTCGGCTGGCGTTTCGCTTTTTGTGCAGGTGGGTTCTGTTCAATAGCAGCCCGGAGCACTCGGTTAAGTTCCCCGGTGGTCACCCGCATCTGTGCCTGCTTATGCAGGTGCTGGGCAAGGTTCAGCAGGCGGTGCACATTTTTCCCTTCTTTTGCCGTAATAAATGCCAACGGCACATAATCGAGCATGGGAAACATCTTCGAGGTGTAATCACCAAATTCTTCGGATGAAACCTGATTCACCACCAGATCCCATTTGTTGAATACGAAGATTGCCGGCTTCATGTGATCCAGAATATAGCCTGTCAATTGTTTATCGATCCGACCAATTGGCACGGTGGCATCAAAAAACATCATCACCACATCGGCCCGGCGGATCGATCGTTCTGCACGTGCCATGCTGTAAAATTCGATGCTGTTGGCCAGGCTGCTTTTGTGCCGCACACCGGCAGTATCAATAGCAATGATGGTTTTGCCATCCCGCTCAAACCGCACATCCACGCTGTCCCGCGTTGTGCCAGGAATCTCGCTGACAATCACCCTGTCTTCTTCCGCCAGGGCGTTGATAAACGTGCTTTTGCCTGCGTTGCGTTTGCCCACAATCGCTAATTTCAGCGAAACATCGCTCGGGGATTCTTCAGTATCCGGTGGCAGCTTTGCCAGAATTGCTTCCAGTAGATCGTACGCACCACGATCCTGTTCCGCACTGACAGGAACCACCGGATCAAAGCCAAATCGGTGAAAATCGTACGCGTTCGATTCAATCACTTCTGTATCGCACTTATTCACCACACAGATGATCGGTTTTTTGAGTTGCCGCAACTGTTCTACAACAACTTCATCCAGTGCCACAATACCTGTGCGGGCATCGGTCACGAACAGAATTACATCTGCGACATCGATGGCCGTATTAATCTGGCGTTCCACATCGGCCGATAACTCATCGGAATCGACAATGCCAATCCCCCCGGTATCGAACAGTTCGAAGAAACGTCCACTGGCTTCCACCATGTACGACACCCGATCGCGTGTCACGCCAGCGGTGGGGTCAACGATGCTGATTCGTTTCCCTGTCAGCCAGTTGAACAACGACGATTTGCCCACGTTGGGGCGTCCTACAATTGCAACAATCGGTAAAGCCATCTCACGCCTGGGAAAGATTTACTTTCCTGCTAAAGTCATTTGGAACAATCTGGCATTATATCACGTTCACAGGTTCAAACGAATTACACTGTAGGGTTTTTGCGTCTTTGGGCATACCTCAACGGAACGCTGGATTCTTTTGTGCTACCCCATGTATACTGAGCCGCGACGACCATATGCCAAAAAAGCATGAAATTATTTCCATGCACATATTAATATATCCATGTAAATTTTGTTCAGTGTCAATTTTTGTGAAAAATGAGATCACTTACACGTATTACTTTTGTCGTAAGTCTTTGATTTGTAAGCAATTACGACAATGCCAATTATTTCGATGATTTTCTGAAAATAACGATCAAAAGACTGTTTGATAGATGCTGTGGTGCTGTCGAAGGGCAATTGGTATCGACAAATTTCCACTTGCGACCCTACGACAAAACCGTGATGGAAACCGCCTGGACCTAACCCGTTGTCCCGTAAGGGATATTAATTCAACCCATTCAGAATCCCGGTGCTGTCGCCGAGTTGTTCCAATTGCACATCCAGACGCTGTAACAGTGCCAGCCACAGATTATTCAGTGGGGTTTCTTTACCATATATCAGGTGGCGACCGGTGCTGACCTTGCCACCCGCGCGGCCAGCCATGACGATGGGTAAATTATCGTGGTTGTGGGCATTTCCATCGGAATTCCCACTGCCATAGGCCACCATCGCATGATCCAGCAATGTACCAGCACCTTCAGGTGTGTTTTGTAGTCTGGTCAGGAAGTAGGCCAGTTGTTTTGTGTGAAACTCATTAATCTGGCGGATTTTGTCCTTCTTTTCCTGCTTGTTTTCGTGGTGAGACAGGTCGTGGTGGCCTTCCCGCACGCCAATGAAGGGGTAAGGTTTGTTGCTGCCTTCATTCGCAAACACATAGGTTGCCACCCGCGTGACATCTGCCTGAAATGCCAGCACCAGCAGATCGGCCAGTAGCTGCAGGTGCTCTTCATAATTTGCCGGAATACCAGTGGGGGCTTTTTGGTCCGGTGCCTTCACTGGTGGCAGTTTTTCGGCCTGAGCAATCCGCACTTCCACATCTCGCAATGCAGAAAAATACTCATTCAGCTTGCGTTGATCGTTGGTGCCCAGTTTGCGGGTTAAATCTGATGAGTCTTCTTTAATGAAATCGAGAATACTCTTTCGTTTGGCATCCCGTTCCGCACGTGCTGCATCATTGCCATTGCCAAACAATCGTTCGAACACCAGCTTCGGGTTAATTTCCTTTGGTAATGGCTGGGTGCCCGATTTCCACGACATGGTGGATGAATAGACGCACGAATAACCACTGTCGCAGTTGCCTGCCATGGCCCCACCTTCAGCCCCGATTTCAATCGAAGGAAGCCGCGTCTGGTGGCCAATGCGGCCTGCAGCAACCTGGTCTACAGAGATACCCGCCCGAATATCCAAACCATCGGTTTTCCGTGGCTGGCACCCAGTCAAAAACGCAGCCAGCGCCCGTGCGTGATCCCCACCACCATCTCCGTGGGCACGTGCTTTGTCTGCGGTCAGATTGGTCAGCACGTTGATGTTATTCAAATGCTTTTCTAATGGTTTAAGAATTGCTGGAAGATCGGCTGCGGACAGCTTACCTTCTGCTTTGGGTGTCCAGTCAGCCATATTCACGCCGTTAGGCACATACAGGAAAGCCAGCCGATTCGGGATTTTGGGTGCGGAGCCGGGATTCGCCCATGCCGACTGTGGTGCCATTGCTTCCAGCCAGGGGATGGCAATTGCTGCACCAATACCTTTCAGAACCGTTCGACGATCTAATGCTTGAATATTCATAATATCACCATATTTTCATTGAGTAATTTTTCGTAAGTTCTTTATTTTTCTGAATTAAGCGACATTTCTTTCTGTGCTGATCCTCTTCTCAGCCGGAACGGATCACTTTGGACAATGGCACCCACGAGTGCGGAGAATCGGTGTTCCTTACTTGCGGTGGTGCGGACAATTTGGTCCAAACTTCGTTTGTCGTACCAGTCTGTTCCGCGTCCAATCGCATAAATGAGCATTTTCTCAGCAAGATTGTGGGTAATTAAGTCCTGCTTCCCTTTCAGAATCGTCTTCAGTTCATTCGGATTCGCAAATTTCTGCCCATCTGGCAAAATGCCAGCGGGATCGATATCGAAATTGCCATCTTTGGTTCGGAAACCTCCCACCGCATCAAAGTTTTCGAACGCAAAGCCCATATCGTCCATTTTAACGTGGCAATTGGCACAGGCTGGGTTCTTGCGGTGTTCGATCATCCGTTCCCGAAGAGAGGCTGCTGCCACAGCGGCGGAATCTTCCTTCAACGGTGGTACATCTGCTGGTGCTGGCGGTGGAGGAGTGCCCATGATCTGTTCCAGCACAAACTTGCCACGTTTCACTGGTGAAGTACGCGTGGGATTGGAAGTAACAGTGAGAATACTGGCGTGGGTTAAAATTCCCCCACGCAGGTGGCCTGGAGGCAATTCCACCCGCACAAATTGATCCCAGGGAATCTCTTTGGCACCTGGCGTCTTGAATCGCTTATCCCACCGATTGCCCTTGGTGTCGGCAATCCCATAGTGGGTGGCCAGTCGGCCATTTAAGTAAGTGTAATTCCCGTCAATCATATCCAGAATCGAACGATCTTCGCGAATCAGCTCCTCAAAGAACATGCGGGTTTCCTGAATCATCGCCGACCGCAGCCGTTCATCGAACTTGGGAAACTGTTTGCTGTCAGGCGAAAAACTGTACAGCCGTTGTAACTGCAGCCACTGCATCACAAACTGGTCCACTAGCGATTTCGCCTTGGGGTCTTTCAACATCCGTGCTACCTGGGCTTCCAGATTTTGGGAAAGTTGCCCACGTTGGGCCAGTTGAAACAGCTCCTCATCGGGCATGCTGGCCCATAAAAAGTAGGAAAGCCGACTGGCAAGTTGATATTCGCTGATGGGGTGGGGATCTTTGCTGTCGGGCCGAAGATCTAACTCAATGCGGAATAAGAACTTCGGCGAAACCAGCACCGCCTGCATCGCCAGTTGGAAGCCTGCCTCCCGGGGCTTACCTTGCTGCTCAATAGCCTGCACCAGTTTCACTAAGCGTTGAACTTCATCCGGTGTTGTGGGGCGACGATAAGCGCGGCTGGCAAACCTCTCCATTATTTTTTCCACGTGCTTGTCGGTAGCCCACGTGGGGTCGACTGCTAGCAATTTCTGTTGTGTTTCTGGGCGGGTGTCCATTGGTCCCTTCAGGTAAAACCATTCCACATGCAGCGTTATGTCCGGTGCCTCATCCACCAACTGTACCGCAACACGGTGCTCCCCTTTGGGCAGAGTCAGTGGCAGTTCCAGCACGGTTGGTTTTTTCTCATCACCTGCGGGCACCATAACGGTTTTAATTTCTTTGCCATTAATCGTAATTTTCGCCGT
The DNA here is from genome assembly GCA_041399155.1 of Zavarzinella sp. Taxonomy (NCBI): domain Bacteria; kingdom Pseudomonadati; phylum Planctomycetota; class Planctomycetia; order Gemmatales; family Gemmataceae; genus Zavarzinella; species Zavarzinella sp. The sequence continues at coordinate 150,636 of JAWKTI010000005.1, forward strand.
AAGTTCTTTGCTGCCGGGAGTTTGCGAATAACAACGACATTTGAAGAGATACTCCCCACCTGAGGTCAGGCGGTAAGGGGTGTTCAAATTCCCTTTATTGATCGCTCGGAACTTCCCAATCTTGCTCGGATCGGTACCTGGTTCCAGATATTTCCCCGCCTGATAGCGCTCTGGCGATTTCGGTGGGTTGACGATAATTGCCCTCGACATGATCGATTCTGCCGCAGCAAGATACCGTTCAAACAATACCGGTGAAACGGTCAAAACATCGCCAATGTTGTCGAAACCGTAGCCGATGTCATCTGCAGGAAAATCTTCGGCGGGATTGAAATCGATACCCACCAGATCACGCACGGTATTGGCATACTCCACCTTGTTGAGACGACGCACCGTTACCTGCCCGGGATCGGGCTTGGCATTGCGGTCGGCCAGCTCAAAAGTGGTTTTCACGAGTTTCAGAAACTCTTCCCGCTCTGCCACGGTGGGCTGGGGTCGATTTTTTGGTGGCATTTCGCCTGCGTGCAGCACCCGCTGCACACTGCCCATTTTTTTGCGTGCGGCCAACAGGCTTTTTTCATCTACAATCGTATGTAGTGCCAGTTCCGCACTCTGTTTCTTTTCACCATGGCAACTGATGCAGTATTTTTGCAGAAACGCAGTGCCCTCTTTGGCAAACTCCGCACCACAAAGATGAGAGTTTCCTAATAAAAGCAGCATCAAGAATAAAAGCCTGTGTACCATGAACTACCGTGTAAAAATGAAATTTCAGGGAAGGTATGTCGTGGATATTCTACCACGGTTTTGAATTGTTTCCAAGTGAGAAACTCTCTGGAACTGTTTTGGCAGAAACAATTCTATTTCGATTGATCTGCAATTGCATCAATGCAAAATGATTCACCAGTTGCATCGAAACTTTGCCGATTCTCAATTCCTGGTATGTCAAAGTGATTCGCCGAAAGTTGCTGTTTTTTGGCTCCGAACGAAGTGGATATTATTGCGCATTCGGAACGGGTTTGTGCTTCCATTTGGCAACAGCGATACAGATCAGTGCTAAGCCAAATGCCATTGTAATGTTGCCCAAATCCGAATAAAGTGCCTCGTTGTATGCCCACAGTGTATTCGCCCGATCACCACTGTAAGACCATTTTGGTGGCCATGCTAACCAACGTGCACCGCAACGCACGAAAAACCCAATTACTGCGATCACGACGCCGAATGTTGGCAGCAGTGGCACGCTGAATGTGCTTTTCCTATTTTGTTGTGATGTTGGTGCGTCAGGTAGTTCTGGTTCGAATGGTTGCCGGCAATTCGGACAAAATGCATCCCTGATCATCGGAAGAGTCTGTCCACATTTCGGGCATTGTTGCATTCGAATTCTCCTGACGGCTTCAGAGTTCTCCCACATGGTGTGGTAGATGACCATAATTGTAAAAATGTTATCTTACCCAGTGTTTTTCAAAATTATGTCCGCAAATCGCTGTTTTGCTGACACGATTTTCAGTGAAGTCTCAATTTAGGTAGCCACTCTCTAATGTGTTGCCTGCAAGAAGCAGTTACTGCAGAACAGAATGGTATGAAGTGGAATCCCAATTTGGGATCGTATTGAGTGGTTAATTAAATTTCGAAGTTTCCTTGCTGACTGTGGGCAGGCAAGGATTTTCAAGAATATCCGAAAGGACAGAATGGTGGGCAATCAGTCAACATTATCCGACAGAAATTATCGGTCGAGTTCGACGATACCGCCTGCGGAACTGCGTTTGTAAAGTGGCAGGTGGCGGTAATAGACTTCCAGGGTCAGCAGGCACATACAGGTGGTGCCCAGGCGACCGCACTGACCACCGATATGACTGCCGTCTGGAGCCCAGCTCCCATCGAGGTTTTTGTCACCCGATTTGTTCTGCCAGCCAATCAGCGAATCACGCATCTTTGGATTGAACGCTTTCCACTCGGGACCATCATAAAAATGGATCACCTGAGTGGCATAGTAGAAGGTATACATGTTGATCGGAACCCGATTCACCGTGGCAGGCTTGGTGGCTGGCAACTGTCGTGAAAGTTCCGTCAAACGTTTGACACCCTTTTGCAGTGCTGGGTGGGCTGGTGTCCAACCAGTGTACTGGCGGGAGAGCAAACCTACCGAAGTCAGCGTGGGAGAATTCCCAGGGGTGCGATAGCCATATGCAGCACCCGAGTCTTCCTGCACTTTGTTCAGAAAGCCGGTAATCGCCTTGTAAGCTTTCGCTTTGTCAAAGCGGATTTCGGCAATGTCCGCACTTTTCAGTGCCTGCACCATCCAGCCCACGATCGAAGTATCACCTTCGCTGGCCCGGCTCATGCCGTAACCCCAGCTACCATCACCTGCCTGGGTGTTGATAATGAAGTTCACCGCGCGGGTGGCAATCTGTTTCAGGCTGGGGTCTTTGGTCATCCCCACGGCTTCGCACAGGGCCACCGTTCCGATCGCGTGTGAGTAAGGAGTACTGATGCCCACTTTCTTCACCATGGAACCATCGAGGCTCACCTGAGAAGAAAGCCATTCGACACCACGTGCAACCACTTCGCGATATTTCTTGCCCGACTTGTGGGTTTCGCCCGCAGCCAGGAAGGGGAGGAGTGCCATACCCGTCGCAGCAATCTTGTAGTTGTGCTCTTTCCCGTCAGCGGTATCGTATTCCCAATAACCTTTATTGGAACCATCTTTAATCTGCTTGCGTGCCAGCCAGGTCAGACCTTTGGCCACTGAAGCTTCGGATTCGGTGTTCCCACCGCGATCCTTCACCAGTTGTAATTTATCAGAACCAGACCTTCCTCTCATTCCTGGTGTAGCAAGGCTACTCGTATTGCACACCATCCCAATCATTGCGGAACCATCTGGCTTTTCCTGTCCCGAAGTGCCTGTAGTTACGCTGAGATCGAGTGCTGGGCCGACAGACTGGGACTGGTTGGCATCCAGTAATAACGCATCTGCAAGGCCGATCGGCTCTGTACTGACTATATTTTCCACGAGCTTTTCTTCTTCACGCATCACTTCCACTGCTGCTTCCAATTCGGGATCAAGCCCTAAATCCTGGTTGGTCAATTCTGCTTCGGGCTTTTTTTCTGCATCATTCACTTCCGCAGCAGTGAACACATCGGCTGGTTTTGCAATGAGCAGTTGATCCTGTAACAGGTTGGTGAACAGCATTACCACTACCAGGATAAGGTGTACCCCACCGCTGATGACGAATGCTGGCACATAAACAGTCATCAGTCGTGTGCTGGTGGGTACTTCGGCGACTTCCAATGGGCGGATGACCGATTGCCCGCCGTTGGGTGGTTGAATAGTTCTTTTTTCCAGTAGCATGCTTCTTCTCAGTAAGTATTCGATTGATCTCATTTTTGTTAGCGCAGGACTACGCCTCGCTGACGTTGGTTTCTTTCATCAGCGTGCACACACTTAGCAATGTGGCACCAGCTTTCAGTGCATTCAATCAGTAGCAATACGCCACTGTCACGTTTATGCGCAAGCGGGCGCAAATACGTAGAAGTTCAGAATCCCAATTTGGGATCGTTATCAGTGGTTAATTAAATTTCGAAGTTTCCTTGCTGACTGTGGGCAGGCAAGGATTTTCAAGAATATCCGAAAGGACAGAATGGTGGGCAATCAGTCAACATTATCCGACAGAAATTATCGGTCGAGTTCGACGATACCGCCTGCGGAACTGCGTTTGTACAGTGGCAGGTGGCGGTAATAGACTTCCAGGGTCAGCAGGCACATACAGGTGGTGCCCAGGCGACCGCACTGACCACCAATGTGACTGCCGTCTGGTGCCCAGCTCCCATCGAGGTTTTTGTCACCCGATTTGTTCTGCCAGCCAATCAGCGAATCACGCATCTTCGGATTGAACGCTTTCCACTCGGGACCATCATAAAAATGGATCACCTGAGTGGCATAGTAGAAGGTATACATGTTGATCGGAACCCGATTCACCGTTGCAGGTTTGGCGGCTGGCAACTGTCGTGAAAGTTCCGTCAAACGTTTGACACCCTTTTGCAGTGCTGGGTGGGCAGGTGTCCAACCAGTGTACTGGCGGGAGAGCAAACCTACCGAAGTCAGCGTGGGAGAATTCCCAGGGTGCGATAGCCATATGCAGCACCCGAGTCTTCCTGCACTTTGTTCAGAAAGCCGGTAATCGCCTTGTAAGCTTTCGCTTTGTCAAAGCGGATTTCGGCAATGTCCGCACTTTTCAGTGCCTGCACCATCCAGCCCACGATCGAAGTATCACCTTCGCTGGCCCGGCTCATGCCGTAACCCCAGCTACCATCACCTGCCTGGGTGTTGATAATGAAGTTCACCGCGCGGGTGGCAATCTGTTTCAGGCTGGGGTCTTTGGTCATCCCCACGGCTTCGCACAGGGCCACCGTTCCGATCGCGTGTGAGTAAGGAGTACTGATGCCCACTTTCTTCACCATGGAACCATCGAGGCTCACCTGAGAAGAAAGCCATTCGACACCACGTGCAACCACTTCGCGATATTTCTTGCCCGACTTGTGGGTTTCGCCCGCAGCCAGGAAGGGGAGCAGTGCCATGCCGGTCGCAGCAATCTTGTAGTTGTGCTCTTTACCGTCAGCGGTATCGTATTCCCAATAACCTTTATTGGAACCATCTTTAATCTGCTTGCGTGCCAGCCAGGTCAGACCTTTGGCCACTGCAGCTTCGGATTCAGAATTACCACCACCTGCTTTCAGCAGTTTGTCGCGGGTGGCGCCGGAACGGCCCATCATCCCTGGGGTTGAAAAGTTCCCCATGCCACCGCCAGCACCCATGGCTGCAACGCCGTCTGGTGATTCCAGACCCGTGAAACCGGATGCGGCATCCAGATTCAACGCAGGTCCAATGGCCTGGGTCTGGTTGGCATCCATCAAGGTGGCATCCGCAATACCGATGGCTTCATCGGTAACCACGTTTTCAACCAATTTTTCTTCTTCACGTTCCACTTCAACCGAAGCTTCCAGTTCTGGATCCAAACCCAGGTCTTCGTTGGTCAGTTCCGCTTCTGGCTTTTCCTCCGCTTCATTCACTTCAGCAGCGGTAATCGCATCGGCTGGCTTTGCTTCCAGTTCCGCGTCTTTAAACAGGTTGGTGAACAGCATCACCACCACCAGGATCAGGTGAACCCCACCGCTGATGACGAATGCTGGTACATAAACGGTCATGACCCGTGTGCTGGTGGGCACTTCGGCAACTTCCAACGGGCGGATGACCGATGGTCCCCCCTTGGGTGTTTTGACAGGTTCTTTTTCTCGAGCCATGATCTCCTCCTTAAACGAGCAATCATGAAATAAAAAACAGTAAGACAGGTAATATCATTATAGAGAACTTTACGTTCTCATCGTGGGCTTCAAATCCATTTTTTCAAACAGTTTCACGCACTTGGCACCTGCTTCCAGCTGGTGCTTCAATAAATCAGCGGCAGGATAACGCTGCCACGTTTTTGCTTAGTTGGGCTTATTTCATCCCACCATCTCCGTTACCGTCAAGTTCGTCGCGGAATAATTCCTGATCAATCACTGGTTGTGGCAGGGATTGTTTCACTTCCCGATCACTCCGCCGAAACCAGATCGTCAATCCAATCACCAGCAATAAAAGTCCAATAACAAACCCAATCACCGTCATTGCTGGCCAGATACTCGGCTTTGCTGGTGGGGCCTCCGGAAAGATGTCGAAGGTTTTCCCAATCAGCATCGGAACCCGCTTCACTTTCGCGGGATCATTCCCTTTCTTGGTCTGAAACTTTTGATGCGAAAACTTAAAAAAGTATCCATCAAAGCTCACTTTTTTTCGCAGATCTTCCTTGCCCAATTCAATGCCTTCGGGCAGTTCTGTCACAATCAGGGTCAAATACTCATTAAACCCTTTCGGTTTAATCCATGCCTGATAGAGCCACTCCGTATTCAGATCGGCTTTTACCCCATCGGGTGCCCCCACGCGGAGAACCATGAACAGTTCCCCTTCGAAGTGGAGGAGTTCCCGCAGATAATCAAACCGTGCGTTGGTGAACAGATCGCTGAACCGCACATCGCGGTAAGCATATTTCTTCATCAACTCCTGATCGCGGGAAGAAGCATACACAACTGTATAGTCAAACGCTCGAGCTTCCTGCCGTGCGAGTGCGACCTGTTCTAGCCCTACAAACTCAGTGGTCTGGCGAAATTCGCCATCGTCCAGCACCGCCTCAAACCACGGTAAGTTCTTTTCCAGCCGTACTTTACGCTCTTCAACCTTCGCGGGATCTTCCTTCGAAGGCACCGCAGGTGTAGCAGGGTCAATCAGCCCAGGCTCTACGACAGGTGGCTGGTTGGGATTCAGTCCGGGAGATTCGTACTTCGGTTCAGGTTGTTCCCCACCTTTTTTGGGTTCCTGGGCGAATAGCACGGGTACAAGCAACACTGCAACCAAGCAGAATGTGCCCGCTGCCCGAATGTTGAACGTGGATGTGCGATTGTTGCCCACAGTATCCCTCCTGCCCACCACCTGGGGAATGATTCAGCCTAAATTCTTATTATAGAAGAACTTAAGACTGCTTGACCCCCGCCTTCACGTGGGGTCAGTTCAAAACCCTCCCCTGTGAAGTGCATATGAGACGAGATGAAGGATAAAATAGTTCCACAAAATATTTAAAATGAGCAAAAATTGTCCACTCATCGTTTATTAATGAGTTTTTGATGAGAAGGAGTGGCACTACAAAGGACGTTCGTGAGAGTTTCAGTGAAAATGAAAATTTAATGAATGGTTCCCTAGCGGCACATATTCGGCTAAATTGAAGGTGCGGGTTACCCCACACTGAGAAATCATCTGATGAATAGACTCCTAGTTGCACTAATCGCCGTAAGTTGCTTTACGCATTCCAGTTACGCCGACCTGAAAGAATATGTCCAGAAAAAAGACGCGGCCTTCCAGTGGAAGTTGGTCCGCACGGTGGAAGCGGAATCAGGCACTGCGTACACGATTGATCTGGTTTCCCAGAAATGGCAGGGCATTGTCTGGGACCACACCCTTGTAGTTGTAATGCCCAAAGGCAGCAAACCGGGTGATACGATCTTTTTGTGGAATGATGGCGGCAAACCGAGCAGCATTTCGTCGTTGGTGACATTCGAACTGGCTCGGCGGAGCAAAGTTCCAATGGCCTTTCTTTACGGAATACCCAAACAGCCACTATTCGAAGGAAAACGCGAAGACCACCTGATTGCGGAAACTTTTGTGCGTTACCTGCAATCGAAGGATGAAAGCTGGCCGCTGTTGTTCCCAATGGTCAAAAGTCTAGTGCGGGCGATGGACTGCCTGGAAGAGTTTTCCAAAAAAGAATGGAAAACCGATGTGAAAAGCTTCGTCGTGGCGGGTGCTTCTAAACGTGGCTGGACCGCCTGGCTGACGGGTGCAATTGACTCCCGCGTGAAGGCGATCAGCCCGATGGTTATTGATACGCTGAATTTTCAGAAGCAATTGCCCCACCAGATGAAGTCGTACGGCAAACCTAGCGACATGATCGCACCGTATACCCTGCGGGGCCTGGTGCCAATTCCCAATACACCGATTGCCGAAAAACTATGGCAGATGATCGATCCGTGGGTGTACCGCAAAGACCTGGAAATGCCCAAGTTGATCGTGAATGGCTGCAATGACCCATATTGGACGCAGGACGCACTGAATCTGTATTGGGATGACCTGAAAGGCGACAAATGGGTGCTTTACGTTCCAAACGCTGGCCACGGTCTGGAAGAAACGCTCCCCGATGGTTCCAAATCCCGCATTAAGGCGATCAGCACGGTGGCTGCGTATGCTTATGTGCAGGCAAATAAGAAATCATTCCCCAAATTATCGTGGGAACATGCCACGAAGGGGGATCAGTTGACGGTGAAAGTAGCCAGCACGACCAAGCCCATCGGTGCAAGGCTCTGGTATGCCGATTCTGCCACCAGAGACTTCCGCAAATCACAATGGAAAAGCGTGGAATGCACCGATTGCACCAAAGAAGTTTCTGCCAGTGTGGGCAAACCGAGCACCGGTTTTCGCTGCCTGTTTCTGGAAAGTGATTACAATATCGATGAACATCCACTACATTTGAGTACCCAATTACGAATTGTGGGTACGGAGAAGTAACCTGCGGTGGCCCAAGAATCGGAACATTTACCTGCGGATCACCGCAAATGGCCAGTCGATCCTTTCGAATTACTCGGTGTCACGCGCAGTTCTACCGAGAAAGACGCAAAACGTGCGTATACACGACTCATCAAGCAGTACAAGCCCGAACATGCACCCGAACAGTTTCAACTGATTCGGAAAGCCTACGAAAGCGTGCAGTGGTACCTGAAGTTGTACGCACCAGAGCCTGCCACTACAGAAACCGAAGAATTACCGGCACCGATTTCTGAGCCAGAACAGACAAGCACGCCGATTGATGAAAACTCTTTCATTAATGAGTTTGCCGAAAACCCATTACCACCCGACAAACCTCTGCTGGCATCCGATCTGGACCAGTTATTTGGGCGAACTGCATCCGACAAACCACCACCTGTAAAGGATTTGCCCCCACCGCCTGAGGTGGAGAAACCTTCTGATATCTGTTGGAATATGGTGATGGCGGGGGAGACCGTCGAGGCTTATCAGTTACTCCAACAACTTCTCGAGAAACCTTCACGCAAAGCCGAGGCCTATTTTCAGCTTTACTGGCTTCTGACCTTCCATCCGGAACTCGACCCCACCCGTCAGCCGATAGAGTATTTGATCCGATTGCTGGAAATCGATGCTTCCAGCCACCGTGTTATTCAGGCGGTGCAGCAGGAATTGAACAAATCGCCGGAAGCCGCACTGTCTGATCAGTGGGAAGCAATGCTGCCCAAATTGCCCAGATCATCCGATTTGTGCAAATTGCTTACTTTTCGCATCGAAGTGCTCTGCGATTTACGCGAATATGAGGTGGTATTGGACCTGCTGAAGTTGTATTCTGCCGCGATCAGCATTGATAATGAACTGGAATTGCTGAATCTGCTTGTAAAAATCATGGGGCGGGTGGTCTGGTTTCCCCAGCGACCGGAATGTGTTGAAGTACGAAAGTTCTGTCTGCAAAGCATTCGAGATTTAGAGCACCTGTCGGTGCAGGCGTCGCAGACTTTTGACGACCTGGATTATCTGCGGGAAACGGTCAGCAGTTGGCTGAAGTGTGTTCCAAACCGGAATGCGAAATCAGCCGTGTTGCTGATGCGGGAAGCATGGTCGAAGATGCACTTCCAGATTGGCCACTTGGTGGAGCAATTTGCAGCTGAAGTAATGCGTGAACCAATTGTCTGGCTGAATCGATTTGATCGCATGTATTATGATGGGGGAATCACCGCACTGGCATTTATGCAGGTGAACCTGGAATCTCACTTTTATACGCTGAACCTGAAGTGGGAAGGCAACCCGGTACCCGCCACCTGGAAACGGGAAATGCGCCAGGCTTTGAAACATTCCCGCCGGTACCTGCTGGATTTGCGGAAACAAATCGTCGACATTGCATTCACCTGGGGTGTTTCAGTCGATGCGATTGCTCAGGAATATTCGGAAACACTGGTTCAGGTGGGTGAAGAAGGCTGCCACCTGAGTGCTGCGATATACGGCGATGTACCATTGCGAATCCTCAGCTATGCCCAGATGATCGCAATGGGATAGGCTGTTGCAATGTTACTTGGCTAAGGTCAAATCTTGTTATTTTGCATTTGTATCCATACCGATGGTAATCAGTGGATCGATTATTTTTTGATAACGAAAAGATACTTATCTGTCTGAATATATAACAAGCCATTAGCAACAATCGGTGTGCCATGAATGCTATTCTCGAATTCAATTCTCTGAATTAACAGATCGTGTTTTATTTTCTGATAAAGCTCTTTAGATTTTGTCCTCATTGCGTGATTTGCTGCGGTTTCTTTCGCCTTTTCATTTCCTATCGCATTTTCGTATGCCTTTTTCCCGGCTTCATTGGTAATTGCTTGCATGTGATAATTGTTGTATCGAGTGCAACCGGTCATTCGGGAGGGTTGGGTAACTGATTTAGCAAATTGGGGTGTAAAAAGATGGGTCTTTCTGCGATATCAGGGGTTCTGACAACCAAACATCGCAGGAGACCCAATAATGATTATCCCAGACACATCTTCTTCAATCAACCCCAACTTCCTGTTTGGCCTATTTGATCGACTCGCATCAGAAGTCAATCGTGCTGTACAGGAATGCATGCCGATTCGTGATTTCGAGCAACATGTTCAACAATCGGTTGCTCAAATTGGTGCTTCAGCAATCTCGTTGTACCTGGAAATGCTTGGCGATGGCGACGTGGGAGAAAAGATCCAGACAGAAACAGGTGAAGTGCTTCATCGCAGCGAAGAACCCCGACAACGGTCCATCCGAACGATCTTTGGTGAGCATCGGTTTGAGCAGTATGTTTATGGCGTCGATCTTGGCCGCAAGATTGATTTGTATCCTGTGGATGTCATGATTCAGATGCCAGCAAACACATATTCTCCGTGGTTTCGCGAGGTCATGCATTATCTCAGCACAAAGATGTCGTATCAGGAATCATCAGATGTGATTTCTTTGTTGTATCGAGTGCAACCGGTCATCCGGGCAAGGGTAATAAGTGGGACAGATTGAGCTGTTTGCGGAACCTGTCTGTTCTTTGGTATTCCTGGTTAGCCAGGTAAATATGAAAATCTCTGGTTCGACCTGCCAGATCAATTGCTCGGGCGTGTAGCATTGCCTGGGCCCCTTTCGTTTTCCATCTCATTCCCGTGCGGCACATTCGATCCATCACCAGGTGCCGACAAGCCCCTTCAATCACCCCAGTTGCAATCGGCAGCCCTTGCTGCAAATAGCTGTCATATCTCATCCGGTGGTAGTTCTTTTCAAAGTAGTTGCAAACCTGATTAATCTTCTTTAACTTTTCTGCTTTCAATTCGCTTTTTGTCGCTTTCTGACGGATCCCGAAACCACACTTTTCACATCTCCCTTCAGGATTCTCAATAGGCGGTCTCGAGCAAACGCTTCCTGATGTTCACGGTGAGACTCAAACACTTTTGCCGCATCCCACACATAACTGGCAACATGAATGATATCCAGGATATCAATTGTTTCGTATGAATCGAAATTGACATCAGATGCTTCCCACAAACTGGTCTGACCATCCATCAGCCGTACCAAAGGCTGACCTGATTGGTGGCGACGTTCGACCTGTTCTGCTGCCCACACCATCGCGTGGTGCGTGCCTCTGATCAGCACCCCTCCGCATCACATTGCGACAAAAATCCCGCAACCACTTTGCCCACCGGTTCGGGGCGTTTCTCCTCACGATTCGAGTTTTCTCGAAATAACGCTGCGACAATCTCTTCAGCCGTTCGAAAATATTCATTCACGGAATATACGGTCGCCAGCGTCGCCATACGCCGATTACCAGGAAAATACCGTTGATCAAACGCTGGAATCGCCTTCGTCTTGCGAACCATGGGGACTCCTTTGGCATTGGCACTCACCACCAGAATCTTTCCCTCTGCTGTTGGTGCAGGAATTGGGATCTCATTCAGAAACTGTTCTGCAGATTCACTCAGAATTGTGGATATTTCGTTCCAGAGTATCGACCGGACTCTTTTGCAGATACAACAAAGAAATCACATCTGATGATTCCTGATACGACATCTTTGTGCTGAGATAATGCATGACCTCGCGAAACCACGGAGAATATGTGTTTGCTGGCATCTGAATCATGACATCCACAGGATACAAATCAATCTTGCGGCCAAGATCGACGCCATAAACATACTGCTCAAACCGATGCTCACCAAAGATCGTTCGGATGGACCGTTGTCGGGGTTCTTCGCTGCGATGAAGCACTTCACCTGTTTCTGTCTGGATCTTTTCTCCCACGTCGCCATCGCCAAGCATTTCCAGGTACAACGAGATTGCTGAAGCACCAATTTGAGCAACCGATTGTTGAACATGTTGCTCGAAATCACGAATCGGCATGCATTCCTGTACAGCACGATTGACTTCTGATGCGAGTCGATCAAATAGGCCAAACAGGAAGTTGGGGTTGATTGAAGAAGATGTGTCTGGGATAATCATTATTGGGTCTCCTGCGATGTTTGGTTGTCAGAACCCCTGATATCGCAGAAAGACCCATCTTTTTACACCCCAATTTGCTAAATCAGTTACCCAACCCTCCCGAATGACCGGTTGCACTCTGTTGTATCTGCAAAAGAGTCCGGTCGATACTCTGGAACGAAATATCCACAATCTGAGTGAATCTGCAGAACAGTTTCTGAATGAGATCCCAATTCCTGCACCAACAGCAGAGGGAAAGATTCTGGTGGTGAGTGCCGATGCCAAAGGAGTCCCCATGGTTCGCAAGACGAAGGCGATTCCAGCGTTTGATCAACGGTATTTTCCTGGTAATCGGCGTATGGCGACGCTGGCGACCGTATATTCCGTGAATGAATATTTTCGAACGGCTGAAGAGATTGTCGCAGCGTTATTTCGAGAAAACTCGAATCGTGAGGAGAAACGCCCCGAACCGGTGGGCAAAGTGGTTGCGGGATTTTTGTCGCAATGTGATGCGGAGGGGGTGCTGATCAGAGGCACGCACCACGCGATGGTGTGGGCAGCAGAACAGGTCGAACGTCGCCACCAATCAGGTCAGCCTTTGGTACGGCTGATGGATGGTCAGACCAGTTTGTGGGAAGCATCTGATGTCAATTTCGATTCATACGAAACAATTGATATCCTGGATATCATTCATGTTGCCAGTTATGTGTGGGATGCGGCAAAAGTGTTTGAGTCTCACCGTGAACATCAGGAAGCGTTTGCTCGAGACCGCCTATTGAGAATCCTGAAGGGAGATGTGAAAAGTGTGGTTTCGGGAATCCGTCAGAAAGCGACAAAAAGCGAATTGAAAGCAGAAAAGTTAAAGAAGATTAATCAGGTTTGCAACTACTTTGAAAAGAACTACCACCGGATGAGATATGACAGCTATTTGCAGCAAGGGCTGCCGATTGCAACTGGGGTGATTGAAGGGGCTTGTCGGCACCTGGTGATGGATCGAATGTGCCGCACGGGAATGAGATGGAAAACGAAAGGGGCCCAGGCAATGCTACACGCCCGAGCAATTGATCTGGCAGGTCGAACCAGAGATTTTCATATTTAAACCCGAATTCGTACGAAAATCGGTCTTTTCAACATCGATCAAGCGAAGCGCGGCTAACGCCGTCGACTCACCTGCCCAACCACGGTTGGGTTTCAGACGCTTGTGCCCACAACCGTCATTCCCGCGAAGGCGGGAATCCAGTGCTAAACGCTTGAATTGGCAATTCAACATGATGTCTTGTGAGCCGACGGCGTTAGCCGCGGTTGGTTGGAAAAATATCAGAAACACCGAATTTCAAAATGATTTAGGTTTACCTGGCTAACCAGGAATACCAAAGAACAGACAGGTTCCGCAAACAGCTCAATCTGTCCCACTTATTACCCTTGCCCGGATGACCGGTTGCACTCAATTGAAAGCAGAAAAGTTAAAGAAGATTAATCAGGTTTGCAACTACTTTGAAAAGAACTACCACCGGATGAGATATGACAGCTATTTGCAGCAGGGGCTGCCGATTGCAACCGGGGTGATTGAAGGGGATTGTCGGCACCTGGTGATGGATCGAATGTGCCGCACGGGAATGCGCTGGAAAACGAAAGGAGCCCAGGCAATGCTACACGCCCGAGCAATTGATCTGGCAGGTCGAACCAGAGATTTTCATATTTACCTGGCTAACCAGGAATACCAAAGAACAGACAGGTTCCGCAAACAGCTCAATCTATCCCACTTATTACCCTTGCCCGGATGACCGGTTGCACTCTTTTGCAGATACAACAAAGAAATCACATCTGATGATTCCTGATACGACATCTTTGTGCTGAGATAATGCATGACCTCGCGAAACCACGGAGAATATGTGTTTGCTGGCATCTGAATCATGACATCCACAGGATACAAATCAATCTTGCGGCCAAGATCAACGCCATAAACATACTGCTCAAACCGATGCTCACCAAAGATCGTTCGGATGGACCGTTGTCGGGGTTCTTCGCTGCGATGAAGCACTTCACCTGTTTCTGTCTGGATCTTTTCTCCCACGTCGCCATCGCCAAGCATTTCCAGGTACAACGAGATTGCTGAAGCACCAATTTGAGCAACCGATTGTTGAACATGTTGCTCGAAATCACGAATCGGCATGCATTCCTGTACAGCACGATTGACTTCTGATGCGAGTCGATCAAATAGGCCAAACAGGAAGTTGGGGTTGATTGAAGAAGATGTGTCTGGGATAATCATTATTGGGTCTCCTGCGATGTTTGGTTGTCAGAACCCCTAATATCGCAGAAAGACCCATCTTTTTACACCCCAATTTGCTAAATCAGTTACCCAATCCTCCCGAATGACCGGTTGCACTCAATGCAATCTGAAGATTTGTAGCAATAAACGTAAGCAAGTGCAATAACCTTACCAATTTCGAATGATATCGAAATACAATTATCAAGACGATAAAGTCTACAAGACAGCACATCTCCATTGTGGTGTATAGTACTTCCAAGTATGTCATCATTCAAATCCCTAAATGAGTGCCCGTTATTCTATTACCATGGAACTTATACACACTTGATTCAGCTTACGCGGGGATGACGATCGTTGTGCAAGCGGCCAGAAAGTAAATTCTGTCGGTCACGATTCCAGCGCATCCTGCCCCCGTGTTTTCTTTGCTGCTTTGTGTGCGGAAAATTAAGAGATTCCCTTGCTCGCGCGGTGGGCTATGGAAGCAAGCAATCGCGGCTAACGCCGTCGGCTCACAAAAACAGATTTCCGCGTGCGCGGGAATGAGGATTGTTGGCAAAATCGTTTTGATAAAACCCCACTGCGAAGGCTGTCGGCTTATCGTGGTCTGTTTTCTTTGGAAATGATTTTCGTTGACTGTTCGACGCGGATCGGTTCTCGCTGGGTGGCTGTCACAGCGACTGCCGAAATACGAGCATCCCCGGGCCACATCGCCTGGGCCTGCACATCCAATACCTGCTCCTGCCCGGGTGCCAGTGGGGGAACGGCAAACGTCACCTTACCCAGATCGACGTTTGATTTCACCCCGCGTCCGTCCGCCTGAACCGGTTTCAATTCAGGTGGGAAGTAAATCGTTACCTCCACCAGCTTGGTCGGTGCGGTGCCAGTGTTCTTCACTTTTACTGTGTAAAGTGTTATTGCACCAGTACTTAAGGGATCATCACGATCACGCAGCGACAATTCTACTGCGGGAATCCCCGTCACCGTAATGTTCTTTTCTGCCGAATGCTCCAACGGCTTTACCGTGGAGATGACTTTCGAGGCACTGTCCAGTGGTTCGGCACGCACTGCGGAACGGAAACGGATCGTTTCCCCCGCTTGAATTGCCTTTGCAGTGATCGAAACCAGGCGGTCCTGCCGTTCCGGTGCGGTGCCCAGATTCCAGGTCACTACGTTTCCTTGAAGCGTACCACCATCTGATGCTTTCAGAAACGTAAAGTTGGCAGGTACATCCGCTTTCAGGACCACATTGCCAACAGGAGTCTGGCCACTGTTGCGTACTGCAATCTGCCAGGTGAATTCCTGCCCCACCTGGGCTGATTCTGGACCATATAATGCGGTATTCAGCTTCGATTCGTGAATTACCAGCCCCTTTTCCTGCGTGGGCGAAGGTTTGCCATTGTCCGCCATCGTGCCAGCGTAAACTTTCGTTTCACCCGGTTTGATTCCGTAGAACTTTAACTGGTACGCACGGTTGCCACCTGGGGCTAGTTCTTCAATTGTATCTTCAAAAATCACTTTTTTCTGTTCCGTTTCCAGTCCATCGCCCAGTTTCACCCGGACACGCACATTCCGTGCGGTGGCACCCCCATCATTGGTGACCACCAGATCGAACGGCAACAATTGCCCCACAATCCCCTCGCTGGGACCAGTTATCGACAGTTTAATGTCCGTCTGACTGACATCGACATTGGTTTCACCATCAGAAGACAGGCCATCGGAAGATCGCACATGGGCCTGCAGCACTGTGGGGCCAAGTTTTACCGGCCGATAGATTGCTTCGACCGTTTTTGACTGTCCCGCGGGCAATTGGTTGATATTCCAGATCAGCAGGTTTCCATCTGCAACTGCTTTTGGTTCTGTCCGCACCAGTTCCATACCAGCTGGAATCGTGGCATTCACCGTGACTGAACCCAACTCCAGGTCGCCGGTGCTGCGAATGTCGTATTTCACTGGTAATTCGTTGTTCAAACCCGCCGATTTGGGTGCGTTCACCTGCACCGAAAGCTCCGGTTCCAGCCACTGGATAGTGGTTTCGCCCTTGGATACCACCACCATCTGGTCTGGCTTTACTGGATCGGGCTTCACCACTTCGATAGCGATGCGGTTGGTGCCTTTAGCCTGCTGCACCTGGCTGATTTGCAGTGGGGCAACCCCCTGGTCGTCGGCTGTCGTTAACAATTCCGATTTACTGCTATCGTTCGCTTGTGCGGTGCGAATGAGAACAGGTGGGCCGTCAATGACGCGGTAACGAACGCGGTAGTCCCGGGCACTGGCAGAATTGGGCAATTTCGTGCGAAACGTATAGGCACTGCCCGAACGCGCTTTCGCAGGATCGGGATAGACTACTTCGCCATTCAGCCAGAAGATTTTCACAAATGCCTTATTTTTCTGCCAGTTGGCAATGGCAGGCACATGCACAATGACGTTGGTTTGGCCTTCCACGGGCGATGTAATTAAACACCAGGTCTGGCCGGGGGTGATTTCCTGTTTGTTCGCACTGCCTGGTAAGGTGTGGGTGAAATAATCGGTGTGACTGTAGGCATATTTACTGTCTACTTTCATACCGCGACCGGGCAGATAGCCACTCTCATCCACTTCCACAATGCTGCCAGGCCCTTCAATGGTCCATTCCACACGACGGTTCCGCAGTGGCAAGCCATCCGCATCAAACACGGTCGCCACTAGAAGTTGCGTCCCACGCACCGGACTGGTGACCGCATCTGGCCGCACCTGAATCTGGCAGGCTTTTGGATCGTAATCGCTGTAATAACCTATTCCGGGTGGCTTGGCGTGGGTCTGTTCTGCGGTGCCAGGTGGCAAAAAGTACGGAAAATATACGGGATTGCCCGCGCAACCAACGATTCCAGCCAGCATGGGAACCCATGCGACCAACAGCCATCGTGGATGGAAAACGCTGCACTTCACCGGAAGCATTCCCTTGGGACAAAACAGTAAACGTTGGCGAAATACACCAGTTATGAAGTTATGACAAGCCCAGCTCCGGGCACGGAACTGGTGGTGGAAAATGAAGTACCAGAAAAATCTTTATCCGTAAGTTCTTAATTTCAATGAACTTACGAGGATGAATGAAAAATTTTGTCAAAATCGAACTTTGTGTACAAACTTTTTCGATGTATGTACGTTATTATATTATACTGAATTAAATTTCAGATATTTGTGATGGAGTGGGAAACTATGAATCTTTTACCTGAAATTGTGGGCTACGATGACTGCTCCCAGAATGATTTGGTGGGTCAAGCGCGATGCCCGCCTGCACGATAATGCGGTGTTGCACGCTGCACAGCAGTTGCGTGCCACGGTGCTGCCTATCTTCTGCTGGGAACCCACGATCATCAATGCGAGCGATTATTCGGACATGCACTGCCATGCCCAGTGGCAGGCGGTACGCTCGCTGCGACAGCAACTACGTGCCAGAAATCTGGATCTGCTGATTGCCCACGGCGACGTGGTAGAAAAACTGGCCAAACTGCACGCGGTGCTGCCATTTACCCACATGGGCAGTCATGAGGAAGTGGGTAACAATCTGACCTACCAGCGAGACCGTGCTGTGGCACAATGGTGCCACGAAGCAGGTGTGAGTTACATTGAATTTCCCCAAAGCAGTGTAAAACGTGGGGGAGTGAATCGCGATCATTTGCAACGCTGGTGGCAACAAAGGGTTGTCGATGTAGCCCCATTGCCCATTCCGGAAATCAGACAGATACCTGAAGAAACAGCGATTGCCCAGGCAACTGGTTTTCCCAGGTGGCGTGCGTTTCGGGATCATCCCGAATGGCAGTCAGTTTCGGAAGCAGATGCCCACGCGACGTTAAACGATTTTCTCACCCACCGTGGCAAGTGGTATCGTGGGGGAATCAGTTCGCCGAACACTGCGGACCGTGCCGGCTCTCGGTTGAGCGTGCATCTGGCCTGGGGCACCATCAGCACACGCCAGATATGGCATGCAGTGCAGCATCGCTTGCAACACATGGATCCTGAAGATCCGGACACCGCACGCTGGCGGGCAAGTCTGCACGCATTCCTTAGCCGTCTGCACTGGCGGGATCACTTTACTCAACGATTGGAAAGTGAGCCAGAATTGGAATTTCGCAGCATCCATCCCAGCTATCGTGATGTTCCTTATGAAAACGCCCCCACCTTGCAGGTAGCGTGGGAACAGGGCACCACCGGTTATCCGTTGGTTGATGCGGTGATGCGATGCCTGGCAAGAACTGGTTTTGTGAACTTTCGGATGCGGGCAATGGTGGTCAGTTTTGCCTGCCATGTGCTGCACCTCGATTGGCGTGTAATCCATCCCCACCTGGCGCGGGTATTTCGAGATTACGATCCTGGGATTCACTTGAACCAACTGCAGATGCAGGCAGGTGTCGTGGGCTGGAACGCGATTCGGGTTTACAATCCAACGAAGCAGTTGCAGGATTGGGATAACCAATGTCGGTTTGTGAAACGCTGGCTACCAGAGTTGCGGACAGTGCAAGCACACAGAATTCTGCATCATGTGGAAGAGCCTGTTGAGCACTACGCCCCACCCGTGGTTGACTTTGCCAGACGCAGTCAACAGATGAGTAAATGGTTATACAGCATTCGGAAAACAACTGCAGCGATTGCTGCCACAAAAGCGGTGTATCAGAAACATGGTTCACGGAAGAAAGAAACCAGTTTTCGCGTGCGACGCACACCGAAGAAGAAGTCAAAGAATCAGCCCACATTGTTTGATGATTAAGTGCCCGCTCAAACAACCGCTGGCATCGTTTGAGTGCTATTGTTCAAACTGCCTGGGCAGTGGGCCACCATAGGCTGCCCATAGTGCATCGATCGTGTGGGCCACCCAGATGTCTGGTTTCAGTGCCTGCAAGTGCTTTGTCACCTGCATTAAACAGCCCACATTGCCCATCAACACCGCCTGGGCACCTGTGTCCACAATTTTTGCCGCTTTGCGATCCCCCAGTTGTTGTGCCATCTGTGGTTGCGTCAAATTATAGCTTCCGGCTGCTCCACAACAGATTTCGCTTTCCGGCAGTGGGATCAGTTCCAGCCCGGGAATCATTTCAAGTAATTGCCGTGGGGCACTGGCTATCTGTTGGGCGTGCCGCAGATGACAGGCATCGTGGTAAGTTGCTTTGATCGGTAATGATCTTGTGGGGCGAACTGGGCCAAGATCGATCAGAAATTGAGAAATATCTTTCGCTTTTTTCACAAATTGCTCTGCCGCACTCGCATGGGGGGTATCGTGCAGTAAATGGCCATAGTCCTGAACCATCGCCCCACAACCGGCAGCGTTAATGATAACCGCATCCAGATCATTCATTTGGTCGGAGCTGAAGCCAAACGCCGCCAGATTCTGTGCGGCATATTCTTTGGCAGGATCCTCATACGCAGCGTGGTAGTGCAAGGCCCCACAACAGGTCTGGGAACGTGGGATCACCACTTCACAGCCATTTTTTTGCAGCACACGGGCAGTGGCTAGTTGTGTTTCCGGATAAATCGCATCGGCCACACAGCCCAGAAACAAGCCCACCCTGGCCCGCCGAACTCCTTCTGCAGGCAGAACTTCGGGCAATTTTCCATAGTGCACATGCAGTGGGGGAAGCATTGCCTGCATGGTGCGTAATTTCTTTGGCAACAACCGGTACACACCTGTGGTGCGGCACAACCAGTCGAGGCCAGTCCATTGTGCCAGTCGGGCAGGTGCCAGCGCCAGCCGGGTGCGGAAACGCGATGGAAAAACGTTGAACAGCAACCAACGTTGTAGCCGGCTGAGCGTTGCCACCTGGCGACCGGGTTCCAGTTCGCCCATGTAAGTTCGGAATGGTTCGATCAGTTTGCCGTACTGCACCCCGGAAGGGCATGCTGTTTCACAAGCCCGGCAGTTCAGGCAGAGGTCAAGGTGTTGCTTCACACCATTGTCGAGTGGCAGCTTCCCATCAATCACATTCCGCATCAGATAAATTCGCCCACGTGGGCTGTCGGCTTCGTTGCCATTTTCGACGTAAGTCGGGCAGGCACTGGTACATAGGCCACAATGGACACAATCGAGAATCAACTGATAATCGATCTTTGGTCCGTGCCCAGCAACCACGGGAAGTGGGTGTTTTTCGGCAGCAACTGTCATGAGAGGTCCGTGGGGTTGGCTAATTGTTTGCAATTCGTGGCAGCGGCATCCTGCCGCTGAAAAAGAAAAACCAGCGGCAGGATGCCGCTGCCACAAACGTGCGCAGGCAGACACATACTTCTGCTTTCAGTTCAGGATACGCACCACCCTATTTGCTGTCGATCTTTTCGTAGGATAGCTGCATCGTCCTCGAAAGCGGTGCAGTCGGTTGTCCACCTGGTAAATGTGATAACAAACTCATAATTTTGCGAGTATTCGCTTGAAAACGGTCATCATAATTCCCGCACGTCTGGCATCGTCGCGTTTGCCGGAAAAGGCATTGTTGGCAGAAACGGGCAAAACATTAATTCAACATGTCTATGAGCGTGCGATCCGAGTGCCGAACGTGGCTGATGTGATTGTGGCCACCGATCATCAGAAAATTATGAATGCGGTGCAGCAGTTTGGCGGCACCGTTGTGATGACAAGTGCCGACCATGTTTCTGGCACTGATCGAATTGCAGAAGTCGCAAATTCTTATCCTGCCGATTGTTACGTCAATCTACAAGGCGACGAGCCTTACACTCCTCCGGAAGCAGTCTCGTTATTGGTCGAACAGATGCACGCCCACCCAAGTGCGGAAATGGGCACTCTGGCAACGCCAATTCAAACCGAAGAAGTCTACCACAATCCTAACTGTGTGAAGGTGGTATGCACAGAAGGTGGCAAAGCGTTATATTTCAGCCGCAGCCCCATTCCCTATTCACGTGATGTGGCAGCAGATTTTACAGTTCAGCCCCCACGCTACCTGCACCACCTGGGGATTTATGCCTATCGGCGGGAGGCTTTGCTGAAATTAGCAGGAATGCCACCCCACCCGCTGGAACTGATTGAAAAACTGGAACAGTTGCGTGCTATTGCTGCGGGCTGGACCATCCAGGTGGGTGTGGTGCAGCACTTCGGCAGAGGCATTGATACGCCTGAAGATTACCAGCGTTTTGTGGAAGATGTCCGTACCGGGCGTTTTCATTGATTTTTCATCATTTGAGGTGGCACGATGTTTCGTCGCACGTTTTGGATCTGGGTTAGCCTGTTCGTGGGTGGTGTTTGCAGCACCGATGCTCAGGAGAAAGCACCCATGGAAATCAGTGCAAGCACTGTACGCGTAATGAGTTACAACATTCGCTACGGCACCGCCCGTGATGGGGCGAACGCCTGGGACAAACGGAAGGATTTCCTGCTGGCTACCATTCAGGAACACGATGTCGATCTGTTGGGTACGCAGGAAACGCTCGGTTTTCAGCGTGATTTTCTGGCGAAAGGTCTGCCGGAATTCACCACTGTGGGTGTGGGACGCGAAGACGGCAAAGAAAAAGGCGAAATGACTGCCGTGTTCTTTCGCACCGCACGATTTGAGTTATTGGACAGCGGCCATTTCTGGCTGAGTGAAACCCCCGAGGTGGCAGGGAGTAAAAGCTGGGATAGTTCGCTCCCACGGATGGTCACGTGGGTAAAACTGCGAGACCGAAGTAAATTGGTGACCGAGCCGATTCTGTTCATGAACACCCACTTTGACCACATTGGCAAGGTAGCCCGCAAAGAATCGAGTGTGCTGGTTCGCAGGAAACTGCTGGAATTGGGCAAAGATTGTCGGCTGATTCTGACCGGTGATTTTAACTCTGCCGAAAACAGTGAACCCTATCAGGCACTTTTTTCAGCACAGAACGACGTAACTTCTCCTGTACAAGACAGTTACCGCATTTATCAGCCGAAAGTGCTGCCCAACGAAGGCACCTCGACTTCCACATTTGAAGTGAAGAAAAGTACCGGTGCACGGATCGACTGGATCGCCTGCAGCCCCACGTGGGAAGTGCGGGCAGCCTGGATTGATCGCACCCACAGAAATGGCAGCACACCGTCCGATCATTTTGCGGTGCTGGCGGTTTTACGCCCAGAACAGAAGGCGAAAACTCTGCGGGTGCTTACCTACAACATTCACCACGCTGAAGGGACCGATAAAAAACTGGATCTGGTGCGAATTGCCCGCATCATCCGAAATGCCGACCCGGACCTGGTTGCGGTGCAGGAAGTGGATGTGGTAACGCAACGCACGCTGAAAGTTGATCAGGCGGCAGAATTAATCCGGCTGACCGGGCTGAACGGCCACTTTGAAAAAGCGATCGACTTTCAAGGTGGTGCGTACGGACAGATGGTGCTTTCGCGTTTCCCAATCAAAGAAGCAAAAGTGCACCTGTTGCCCATGCAAGCGAAGGAAGAACAGCGGATTGCAGTGGAAACGCTTCTCGAAACCACCCCACCCCTGCGGATGGTGAGCACCCACTGGCACCACCAGGGGAATGATTTGCGGGTGATTCAGGCAAAGAAACTGGCAGAACTGCTGGCCAATGTGAAAGAGCCGATCATTCTGGCAGGTGACTTCAACACTACCCGTAAAAGTGAACCGCTGCAAGGTTACGATGAAGGCTGGTCGTTCGCCACCGATTTTGCCCCACTGCAGAAAGATCCGGAAGCAGATGCGGCGAAAATGATCGACCTGATCCTCTACCGCCCCAAAGATCAGTGGACCGTAACCGATGCCAAAGTCATCCTTGAACCACTTGCCTCCGACCACCACCCTGTGCTGGCAGTGCTGCAATTCAAATAAGGCTGCATTTCGTTTTTTTGTAAAAATTTCGCTTGCAGCACCTGCAAATTCAGGTATTCCCCAGTGGTTATTGTTGCTGGGAGATACGAACATGTGGGCACGCTGGACCAGATTTGCGCTCTTACCCATATTCACAGGCTTCTTTCTGCTGCCGATGGCCCAGGCAGATGAGGTGGTGGCACGTGTGAATGGCGAGCCAATTACCAGTAAGCAGTTAGAAACGGCGGTTCAACTTGCTGGCCCCACTAAAAATCTGTCTCCTGTGGAGAAGCAGGCACTTCGAAACGATGTGCTGGGTTTGTTGATTGATGATCAGGTGGTGCGGCAGTTTCTGGACAAATATGGCGTGAAAGTGCCCGAAACAGAAATTGAAAAGCAGATAAATGCCCTGCAGGCGATTTTGAAAGAACAAGGGCAGACTCAGACGCAATTTTTGAAAGAAACCATGCAAACCGAAGAACAGTTGCGAAACAACTATCGCTATATGGTGCAACTGGCAAAATACCTGGATAGTTTGATTACCGAAGAAAAATTGCAGCATTATTTTCAGCAACACCAGGATTTTTTCCGTGGCACAACGGTGCGCCTAAGCCACATAGTGGTGCGGCTGGATCATTCGGCCTCAACGGCGGATCATCAGGAAATCCAAGCCCGCCTGCTGGGCATGCGGGAAAAAATCGCAGCAGGCAACATTGTTTTTGCCGATGCGGCACGTCGATTTTCGCATTGCCCCACCGCCAGCAGTGGGGGTGATCTGGGCTGGATTGTGCGAAAATGGCAGATCGATGAAGCTCTGGCCGCCACTGCATTTCAAATGAAAGTTGGCCAGATTTCCGGCGTTGTAACCACAGAAGCTGGCTACCACCTGGTGTACGTTACTGACAGGAAAGAAGGTGCCGAGAAAAAATACGACGAAGTAAAACGGGATGTGCGGCGGTGCTACGAAACCGAACTTCGTCAGGCACTTCTTCGTAAACTGCGTGCGGAAGCAAAAGTAGAAATCACCCGCTGATTACATCACATCAATTACAGCAGCACCTGTGCCAAATTTGTGCAACTCCCAGTCTTCAGAATTGCTATTTTGTACACTATCGCCATGATTGGTGATATCGAATTTGGAAAAAATCGCAAAAAAGTTCAAAATTCTTTAAGTGCCTTTCATGTAAGTATTTACAACAATCATCTTTGCAGAAATCAGCTAATTTCACATGAAAATAATTCTAGTTTCAGATTCTAGTGGATATATATTATATATGAAAATAATTCCATTATCGGAATTGATCTTTGACAACTCGGTTTTTCTTCCCCGCCTGGTGGGCATCAGCCAAGCCCTTCGGCCTGCTTGAGTTGATCGACCCGTTCGCGAACTTTTGTCAGCACCCTGCGAACGGACCGTACGGGTCGATTCAGTTGTTCAGCGATTTCCGTGGCTGTTTTCCCGTGCAGAGATAGTTCCACGATTTCCCGCTCTCTCGTTTCGAAGCCCCGCAGCAGCCAGTCGAGCAATTCCTGAAAAATCAGCTCATCTTCCGGATGAAACAGGATGGGGTATTCGGGCTGCCAATCGCTGGTTTCGTCTGGATTTCTGATCGATTGTTCGCGGGAGAGATCGCGTTTGTCTGCCCGCAGGAACTTACGGCGGTTGCTGCACTTACGAATGGTTATTACCACCAGAATGGCGGCCATTTCATCCCAGCCGTGGGGGATCAGTTTGGAATCGCGGGCACGCACGAAAAAACTGAAAAAGGCCGACTGAACAATCCCCTCGGGATCCGCACGTTCACGCAGCCATGTATCGAATTGATTGGCAGCAATTTGGATGAGTCGATCCCGAAACCGCTCCACCACAATCCGTGCGGCATCATCATCGCGGTTCTGCAGGCGCACCAACAGCTTCATGAATTCTTCATCGTTCATTGAACTTTTTTCTGGTGTTGGTGGTCATTTTCGGCGGGAAAGTTGATTTATTTCTTAGGCAGAGAAAACGAACCTGCCAGAGTCGCAGAGTATGAAAGATGAAAAATCCTCAGAAAGTCCCACGGTGGGCGTTCACGTTAATCGAATTGCTGGTGGTGATTGCGATCATTGCCATCTTAATTGGCTTGCTGTTGCCCGCCGTTCAGAAGGTGCGGGAAGCAGCCAACCGCATCAAGTGCGTGAACAACTTGAAGCAATATGGTTTGGCAATCCATAACTATAACGACAATCTCAATCGCCTGCCACCACACACTGACCATTATGGTACGGAGCAAACTTATCTCACTGGCCAACTTGGTGGGAACTGGGTCTATTATCTGTTGCCTTTTCTCGAACAGGAAAATCTTCATCGTCAGGCGAATGGCAATGTGTACAACATTCGCAAACAGACAATTCCTCTGTTTGTCTGCCCATCTGATCCCAGCTACAGTGGAAAGTCATTTACTTTTGGCACACCGAACGCATACAACTCGGACCCATCTGGTATGCCAATGTGTTATGCCGCCAATTTTCAGGTATTTGGCAATCCTGCAACCAGCCAGTCTACTGCCACAGGTGTGACCTTTTTGAAGATTGAAAGCATTCAGGATGGTTCGAGCCAGACAGTATTGTTGGGTGAACGGTATGCTGAATGTACTCGAGCAAACAATTTGTGGTTCTATACCTGGATGGAAATCACCAGTAGCCCATCGTTCAACTTTGGCCATCCTTCAGGTAGTCCGGGGTATCAGTTACATTACTTGTATGCCAATTTTGGATTGGTTGGTCCTGCCTCCA
Organism: Zavarzinella sp.; assembly: GCA_041399155.1. NCBI lineage: Bacteria > Pseudomonadati > Planctomycetota > Planctomycetia > Gemmatales > Gemmataceae > Zavarzinella > Zavarzinella sp. The sequence goes on from JAWKTI010000005.1 coordinate 176,548, forward strand.
TGTTTCAAGTGAGACCACGCAATTATGGCTCTCCAGGAACGCGGTTAATCCCTGATCCTTATCCCGCGTCCGATTGCGACCCACGGAAGCCTCAAACTGCCCACATCGGTGGGATGAGTACACTGTTCGGTGATGGCAGCGTGAAAACGCTTTCCGGCTCTTTGCAGCCTGCCACCTGGTGGGCGTTGTGCACACCCAACGGTGGCGATATTCCCGGCGATTGGTGATCCCCTTCTGATAAGGACAACCATGGATGCATTATCTTCTGCCAGTTACTCTTCGCTTGATTCGGCAATCTGGCTCCAGCGCGAACGCCTGATCGCACGCTTCGAAGACGATTGGCGTGCAGGAAAGCAGCCCAAACTTGCCCGCTACGTTCAGCAGCACGATTCCGAACTGGAACTGATTGTTGAATTGATTCATGTGGATATTGCCTATCGGGCCCGCACCGACAAGCCAGCAATGGTGGAAGATTATCTGCAACAATTCCCAGAGCTGAGAAATCATTCGGAACTGCTGCTGGATTTAATCGAGTCGGAATATCATGCCCGCTCTGGATCGGGGTCTGGCAGCACCATTGAATCGTATCGCGAGCGGTTTCCCGATCTGTCCGATGTGATTGCGGAACGGTTGAAACATGCACCGGTGGAAATCAATACCACCCAACTTCAGCAGGTAACTGATCAGCCGATTGACCAGATTGGACATTACGAACTTTATGAAAAGATCGGCCAGGGTGGGTTTGGAACAATCTATCGCGGCAAGGATATTGCCCTGAATCGAATTGTTGCGATGAAGATCGCGCTGCCCAACAGGATTGAACACGATCAAGCAGAGCGATTTATTCGGGAAGCCCAGGCTGCCGCCCAATTGCGACATCCGAATATTATGGCCGTGTATGAATCCGGACGCAGCGATGATGGCCGCTGGTTTATCGCGTCTGCCTATCTTCCAGGGGGCACATTACTGGAACGCTTTAAAAGCGGGCTTTCGATTCGCGAAACGGTCGAAGGGATTGCCCAGGTGGCAGATGGTTTGCAGTATGCCCACCAGAAACATATTCTGCACCGCGATATCAAGCCCGCGAACTTGATGTTTGATGATGAGAGCCGCGTGCAGATTGTCGATTTTGGCCTGGCACGCTATCAGATGCTCGATTCGATGACTACGATGGAAGGAACTGTTCTTGGCACCCCCGCCTACATGAGCCCGGAACAGGCAGGTGGAAAAATCCGGAATCTCGATCATCGTTCGGATATTTACAGTTTAGGAGCCACGCTTTACCACCTGGTAACAGGGAAAACACCGTTTCAAGGTCGCCCCACCGATGTTATTCATGCGGTGATCCATCAGCACCCACCTGAACCACGGAAGCATTCGAAGGCAATTCCCAAAGATCTTAATGCGATTATCCTGAAGGCAATGGCAAAAGCTCCCGAAAAGCGTTATCAGCACGCCAGTGAATTTGCACTTGATTTGAGACGCTTTCTGAACAATGAACCTGTTGCTGCCCGAAACCTTGGGTATATCCGAAAAACGGTACGGTTGATGCTGCGTTATCGTCTGGAATCTGCATTTATCATCAGCTTTATATTCACCGTGGCAATTGCTACTGTGCTGATTACTCTCAAGTACTTTGAGGCGAAAGAAAGCAACCAGCGGGCCCAGGATCGCAGTGAAGCTGCTTTCAAAAATTACATTTCAGGAGAACAACAGGCGGATGAACTACGGATGGTGATTTACAACCTCCTGAATAATCAGGTTCTGGATGGAATTGAACCAATTCGCCTGACGACGATTCCTGATTCAACATTGGAAAAGCTGGCCAGCAACATTGATAAAACTCTGCAGTATGCAAATCCCGCCCGCATGCGAGAAGAATTGGTGCAACTGTATCGCTGTCTGGCATTCATTCGCAAACTGCAGGGCAAGTATGATCTTTCAGCAATCGCACTGGAAAAAGTTCACCCACAGCAGCCTGCGATGCGGGACAGCACCGACATACTGCTGGAGCTGGCAGCAGTATCCTTCAAAGCAGGGGAATACAGCAAGGCAATCAATCAGTATCAGATTGTGCTGCACCAGCTTGCGGGCAAGGAATTGACCGCACCCGAGGCATCTATTCAATTACGCGCTATCCTGGGGGAAGCGGAAGTGATGCTTGCCACGAAGGCATTTCAAAAGCCAGAAATCTTTGCCAAACTGGATACGGGTCTGGGATTGTTGAAAACCAACATCCACTTTCAGGGGATGATGGATGCCACCACTAGGAATACGGCTGCCCGCATGCATTACCTCTATGGTGATCTGCTGGAGGATGACAAAAAGCGATTGCCAGAGCGGGAAGAGATGTATCTGATTTCGACTCGTTTGTATTATGAACTGGCCCAACAATACCCCGATTCGATCGACCTTGCAATCCGCCTGGGTTGGAGTTATCAGCATCTTGCCGATAGCTTCCTTGCAGGCGATAAACCATCCCGCCCTACCTATCAGGAAGCGAAAACGTGGCTGGGGAAGGCAATCCGATCCGCCAAAGCGAACCCCCACCTGAATCGGGAGTTGATTGCCGCACTGATGGACAATTATGCCAGCGTTTGCTTCAGGTTGCAGGATTGGGACGAAGCGATTGTCTTCAACAAGCAGTCAGCCGAACTCAGTTTGCAATTGCATCAGGAGACAAAAGAACACGCTCACCTTCGTCAGGCAAGATCTACACTAAAAAACTTCACCAATGCCCTCATCGAAGCGAAACGCTTTACGGATGCCCAGGAAATCTGTCGCCTGCGTCTGGAATTAGCCAGGAATGATGCTGGTGAGACTCTCCAGGCAAACGTGTCCATTCAAAAACTATTCGCAGCGATGAAGGCAAACAAGGTCGATCCACCTGCTGATCTGTATTTGCTGCAAAACGAGGCGATGCAGCAAATGGGTCCCGCCATTAAGCAATTAGGGAAGGAGAAATAAGAGAATTTGATTGTCGAACCACCGATATTTGGTGATTCAACAAACTCAAGCAAAAAATCAGGCGTAGTTTGCTAAAGACTTTAACATGATCCGGCCAGCCAGGCCACCGGAAGACTGAACGACAAGATCGTTACTTCTTCAATGTGGCAATCAGGTAAGCAGAAATCGATGGATGCTTTTCGTTGGGCATGCCGTTGTATTGCAGTTCCACAGGAATGCCGGTTTCCTTCAATTTTTCCGCCAGCATCATCCCCATAATCGGAGAGTGGGTGGGATCGGGGTGCTCTTCACCTACTTTGGCCCCTTTGGTGCCACCATAGTACATGGCAATCGGTGGATCATCTTTGCTGACATGTTCCATTGGTGAATATTCTTTAATCCATGGCAGCACTTTTTCGCGGGAATCGTACAGTTCTTTGAAATTCGCCAGGCCAAATGCGTGGGCACCATAGGTGTAATTCGGCAACCATTTCTTCAACGGTTCAGGATCCAGTGTTGTCTGGGCACCATTGACTGCAGCACAGAACAATCGGGTTGATTCGCGGGCAATCGGGTCTTCGCTCTTGGAAATGGCCATGTCATCATGAAATGCCAGCCACAGTGAAGAACAGGCACCTGCAGAGCCACCGGTGGCACCAATCCGGGTCTTGTCGATGTTCCATTCCTTTGACTTTGAACGAATGAATTGCAAAGCACGTGCGGCGTCTTCCAGTGGTGCCTTCACAGGTGGGGATACTTTTTCTTCCACACCGTTCTGCACGTAACGATAGTTAATTGCTGCGACTGAAATACCTGCATCCAGATATACTTTGACATTACCTACGGAGGCTTTGTCGCCAGCACGCCAGCCCCCACCGTGGATATAGAGGACCAGTGGGGTGGGTGCGTTCGCCTGTGCCTGATAAAAATCAATCACCTGACGGGGGTGCTTACCATAGGGAACGTTGGCCTCGGTCGGCTTCACGTTTGGTTTTGGTTTGGGTTTCGGATCCGCCTTTTTCGGTGGATCTTTCTTTTCCTGGCTGTATGTGGGGTGGTTGATCGCCAGCATGGCTACCATGACACCCAGCAGCAAACGGAACATTCGCACGGTGCAACTCCTGAAGAGGTTTGAATGCACGTATCGTACCGTGGGAGAAAACAAAATGCCAGTACGAATTCTGAATCGGTTCTCATGAATGTCCAGGAGGCACTTGATGAGATACAGCCCAGCTACAATTGAAAGAATTGCTTGATACCATTCAAAGTGTTCGACATCGCAGCCGAAGCGAGAATCAGGCCCATCACCCGACTGATGACACTCGCACCGCTATTACCAATGATCCTGTGCACATAACTGGCTAACAACATCCCCACCAGGGCAATCGCCAACACCACCAGCATGACAAACACGGTTTGTGCCTGCTGCCAGATGGTATAGCGGGAGTTTTCGGTCAGCAACACTGCCGTCAGCATTGCCCCTGGGCCGGCAATCGATGGCACAGCCAGTGGGTAAATGGCCGTTTCGTTATCAGTGTGGGGCAATTTGATTTCCTGTTCTGGCTTACTTTCGCCAAAAATCATCGAAAGTGCGAACAGAAACAGCACGATGCCACCCGCAATCTGAAAAGCAGGAATCGGGATTTCCATCGCACGCAGCAACCATTCTCCCGCGATCACAAAGAAGATCAGGATGCCTGCTGAGGCAGTAATTGCTTTGATGGCAATCTTTTTCTTTTGCTGGCGGGTGTATTTGGCAGTAACCGCAATAAATACCGGTATCGTGCCAATCGGATCAATAATGGCAAACAGGATAATGAACGTGGCGACAAAATCAATCATTCAGGAAGCCTGATTCGCATCAAGGTGAAATGGGACTAATCTTCCAGCAGTTTCTGCATGGAAATCTGATACGAAGTGGTATTGGCATTCCCCACGTAGAGTGATTTGCCATCGGGTGAAAAGACCAGCGATTGGACTACTGTTTCCGACTGGCGTGCCACCACAATCCGTCCAGAAAGAACATTCCAGACCCGGATCGTGCCATCATCACCTGCACTGATCAGGTAACTGCCATCCGGACTGAATCGCACCGCATTCAGGCGGTCGTGATGGCCGGAAAGTTCAAATACCACATCCGAAGTGGCAAAATCCAGCACATAAACCTTATTCTGATCGTTGTGTGAATGAGTGCCTATAGCGATATATTTGCCGGTGGAATCGATATCCAGAGCCGTGACACCGTACGTGGCACTCCATTTTTTATCTTTTTCTTCGAGATCCCAGACACACAGGCTGCCGTCGGTGCCGCTGGTTGCCAGAAAATCGATCCCGCCAACGGCAATAAATCGGCCATCGGGAGAAAAAGAAAGTGCTTCGAGAGTACAACCATCTGCCGCCTCGGGAATCACCAGGACTGCCTCTTCCTGATCCCTTTTCCAGACCCACACCAGGCCATCACTCTGACTGCAGGTGGCCAGGGTTTGCGAATCACGGCTGAATACCGGATTCGCAATCGGTCCCTTGGTATGATCGTAGGTGCGAATCGGCGTAAGATTCTGCGGATCAAGGACTTGCAGTCGTTCCGTCTTGCCGCACACTACAAGTAATTGCTGATCGGGACTGATGGCGACATTATCTGCTGCAATCAGTGGCTGGGTGGTGCTGGCAGGCACTAATTGAGTGGTGGTGGCATCGTAGGCACGTAATACCCCACCTGCCGTGGAATAAAGAGTGCCGGAAGATGCCCGGAAAGCCACATTATTAATACTGTTTAATGTGGGGCCAGCAGCCAACTTCCCAGTTTCCAGATTCCAGATATGAATAACGCAGTCGGCACCTGCAGATGCCATCAACAAGCCAGACTTTTGGAAGGCGAGGCAGTTAATGAGATCGGTATGACCACGTAATACAAATTTTTCCTGTGCTTGCCGTGGATTCCCCCACACATGGATGGCCATATCAGAATCAGCACACGCCAGAAATTGCCCACCAGCATTAAACCTTGCGGCAGTTACCTGATCGGAGTGGGTATTCAGGAGAATACTTGGTTCTACCTGAGTGGTTTCCCACACACGTGCCGTAGTGTCCCAGCCCACGCTGACCAGATAGTTTTCCGTGGGGTGCCATGTCAAAGCAGGAATCCGATCAGTATGACCGCTGAATTCATGATTTTTTTCTAATGTTTCGCCATGCCAAACATAAATTCGCTTATCATCGCCACTACTGGCCAGTTGCGAGCCATCTGCATTGAATGCCATGGCCGAAATCTGCCCACTGTGGGCGGGGATTTTTTTCACCAGTTTCAATTCGGGCAGTTGAAACAGGCAAATGGACCCATCATCGTGGCCTGTGGCCAGCACTTTGTCGGTGGGATGAAAGGCAAAGGCGGTAACCCACTGTTCTGTGGGAATACGGGTCAGTTCGCGACCTTCTGCCACAGACCAGAGGGCAATTTCATTCGCACCCGAAGCCACGTAGGTAGCCGTGGGCGAAAATCGCCAGATATCTTCTAAATCGCTCAGATATACTCGAGCCAGTAAATGACCTTCCGTATTCCACTGACGCAGAATGCCCGCTTCTTCCATACTCCAGAGCGTGCCATCCGCATGAAAGACCAAGTCAATTACTTCGCTTTCAGCATGAAATAACGGTTCACCAAAACTACGTTCGACAAACGAAGGTGGTGCAGAGTAATCCGCGACAATGGAGCTGATCAAAATTGCCTGAGAGTTCATAGTCACAGCAAAACCTGTTGGTGATGTCCGTTGGAAAGTTATCCAAGCAACCGCAAAGTAATTCAGTGGCGGGTCTGCTACCAGATCGACCGCCAACATTGCAATAGTGTTAAATTACAACGGAACAGCAGTTTCTGGAAGAATAAAACCAAGTATAGGTCGATTTTTTCCCCACGTGGGAAAACGGTTGGACAGGTTAGCAAATTCTGAAGGCAATGATCTGATTATTCAACTGAGAGACGAGAATTGGATTTCTGACTGGTTTCCCACCATTATGGGATGTACGTATTCTTGTGGTGGCCTTCCGAAGCACCTGCGGTGCCGAAGAACTGACGACAGCTGCCAAAGATAAATTTCTTTTCTGTCCAGAAGTTGCCACAGCCCAGTGGAGTGGGGCAGCCATCCGGGGCACAAATATGCACATACCAGGCCGCACGCAGGCGTTCGCCGTATGTCGAGGTGGGGCCCACGCGACTACCATGCCCATGGCCTTTTTCACAGTCAGCACAATATCCTGGTGCACTCAGCGGTGCTGATGCGGCAGGGTATGTTGCGGCAGGGTAAGTCTGCAGCACTGTGGGAGCACTGCCCATGTGCGGAATCGTCACGGAAGGTACGGGGGCGGAATCCACTGGAAGTTGCATCTGGGTCGGTTGAATATATCGTGGAATTGGTTTGGCTTCCCCGGCAGGTACCGTGCTGACTGGGACATCCAGAACCGGCATCCGTGCGGGAGCCACCCCACGTGGGTACGTTTGACCATGGGCCAGGCCAGTCAGTGCCACCATCAGGCCAAGTGACAAAATGTGAAAATTCTTTAATTTCATTGCAAACTTCCTGTTCAGTTTCCTAATGCTATTTGCTTCGACTGGTTGCCAATTCAGCTTGTGTGGGATTGGAAACGATTACAGGAAATGATGCGGATTAATGTGCAGTTACATCTGTTGCTGTAGTTGAATCATTTGTGCCAGATGCACCGGGTGTGGCACCGAGGATATATTCTGGCAATTGTGCCTGATGTGCAGGATTTTCCAGAATGGTGCGGGCAGCATCGATCATCCGTGCGCCATGAAATTCTTTTAATAATTGTCGCAGCCGGCTACGACTCCGTGAAATCCCCACATATGTGCGGAAGCGGGAGAGCGTTTTCAGTGGCAGTTTCGGTTGATCGAGATCGAATTCCCACGGATGAAAATAGAGCACGGGCAAACCGTGTGGGTCTTTCAGGCACTGTCGAATCGCGGAACGCATAATAGCAGGTGGGAAGAGGCGAAAATATCCCCCACCTGCTGCGGGCAGGTTGTAATTGCCCACTTTCAAGGTTACCGGAGGTAATTCCAGCATCTTCGCCGACTTTCCGAGCACCCAGAATGGGTGACGTGGGGCATCAGGCACTCCATAGCGATCATGCTTCACGGGAAAGATTGACGAATCGTATTGAAAACCGCACTCGTGGAGCACATCGATCGCCCACGCGGTCTGTGACACCACACTGAAGGTGGGAGCCCGAAAGCCTACTACTTCAACGCCACCAGCATCTTCCAGGGCATGTTTCGAACGGAGCAGATCGTCCTTAAACTCTTGTGGTGTAAAGCGATGCACACGAAAGTGCTGGTGGGAATGGCTGGCTAACTCGTGCCCGTTCTTCACAATTAACCGAATCAGGTGGGGATAGGACTGGGCAATTTCCCCCACCACAAAGAAGGTGGCTTTTGCCTGAAACTCTGCCAGCGCGTGCAGAATCCATTTGGTGCACCGAACCATCCGCTGGGCGTAGGCAGTTTTGGTATTTTCTGAAAATTCCAACCCCACCGCAGCTTCGATGCGGTGATGTTCTTCAATATCGAAACTGAAGTAGGCGGTTGGCCGTACGTCCGGTGCCACAGATTGTTACCCCGTGCAGAAAATGATGATTAATTCATTAAAATAAATTAATGACTTTTCAGTGAATTAAACACCAGCCCGGTGGGCAACTTAGGGTAAAAATAGGTCGATTTGGGTGGCATTTTTTCCAGATTCCCCGCAATCTCTTCCACATGCAGCATGGAAGCGGGTGCCACCAGTGCCGCCACGTCACACGTTCCTGCCTTGATGGCATCATCCACTTCCGAAGTGAGATGCACGTACTGGCAGGTCGCTGCAGGCTGTGCAAAACCTTTCAACAGATGGTTAATGGCTGCGATGTGCAGAATGCTGACCCCCAGCCCACGCCACTCATCACTACGATCTGGCACCAGCGAGGCCATCAATTTTGGTGCCTGAAAGCGGGCTAATTGCCAGATTTTGTCTGCTTGCGTGTGAAATGCCAGCAACGCCTGCCCACCATCCATTTCAATTGCTTCCCACGCAGAAGTGGCATCGGCAACTGGCTCAAAGGCAAAGTGCGGCTCCAGTGCCTCACGCAACTGGGCGGAAGTAAGACCCGGCAGCCCACGCACAAGCCGGTGGGTGGGCAGAATCGACAGACCGGGATCGCTCATCGAAACCAGCATCATCAGCGTAAAATGTGCCGGTGATTCGTTGTTGGGCAGCGTGCTGGCTACCTCTTCGAGATATTTCAGGCCTGTTTCGTAGCGATGGTGACCATCAGCAATAAATACTGGTTTCGCCTGCATCGCAGCTACCACAGCATTGATAATGGCTTCATCCGTAATCATCCACAATTTCGACTGCACCCCCAGGTGGTCGTGGGCTGCTAACGGCAACTGTCGGTGCAACAGCGGTTCCAGGTACTGGAAAACAGAGTTCTGATCGTCTGGATACAGCCCAAAAATCGGGCTGATATTGAAACCGGTGGCGCGGTAGAGTTTCAGGCGATCTTCTTTCGGGCCAGACATCGTCTCTTCATGTGGGAAAATTTTGCCTGTTCCGAATGGTTCCAGCCGCACGCGGGCAAAAAAGCCACGCCGACGATAACTGGTGCCATCAACAGTGTATTCCTGCTCCAGCACATACAGATTTCGCAACGTATCCTGTTGCAGCACGTGATCCTGCAACCAACCGTTCAGGGTTTGTGCCGCACGCGAATACTTGTTGTTGGTGGGGGTATCGCCCGGTTCATCGCGGTTTAATTCCAGACGGATCGCGTTATACGGATTCTGATCGTACAACTGCTGCTGCAATTCCGGCCCAATCACATCGTAGGGTGGTGCAATTACCTCGCTTAACGTACCCGCCTTGCCTAAATCGTACCGAAAGCCACGAAAGGCTCGAATATCCGCCATGAAACAACTTCCTCGCTGCGATCACCAGTCCCGGACATCACCCTGCAGAACTGGATGGAACATAAAACCCATTCGGGTGCCAAAAAACCACTCATTTCAGTAAGGTGGATTGTATTGGTAATCAACCTTGTGGATGAAGTACAAACAAGATCTTCACGGTCTCAGGGGAAGAAAGTCTAGGATCACGTGGGCAAACTGATCACAGCATCGATAATCGTGTTCCGCATCCGTCATTTTGAATGCGGTTTCATACAACGGCATACAAGGAACTATTTGCCCACGGTTTAGAAATGCGCTACTACTGGCTACTTTCCATCCTGCTTGCGATGATCTTTGCCTGGAGTCATACGCAATCACCGTTGTTTTACTCCAATCAGAATCAGTATTTGCTGCATGCTGCGGGTAAGGTACCGTGGGGGCATTTGTCTCAGGATTGGCTGGCAAATACACGCGACCCCACACCCGTTTTTTCCGGTGGTGCCACCATTCTCTGGAAAACGGTGGGCGTCTGGTCATTTCAAGTAATCTATTTTCTGGCACTGATGGGCTATTTTCTGCTTCTTTCCCACCTGGTGCGTGTGGTATTTTCCCTGAAATGGCATTTCGGCTGGGCGTGTGTCTTCATTCTGTTGCATGCTGGAATACTGCGTTTTGCTTCCGATCGGCTGATTGGCGTGGATTATCCCTGGTTTTTCCATTGTGGGCTGGCGAGCCAGTATATTCTGGGGCCAGGTTTACAGCCTTCCGTGTTTGGGGTGGTGGTTCTGGCGGGAATTGTTGCCTACTCCAGTGGCAGAACTTTACTGGCAGTATTTCTGGTGGCTGCAGCCAACTTGGTACATTCCACCTATCTGCTGGCGGCAGCGATGCTGACTGCCGGTTTCATCCTGGATCATCTCTTACGTCGCGACTGGAAAACTGCCCTGAAATGCGGTGGGCTGGCTCTGTTGACCGTGTCTCCGATTGTGATTTTCAACTGGCTGAAATTCGGGCCAGCAGATGCAGAACTGTTTCGGCAGTCGCAGGCAATCATTGCGTGGGATCGAATTCCCCATCATACCTTGTTGTCACGCTGGTTTGACTGGATTGCCGCCGTGCAGGTGGGCTGGATTCTGCTGGCGGTGGCGTTTTTATACCGCACGAGGCTATTTGTTCCTCTGCTGACAACCTGCATTCTTGCAGCCGTGGGCACGCTGATGGTACTGCAGACCCACCACGCCACACTGGCACTGATGTTTCCATGGCGAATTTCTGCAGTATTGGTGCCTATTGCCACAGCAATCAATCTGGGATTTCTTTTTAGTAAGATTCGTTGTGCCCCCACTTGGTGCCAGGGAATTGGTATTGTGATCTTACTGTTCACCACTGGTGGGGCCTTCTACCTGTATTACAACAAACTGGCCTATCGCGAACCGGAAGGGGAAAACGCCGCGATGGATTATGTTGCCAGCACTGCAACTGCCGAAGATCTCTATCTCGTGCCCGCTCGATTTGCCAAGCCCACGACGAAACGCGGGGTATTCTCATCCACCTTTTCCCGTGGGCCCAAACGCGATGCAATCGTCTATTTCGAAATGGCCCGCTTTCGCTTAACCACGGGTGCCCGCCTGTTTGTTGATTTCAAATCGATCCCATATTACGCAGACGATATTATCGAATGGAAACGACGGGTTGAGCGGTGCGTGAGGTGGTTTGGCCAATCGAGCTGGAATGAAGAGCTGATTGCAGAAATGAAACAGGAAGGAATTACCCACGTGGTGGTGCCCACCCAGACACCGATTACCTCATCCCACCTGGAGTTGAAGTTTGAAGGTGGGACCTACCGCGTCTATCAGCTAAAATGAGTTTCCTCTCATTTTCTTCCCATCGAATCAAATTGTTTCTTTCGGTTAAGATCTCTATTCGGTAAACTAACGCTTTCAACCGAGGAGAAACCTCTCATGAGAATTGGATTTGCATTGGCGCTGATTGTCTGTAGTGCCAGTTTCAGTTTTGCAAAAGATCGCCCACCGAACATTGTTTTCATTATGGCAGACGATCTGGGATATGAAGAACTGGGCTGTTTCGGACAGAAAATGATCCGAACACCAGCAGTGGATGCATTAGCAAAAGGTGGGATGAAACTGACCCGATTTTACTCCGGCAATGCCGTCTGCGCACCTTCGCGGTGTAATCTGATGACTGGCAAGCACCCAGGGCACGCCTTCGTGCGAGATAACCGCCAGTTTGTGCCCAAAATGGAAGGCCAGTTTCCCATGGCGGATGGGGAAATCACTGTGGCAGAAGTGCTGAAAAAGCATGGCTATGCCACCGGCGCCATGGGGAAATGGGGCCTGGGCATGTTTGATACGGAAGGCAGTCCGTTGAAACAGGGTTTCGACTACTTTTATGGCTACAACTGCCAGGCACACGCCCACACGCACTATCCGACCCACATTTATCGGAACGACAAACGAATTGACCTTCCCGGAAACAATGGTCAGACCGGCGATACCTATACACAGGACATGTTTGAAAAAGAGGCTTTGGAATTCGTTGAGAAAAATCAACAGAAGCCCTTTTTCCTCTACCTGCCATTTACCGTGCCCCACGTGGCGGTACAGGTGCCGGATGATTCGCTGGCGGAATACCTTGGCAAACTGGGCGACGATCCTGCCTACGATGGCTCGAAGGGTTATCGCAAACACCCTGCACCACACGCTGGTTATGCGGCAATGGTCACTCGGATGGACCGCACCGTGGGGCGGTTAATGGCAAAGCTGAAAGAATTAAAACTTGATGAGAACACACTGGTGATTTTTACCAGCGATAACGGACCCACCCACAATGTTGGTGGGGCGGATTCCACATTTTTTGAATCGGCAGGTAAGCTTCGTGGCCTGAAGGGCAGCCTTTATGAAGGTGGAATTCGTGTGCCTACAGTGGCCTATTGGCCCGGAAAAATAGCCCCCGGTTCCGAATCTACCAGTCCATTCGCCCACTGGGACGTCCTTCCCACGTTGGCAGAAGTAGCAGGCGCTCCTGCACCGCAGGGAATTGATGGCATCAGCTTTTTGCCCACCTTGCTGGGTAAGGAACAGAAACAACATGAGTTTCTGTATTGGGAGTTTCCCGGTTATGGAGGTCAGCAGGCAGTGCAGGCTGGCCCATGGAAAGCGGTGCGGCAAAAATTAGGCACCGGCGTGGTCAAAACGGAACTTTACAATCTGCAGAATGACCCTTACGAAGCAACGGATGTCGCCAGCCAGCACCCCGATGTGGTGAAAAAAATGGAAGCGATCATGGTGCAGGAACACACCCCATCAAAAATCTTCCCACTGCAAAGCATCGATTTTGTGCCGAAGAAGAAAGTGAATCCCAAGCCCAAAGCGAAAAAACAATAACCCCATTGTGCGGGGAAGTATTTTCATGAAGTTTCCGTAAGTTACTTCAGTTCAAGCATTTCCGTAATTTTCGCGGTGACAGCTTTCACCAGGAAGGCATTCCCGGCTGGCGTATAGTGCGTGCCATCTTTTCCGAGGCACTTCGCCGGATCGTTCTGTTGGACCACCTGATACAGATCGTTCAGCGGCACGCCATGTTTTTTCATTATTTTGGTCGCCACCTCATTGAATTTCTTCACATCCGCATCAAAACGGTCGAAATTGGCTTTCCTGCCTGCGTGCCGCTCATCAATAATGGGCGTGGTCAGTGCATACACCAGTTTCGCCTTCGTGCTGGTTTTCAACTGGGTAATGATTTCATTCAGATTTTTCTCATAATCAGCCAGACTAACCTGAAATGAGCCATTTTTCATTTTTTTCAGGTCGTGCAGCCCACAATTGATGTGTACCAGATCAGGCTGGGGGTCAATTGCCCATGCTTTGAGGTTTTTCAGCACGTTGGAACTATCTCCACCGTTCGGTTTGGGAGAAATGATGGTCACTTTGCCTTGTAGTGCCTTGATCACTTCCGGTGCGTAACCCATGCGGATGGAATCACCAATCAGCACCACGGTGGGCAATTTTTTTGCGGGTTCCTGTGCCCCACCGATGTGGGGGATTGCAAACAGCAAAGTCAGTAACAGAATTCGATACAAGTGATTACTCCATAAGAGGTTACGCAAGAAGCACAGAATGGATTCTTTGCAGATTCCACCCCATACGCAATGGTATTGAACCGCAGAAAGTGACCAGAATCAAGCAAGAAACGGAAAAGGTGAACAAGTAGTGATTTTTGACCAGCCACAATTGAATAACAACCTATCAGGCTCGGAAATTTCAGTTGGCACTTCGAAACTATCTTAAGCCCATTCATCTATGAAAAGCGTTGTGGGCAGGTTCTTATTCGATCTGGTCAATTCCCATTAATTTCTGCCGATGGGGCGTTGCCAGTTTCTTTTAACAGTCGGATCATGTTTTTCTTGTAGGCTTCTACCCCAGGCTGGCCATAAGGATTAATGCCAAGCATTTTCCCTTCAACTACCGTGGCCAGCATCAGCATCTGCATTAACTGGCCGATCGTGTGTTCGGAGAGCACTGGTAATGTTATCGTGGCGGTGGGACGGGCTGCTTCCCAATACGCCTGATTCGTACCGGCGGCAGCAGCAGTTAAAATCTCCGGCAGGGTGCGGCGGCTGAACTGGTTCAGGTCATCTTCATTGCGATCGTTCATCCCCACCGCGATTGGTGCGTGGCGGGTCGATTTCACCATCAGATTGTTAATGAATTTATCGCGGCTGCCTTCCTGAAACTGTTGCCCACGGGAATGCAGGTCGCGAGTCTGAACTGCTGTCAATGGGGTGGGGCCAATCGATTCCTTGCCCAGCGATTCTGCCAGTAACTGGTCGTACCACATGCCCAGTGCTTCCAGCTTTTTGGTCCACACAGCCATAATGCGGGTGTTCTTTTCCAGTTTCGCACTCATCAGATGATTGACCGCAACGAATTGCAGGACGGGATTGCGCTCGAAAGGTTCTTCCAGAAATCGCTGCGTCATGCTGGCAGCACCGAGTAGCAGAGCCTGGACATCCAGCCCCAGAATGGCTGCGGGAACCAGGCCCACCGCAGTAAACACGGAAAAACGCCCGCCGATGCCATCTGGAATGTTCAGAATCGACGGATCTTCAAAGCCATCTGCGTGGCAGAGATTGCGTAATTTCCCTTGTGGGCCGGTAACCGGAATGATTTTGCTTCGCCAGGTTTTGCCATCCCCACCGTAATATCGGCTGAGTTCGTCTCGCACCACTCGGTAGGCGGCCGCGGTTTCAATGGTGCCACCCGATTTGCTGATGACCACGGTGCCCCAGCGTTCTTCGGGCAGATCAGGATCGACGCAGGTATTTTCCAGCAGTTCAATCAGGTCCCGCAGGGTATCGTTGTCGACATTGTTCCCTTCAAAATACAGGCGGGGCTTGCCCAGCCGCATTTTCGGTGGCAGTTCATTGTGATAAGTGTGGGTCAGTGCGTCGAACAACGCCTTTGCACCGAGATACGAACCGCCAATGCCCAGCACTACCACGCGATCAACATCGCGGGCCATTGCATGAGAAAGCTTTAATATTCTGCCCAGCTCTGAATTTTCACCTTTCCTGCGGTATTGGTCCAGCAGCTTCCCGGGGTAATCAATAAAGCCATTGTCCAGTGGCTGCAATTCAGGTGGGATTTCCTGTAACTGCCGTTCGCTTGCCACTTTCTGGCGAATTTGCATCAATTCCTGACGCAATCCGTCAATCTGAGAAACTTTTAAGAAATTCTGGCTCTGAAGTTCTGCCAGTGGTGTCCAGGCTTCCGCACGTGGGCTGATCGCACCGGAATAGTCAAACGCGATCGATTCATCAGGCAACTGCATAAACGCTTACATCCCACATTAGAGAATGATGAGAACTTTCACCGGAATTCGGCACAACCTGCCTACAGCATACTGTACGTCCTATTGTTGTGTCCGTAAACTCCACGAAATGAAGACACACGATTTGATCCGCGAATTAAAGGAATCTAATGATTCCAAAATTGTCCTGCTGGTAGCTGATGGTCTGGGTGGACTACCCATGCAGCCAGGTGGGAAAACAGAACTGGAACGCGCCTCTACGCCCAACCTGGACGATTGTGTCCGCGATGGGGTATGCGGGCTGAGCATTCCAGTATTACGTGGTATTACACCTGGCAGTGGACCAGGCCACCTGGGGCTGTTTGGTTACGACCCATTGGAATATCGCATTGGGCGTGGCATTCTGGAGGCACTGGGCATTAATTTCCAGGTGGGCTCCCGCGATGTGGCCGTGCGTGGCAATTTCGTAACTCTGGATGCCGCAGGCAACATCTCCGATCGACGTGCAGGCCGGCCATCCACCGATGTCTGTAAGGCGATGGTCGCCAAAATGCGACAAATTACCGTGCCAGGTGTCGAAATCTTTGTCGAACCGGTGAAAGAACACCGATTTGTGGCTGTTTTCCGTGGGGATGGCCTGGGCGATGCGATTAACGATACCGATCCGCAGGCAGTAGGTGTCCCACCATTACTGGCGAAGGGCGCTGATCCCGCTTCGGAAAAAACTGCCGCTGCGGTGAATGAATTTATCGCCAAAGTACAGGATCTGCTGAAAAACGATCTCCCCACCAACGGTGCGACGATGCGAGGTTTCGCCCGTTACCCGAATATTGCCACGATGGAAGAGATTTACGGCCTCCGCTCTGCCGCAATTGCCGTTTACCCCATGTACAAGGGCCTGGCACGCCTGGTGGGAATGGATATTCTTGATGCGGGAGACAGTCTGCAAACTCAGGTGGATACCATGAAGGCCCACTGGGAAAAGTACGATTTCTTCTTCATGCACTACAAATACACCGACAGCACAGGTGAAGATGGCAATTTCACTGAAAAAGTAGACAAAATCGAAGAACTGGATGCCATTGTGCCACAGATTCTGGGCCTCAAACCGACCGTGTTCATCGTCACCGGCGACCACAGTACACCAAGCAAGATGAAATCCCACTCATGGCATTCGGTACCCACCTTATTGCTGGCGAACAACGCACGCACCGATGCGGTGACTGAATTCAGCGAATCAGCCTGCCTGCGTGGCGGTCTGGGGGAATTTTATGCCAAAGACCTGATGCTGCTGGCCATGGCCCACGCCAACCGGCTAGGGAAATACGGAGCTTAGATTTGCGAAAGGTTATGATGAGAAGAAAGTCAGTTTTCTGAAGTTATTATCCGTTCCAATTGTGCAAAACTCAAAAACAGTCTTAATGGGCAACCAGGCAATTCATGAAAGTCAAAACGTTGGTAGAACTTTTTGGAGTTCTCGTCAATGCAATCAACTACAATAGCGATGAATGCAAAGGTTTGACCAGCTTCGTAGCAATCACACAAGGCATTCGCAAAAAGCCGATCACCCAATCCCATACCCTGATTCACTGTGGTAACGCCTAACCAAGCCAATATCGCTACAGGTAACATACGACGGGGTAATTTTCTAACAATTTCGTTTGGAAGATCTCCAAAATGTACTTGGCCAAGTGCAAGTGAATAAAAGCCTGCAACATTGCTATCTTCATCAAGTAATACCTTGGTCACAGATAGGTGTTTAGCTTGGTTTTGCAGGGCTTTGGTTGTCAGCCAATCATCAACTAATGGCTGCCCACAAGTAAATTTTTTGCGGTCATGCCCTTTTTCCAAACGCTCCAATCGAAAACCAGGAGGGAATTGCACCCGGCTCATGCTTCTCCACGCATTAACTTGCCAAGTTGAACTTGTGCTTGAGTCAGCTTGACTGGTGCGTTCAATGCTTGCCAAAATGCAAGTTGTTCCTCAGGTGTCAGCAATATTGTCTGTGCTGCTGCAGCTTCAATTTCCTTTCGTGCTTGAGAAATCATTACCTGGCGAACATAGTCGCTGACACTGATCCGCCTCAGTTCTGCAGCTTTCACTAAGACTGCCTTACTCTCTTCGTCGAGTTGTACCATCAGCGAGGACTGGGATTTTTCCATAATCGACACCCCTTTTCAAATTATTGTACTGCATATTCCCTCGCCATGCTTACAGTCCATTGTTCTAAACTGGTACAGATGCCACAATTACTCCCTGTTTTTCATTCCCCATTCCGGCGGTTGGGCTTATAGAATATCCCCATTAGCAAATGTAAGGTATTGTTGGATGAAAAAGCGGAAGTACATCTTTCCCAACGTAATTGAATTGAATTACCAGGCGGGACACTGCATCGGTGTGAATGTCTACCTGGTGGAGAGCGCTGGTGAGTACTTTTTAATCGATATCGGTTTTGAAGATTCCGTGGATGAAATCGTCGAATTAATCCGCGAAATGGACTTCAGCCTGGCGAAATGCAAAGGGATTATTGCTACCCATGCTGACAGCGACCATATTCAGGGGTTGGCAAAAGCCAAAGAGAAGCTGAAAACGCCTGTCCTGACCCACCCACTGTCGCAAATTCCGATTGAAGCGGGCGATGCACTGGCCACTTATGCCAGTATTCCGGCTCAAGGGATTGATATTCCGATGCCGGCCTGCAAAATCGACACTCTGATCAATGAGGGCGACGTGTTGACAGTAGGTGATCTCCAGTTACAAGTGTGGCACACTCCTGGGCATACCCCCGGGCAGCTTGCTCTGAAGATGAAAAACCTGCTTTTTTCAGGCGACAACATCTACAAAGACAGCTGCGTGGGTGTGATCGACGCCCACCATGGCTCGAATTTGCCCGATTTTGTGAAGTCGTTGAAGCGAATTCTGAACGATGATTCCGAATTCTTACTTCCCAGCCACGGACCAGTGTTTAAGCGTGATCAAACGATCATTCAGAAAGCAATCGACCGGCTTACGCAGTACCAGTATATGTCCGATTTCGGTACCTGTGCCATTGATTGGCCCCTGATGCACGAATGGGAAGCAGATGTGATTGCGGGGAGACTACCCTCTTTCTAAACCCCTTCAAACCTCTTGTTGGAGACTTTCCTGATGCCAAGAAAGTACATCGACGATGACGATGATGACGATCTGCCCAGATCGCGGCGAGCCAAAAAACGGCTTGTTGAAGATGACGATGATCGCCCACGATCACGCCGCAAAGACTTTGATGCGGAACCAGCAAAATCTAAGAAAATTCTCATCATTGGCATTGCCAGTGGGGTAGGGGTGCTGGCACTTGCCATCGTACTCTTCCTGATCTTTCGTGGGAAATCATCAAACAATTCCGATGGGCCATCTGGTGCCGATCTGGCAAGTAAGCCTGTTCTGAATGTTGGTACTGATGGTCTGGCCAATGAATGCCAGGGACCCTTTGTTTCTGCCAATGGCAAATTTGGTGCCGTTTTTGTTGCAGAGAAAGCCCAGCGAAACATCGGCGATCTGCACGTATACGCCGTCGACGGTGGGGCAAAAAAGGGGGCGATTCGCTGCACCATGAGACAGTTCAGTACAGACTTTCAGATTACCATCAGTTCGGATGGGAAGTATGTGCTGCTGGCAGAAAATATCCCTGGATCGGGCACGTCGTTACAAATCTGGTCGGTAGCCGATTCCAGACAGCAGGTGCAGAACTGGGTCCCGTATGGGCGAGAAGAGATCTATCTGGCAGAATTTGTTGCGAACAATCAATTGCTCATAGTGCTGAAGAACGGGCGTTTCCGCCTCTGGCAAATGTCAGAAGTGAATAACCAGTTGGTGATTCAGGAAAATGTGATTGCTGATCAGGCAATCCCACTTTCAGGTGTCCGTGGGCGTTTTGGTGGTTTTGGCCGCCAGACTGGCTGGCTGCCCAAATACTCTGTTGCGATCGATCCGAAACTGGAAAAAGTAGCAATCTATCATGGCCAGAAAAGTGTGGGTACAGTGATCTACACACTGGTGAAATCCGGTGAAAACGAGCCTGGAATGCCCATTGCATCGGTAGCACACTTCGAAAATCAGGAAGTCACCGATGGCAGGGCATTGGCTTTCAGCCCAAATGGAAAGAATCTCTTAATCGGATTAAACAATCCAGGAAAGTTCATTGCCTTGGACTGGCAGGCAGGAACGATTATTGCCCGTGAAGACCCCACGGTCGTGCGGATGCAGAACGTCTCCCACCTGGCATGGTGGGGCGATGATAACATCATTGGTTTTGGTTCCCGACAAAATGCGGTCATTTATAACATTCCGATCCAGAATATCGCACGACAGGTAATGGTGCCCGGCAGTGGGGTAAATCAGACGGAATTCGTGGTGAATTTCTCCTTAACTGGCAGAATGTTTTACCTTTACAGCGATGGCCGGAATACCACCTGCAGTTTGCTGGCAGTGGATCAGCCTACTACCGGATTTACGTCGGGGGAAACCTTTATGATCACTCCCACTGGTAACCAGAAAGTGTTCAAGCGGTTGTGGATGGAATCGGATGGTATTCGCTACGATCCCACCCGAATTAATGCTCCGGTGGACAGAAACTTTCTGCTCTTCCAATAGCACCTGTTGTTACTGATCGTTTTCGGAAGCTGCTACTTCACCCACTTCACCGATCGCTGGCGTTGGTTCCGTCAATTGATCAGTTTTCAGCAGCTCCCGCAACAAAATCGTTGCGTAACTGCCACTGGGCAGGCTGAAATCCAACACCAGCAGGCCATCCACCCACTCGTGCCGTAAGTCGTTCAGATATACCAGGTTAGGTCGCCTGGTTCCCTGCATGATCTTTTCAAAAGGCACAAATTGTGCGGTGGCAATTCCCAGTTGATCCAACAATTCCAATTCACGCATTAATGCAACATTTTTTGCAGGGAACATTTTCGTGCCGTAAATTGGCCCACGAAACATGATTTCACGTGCTTCGAATCGCTGCTGTTCTACTGCGGGATCTTCGGACACAAATATCCCACCGTGGGGCCATTTCCCCATTACATCGCCCGGCAGTACAGTAAATAACTCGCCTCGGGAGTGCCTTCTGGTCAGGTAATGGTTGAATAACCACGATTGTACTGCTGAAAGTGATAGTTTTTTCAGAAATGGGGTGCGGGCACGCCGGACCTTTCCTGTCAGAAGGTCGTGGCCCAGTTGCAAGGTTTCATCTTCCAGACCGAATCGCTGGTCACCGTAGGCGTTTAACATGCCAGATTGCCGGATTTGGTTCAGTAATTGTGCCACCACGGAATCCTGGGTGGGATCACATTCTGAAATGGTAATCCGAAAGCGATTCCCTTCCAGATGGCCCGTTTTCAGCTTATTCTGGTGCCAGTTCGTTTCCAGAATGGTAAAGCCGGGCAGTTGAAACTGGTCCAACTTTGCTTCACATTGCCTGGGTAGTGAAATCCACTGCCGCGTGACTGCCCGCCGATCTTTCATTCCAGCGTAGCCCACCGCCTCACGTGGGATGTGCAACTGATAACTGAGCTGCCGCACCAGGTAGTCGGTAGAAATATCCGTTTTTTCAATCCACAAGTAGAGATGTTCCCCACTTCCAGATGGGACGTAGGCGGGGATCTCTTCCACATGAAAATGTTCTGGAATTGATTTGATGATTCCAGCCACCTTCAAGGTGGGATTCGTTAAATAGGGCAACTGTGCGTGCTGCAACATACCAATCAATTCCTAATGAGCCAGTATTTATGAGAACAAATTCACTTTTGGTGCTGCCGCACACGCTTTCGCTGAAAATTTTGAAAAAATTTCGATCAACACAACTACTTTTCTTATAAGCACTTACGTCGATTCAAGAAAATTCCCCTGATATCTTCACAGAATCTTCATATCAATTCTAAGTGATCAAGCATATATTAATATTGTGTACAAATGATCAATCAGATCGTTTTCGCTGTTTATCTTCCCACGAACAGCCACTTTTTCTCTGTACGTGATGTGATACGAGGTACGGAGAATGAAAACACTTTTCAGCCTTAGAGAATCCCACCAATTGATGGGGCGTTCCACCAGTTTCCTACAAAAGTGGCTTTGGAAAACGGTATTTCTGGAGCGATTTCCACGCACCTCCTGTGGTTCCTTTTATAATTCCAGTTCCCCAGTCATTGAGTGATAACATGCACGACCATTGGATCGCGGAGCGGATGTCTCGCATTGAAACTTCTGGCATTCGCAGAGTTTTTGATTTAGGCAAGAAATTAACCAACCCAATCAATCTCAGTATTGGTCAGCCCCACTTTCCAGTACCGGATGTGGTGCAACAAGCGGCAATTTCTGCCATTCAGCATGGGGGAAACGGTTACTCCGTCACGCAGGGTGTGGCATCCCTGCTGCAAAAATTAAAGCTTCAAACCCAGACACGTTTACCAGGTCAAAAACGCGAGTTACTTGTAACATCAGGCACTTCGGGTGCGTTGGTGCTGGCAATGATCAGTTCGGTGAATCCTGGCGATGAAGTCATTATTTTCGACCCTTACTTCGTGGCCTATCCCAACCTGATTGCCATTGCAGGTGGGGTTCCTGTGATCATTGACACTTACCCTGACTTTCAGATCGACGTCGAAAAGGTGCGTGCTGCCATTACGCCACGCACCAAGATGATCATTTTCTCCAGCCCCGCCAACCCCACAGGGATCACCACCCCACGGGAAACATTGCAGGCACTGGTCGAATTGGCCAAGGAACATCAGATATTGCTGGTTTCCGACGAAATCTATCGGGCGTTCTGGTACGATGGACCTTTCTGCAGTGCGTCCGAATTCGATGAAAATGTGCTCGTGGTTGATGGCTTTGGGAAAACGTACGCCGTTACTGGCTGGCGATTGGGTTTTGCCCACGGACCAGCAAAATTGATCGATAAGATGGCCACCGCCCAGCAGTTTACATTTGTCTGTGCCCCACAACCATTTCAATTGGCTGCCGAAGCCATGCTGGACTATGATGTTACATCGATTGTCGATGACTACCGCAAGAAGCGGGTTCGGATATGCGACGAACTGGCAGACTGTTACAAGTTCAATCGCTCCCAGGGTGCGTTTTACCTGTTCGCCGAAGCACCAGGTGGAGACGCGAACAGGTTTTTTGAAGCGGCATTGGAAAAAAATCTGCTCATCATTCCAGGTGGGGCATTCAGTAAACGAAACACCCACTTTCGGGTCAGTTTTGCCGCAGACGATGAAACATTGTCCAGAGGAATTGCTGTTTTAAAAGAGCTTGCAGCAGGTTAGCAGCAATGCCTGACAGGAATTTCATCGGAGGTATATGACGTGAAGCGAATACATCTGTTTATCACATTTTTGCTACTGGTTTGCGGTATTCGCGCTGGTTTGGGCAACGAACCAGCCGAAGTCATCTATCATGGTGGCGAAGTTCTAACAATTGACGATAGAAACCCAAGCACGGAAGCCGTTGCGATTCGGAATGGTAGAATCGTTGAAGTTGGGAAATTTGCCGATGTTGTGAAGCACAAAGGTGAAAAGACGGCCATGATCGATTTACAAGGCCATTGTATGTTACCAGGCTTTGTGGATGGACACGGGCATTGTTATAACACAGGCATTCAGGCAGTGTGTGCAAATCTTCTTGCCCCACCCGACCACACCATCAGGGACATTCGTAAACTTCAAGATGAGTTAAAAAAGTGGTCTTCAACAGAAACGTCTAAAAAATACAAGTTGATTGTTGGTTTCGGATACGATGATGCTCAACTTAAGGAACAACGACATCCCACAAGACAAGATCTTGATGCTGTCTCCACAGAACTCCCTGTGATCGCGATCCACCAATCTGGCCATCTTTGTGCACTGAATACCAAAGCACTGCAACTGGCTGAAATCACCAAAACGTCAAAAAATCCCACTGGTGGGATCATTCGCCGGGAAAAAGATGGGGAAACACCCGATGGGGTGTTGGAAGAAACTGCATTTATGGCAGCGCTATTAAAACTGATGCCACGTATCGGGGACAAAGAGTCTGACGCAATTGCTGTTGCCGGGATGAAAATTTATGCTGCTAACGGATACACGATGGCACAGGAAGGGCGATCAATGGAGTCGATCGACAAATCCTGGATTCGGTTAGCAGAAGGTAAAAACATGCTCATCGATGTCATCAGTTACCCTGACCTGTCTTTTACAGATAGTCCTTTCGGTATAGACAGCAAATGGCATACATCCAAACTCATCAACGGGTATAGGATTGGAGGTGTCAAACTCAGCCTGGATGGTTCTCCACAAGGAAAGACAGCTTATTTGTCACAGCCATATCTGATCCCACCCCACGGAAAGCCATCGAATTATCGAGGCTATCCTGCAATGCCAGTGGAAGAAGCAAATAAAAAGATTTCGCTTTGTTATCAGAAAGGCTGGCAGTTTCTGGTCCATTGTAATGGGGATGCCGCCGCCGACATGATGTTGGGAGCAGTAAAAGATGCACAGAAAAAATTCCCAGACTGGAAAAAAAGACGCGATGTGATGATTCATTGCCAGACAGTGCGTGAAGATCAGTTGGATCTGATGAAAGAGTTGGGAATTATTCCATCCTTGTTTGGGATGCATTGCTTTTATTGGGGCGACTGGCATCGCGATTCTGTGCTGGGTGCAGAACGTGCAGAACGGATCAGCCCAGCACGATCCGCCTTGAAGAGAGGCATGATTTTCTCCCAACATCACGATGCGCCCGTCGCATTACCGAACGCGATTAGAATCTTGTCATCGGTAGTCACCCGACGCACTCGAAGTGGAGATATTCTGGGAGCAAGTCAGTGTATCTCAGTAGAAAATGCCCTGAAATCTCTTACACTGTGGGCAGCTTACCATCATTTTGAGGAAGCGAATCGAGGGTCAATCGAAGTAGGAAAGTTGGCAGATTTTGTGATCCTGGATAAAAACCCTCATAAAGTACCGATTCTTTACCTCAGTGAACTCAAGGTTCTCGAAACCATCAAAGAGGGAAAAACTATTTTCAAAGCACAATAATTTTGTATACTGCTAGCGAAAATACACATGCTAATGTACATGAATTTATAAGTGAAATGAAATATATTTGTAAAAACTCTTGTGAAAGTGGCGAAAATTATGTTCCCGTCGTCACACCTTCGGGTCCGTTTTGCCGCAGACGATGAAACATTGTCCAGAGGAATTGCTGTTTTAAAAGAGCTGGCTGTTCAATAACGCTTGACAATTCGTCTTTGTAAATACGTAAAATAGAGTACTATGAAGTTTTTGTGGAGTTTGGTAAACTGGTACAATGCTTCGTCGGAACTACAGGTTTTAGGCGAAGTGATTGTACTTAACAAAGGATTACAATAATGACCCGGTGTCGAATTCTGGGAGCATTTCTGGTGCTCCTGACGATGTTTTCCGGATATGGTCTTCAAGCGGACGAGAAAACAACCTACGCCCTGATCGTGGGGGCGGGTAAATTCACTGACCCACAGATTAAAGCCCGTGCTACCGCAGATGCTGATGCCAGTGCCATTTACGATGTATTGGTCGATCCGGCACGTGGTCGTGTTTCTGCAGATAAAGCCACCTTATTGCTTGCTGACACCAAATTGAACAACGCAGCAAAAACTGCTACGAAAGCCAATATTCTGGCAGCGTTTGAAGCAATTACAGCGAAAGCCAAAAAAGAAGACACCGTGCTGATCTATATGGTGATGCAGGGTGCAGGCTTCAGTGGCAAACCGTGCGTCTTCGCAGCAGATTCCAACTTCAAAGAGCGTGCAAAGAACGCACTGTTTCCTGCCGATATCGAAGCAAAAATCAAAGATCTCAAATCAGAGAAAGTCTGTTTTTTCATTGATTTCAACCTGAAAGGCTTTGATTCCAAAGAAGCAGTGGTTGCCCCACGTATCTTTGATTTTGTCCGCGTGGCAATGGCAATTCCTGAAGACGATGAAAGTGGCAAACCAGCTTCCGGGCGGGGGATCTATCTTGCCCAAAGTGGCTTGCAGCCGGTGCTGGTAATTGAAAAACATGGCCTGTTTACCGCTGCCACCCTGGATGCATTGAAAGGTGAAGCGGATACCGATGGTTTTGAGGCAGATGGTCAGGTAACCACAGACGAACTGACCACGTTTTACAACAAAAAACTGCTCGATTACATTCGCAAAGTGGCAAACACCGCGGAAGAACGCAATCAGCGTGTTAGTTATTCCGGCAAACCATTGCACCTGACTTTAACCCGCAATCCCGAACCAGCCAAAGTTGCCGAAGAACGCCTTGCCAAGTTTGCAAAAATGAAAGGCGAATTCAGCAAGGAAGTGGCAATTGATGGACAATCGGTGCTGGATCGGATGCCGCGACTGCTGGCTTTACAGGATTTGCGAAAAGTCTATCAGCAGTTCATTGATGGCAAAATTACCAAAGAAGAGTTGCTGGCTGGCCGCACCCGGATCATTGAAGGGATGAAGATCAGCGATGAGGATGCCCAACTATTCGCAAGAAAAGTCAGCGAAGGGTTGCGATTCGTTAAAGCGAATTACATTAAGCCGCTGGAAATGCCAGCGATGGTGAAAGACGGCATCGAAGGGATGTTCGAGCGGATGGAAGTGCCGATCAGCGAGCAACTTCGTGCCCGCCTGGATAAATCGGCAGACCTGGAATACGACGACCTGGTTGATCTTTTGGCCGATGCTCGCAAAGCATTGGGCAAGCGGGAAGACCTTGCTGACAATCTGGATGTGGAAATTGCCTTCAACCTGGGTATGCGAAAATACGTGGATGATTACACCGTGTATTTCAACCAGGAAAAATCGCAGGATATGGATCGCGAAATGGGCCGATTCACTGGAATTGGCGTGCAGATTCGTCGCGATATTGCCCGCGATGGCCTGCTGGTTGTCACACCGATCCGTGGCAGTCCCGCTTACCGTGCTGGGATCAAAACTGGCGACCTGGTGACCGAAGTGATCTGGGAAGAAGATCCCAAAGGCAAAAAGCTTGATGAGCCCAAAGTGCACAGCACCAAAGGGCTGGATGTTACCGATGCTGTGAAACTGATCCTGGGCGAACCAGGCACCCGCGTCAAGCTGAAGATTGACCGCGAAGGCAGCAAGGAACCGGTAATTATTGAAATTGTGCGTGGACTGGTGGAATCAGAATCAGTCTATGGCTACAAGCGGAATAAGGACGATTCGTGGAATTACTTCATTGATGAAGAGAAGAAAATTGGCTACGTGCACCTTACCCAGTTCTCGGCCACCAGTGGTGTGGAAATGCGTAAAGCATTAACCGCCATGCAGGAACAAGGCGTGAAAGGGGTGGTACTGGATCTGCGATTTAATCCAGGTGGTTACCTCAGCACTGCTGTCGATATCTGTGATATGTTCATCGATGATGGGGTGATTGTTTCTGTTCGCCCACGCAACTCGCTGGTGGGCCAACGTGTGATCCGTGGCCAATCACGTGGCAGCTTCCTCGACTTCCCGATGGTCTGTCTGATTAACGGTGGATCTGCCAGTGGTAGCGAAATTCTTTCTGCCTGCCTGCAAGACCACAACCGTGCAATAATTGTTGGAGAACGAAGCTTTGGCAAAGGCAGCGTGCAGAACGTGGAACGATTTGCTTTAACCGATGGCCGGATCAAGATTACGACGGCAACTTTCTGGCCGCCAAGTGCTCGGAACCTGAACAAAGCCAGCACACCAGGCAAGCCAGAAGATGTATGGGGCGTGATGCCAGACAAAGGTTACGAACTGAAACTGGAACGTGCAGAAAGTGATAAACTGTACGAACGTTTAAACGATTGGGGTATTATTCCTCGTCGTGATCTGCCAGCGAAAGAACCCACCGAGAAGTTTGAAGATAAGCAATTGGACCTGGGCTTGAAGTACCTGCGTGATCAGATTAATTTGACTCGCAAGTAAGCCGACAATTTCCATCCCCCACGGTGCCTGGTGAACAAATACGATGTTTTTCTCTCTTGCCCAATGGCAAGTGTTCGCAGCCAGGCCCAGTATCAGGATGTGCGGTCTCAGGCACTTGCCATCAAGCAATGCCTGCAGGAAGAATGTGGCTTAACAGTGTACTTTGCTGGAGACAATGTTGACAGCAAAGACAGCTTCGACGAGCCCGATTTTTCATTCATTCAGGATCGTGAAGCACTCAACAATTCCCGTTACTTTCTACTTTTTTATCCATCCCGAATAGTTTCGAGTGTGCTGGTTGAAGCGGGGATGGCCATTGCCCAGGAAAAGAAAGCAGTGTATTTTGTTTTTGATCGGAAACACCTGCCATTTATGTTGCAACACGTGGATCGCGTGTGCCCCATCAAAATTTATGAAATCAAATCGATTGATCGGGTGCTGAAATTATTTCGCGACCACGGTGCCAACCTTTTCGAACCATGGCAGGACAAACCGCCTGTGGTGAAGCCGGAGCCACTGACAACATCCCACACGCAGACATTGTCCACACCCGTGGCACTGGCACCCAATGCGGTGGTTGGGCCTTATACGTTGGTGAAACTGCTTGGATCGGGCACTTATGGAACGGTTTGGTTGGCGGAAAAACGCACCGCATTTCTCACTACGCAATTTGCGTTAAAGTTTCCTAATTCACCTGAATTAAACCTGGACGCAATCCGCCACGAAGCGTTGGTGTGGTCGATGGTTTCCGGCCACCCCAATATCGTGCCAGTGATTGAAGCAGACCGATTTGGTGGTCATGTGGTGATTGTCAGTGAATACGCCGCGAATGGCTCTCTGGCAGAATGGCTGGCAACGCACCAGCAATCAAAAAGTACTGCACAACAGTTGCACACATGGGGGAAAGGGATCATTGCCGGCCTGGCCCACCTGCACGAATGTGGGTTGGTGCATCGGGATCTGAAGCCAAACAACATTCTGATCCAGGGTAACATCCCCAAGATCGCCGATTTTGGTCTGGCACGG
Organism: Zavarzinella sp.; assembly: GCA_041399155.1. NCBI lineage: Bacteria > Pseudomonadati > Planctomycetota > Planctomycetia > Gemmatales > Gemmataceae > Zavarzinella > Zavarzinella sp. The sequence goes on from JAWKTI010000005.1 coordinate 205,236, forward strand.
GTGCTTGCCAGCATTGATCAATCATACAGCGTTGCAGGCACCCCCGCTTATATGGCACCAGAAGCCTGGGCGGGCCAACGTTCCGAACAGACAGATATCTGGGCAGTGGGGGTGATCTTGTTTGAAATGTTTGCTGGCGAACGGCCATTTCAGGAAAAGAGTGTGCCAAAACTGCGCCAATTGATTTGCAGCGACTATTTCCCAGCATTTCCGGACTCGATGCCAGCTGTTGTTCAACAGGTCATCCATAAATGTTTCGAACGCGATTGCCAGCACCGATATCAGAAAATGACCGAGGTACAGTCAGATTTTGCCGAGCTTTCATGAATTAATCTCATCAATTAACAATCTCTCCGTAAGTTCTTGATTTCAAACCACTTTCACAAACAGGTGCAATTTTTTTTCAAAAAAGGAAAAAACCGCCAACAAACCACTGGACAAATTGTTAAAGTATAAGTGAAAATAATTCCACTTCTGGTGGGTGTTTATATTTGCGGAGAGTTTATGATGCCATCCTGAAATGAAATAGAATCACAGAATATGTGGTGAGAATTATGGAAATATGGACAAGAAAGCAGACTCACAACTGGTTGCACTGCACCAAACGGCAATCTTCTGGACGGTCGTGGGTGCCCTGCTTGCAGGTATTCTCGTGCCACTTTTTGGCTATTATGCTGGCCTCGCTGGAAGAATCCTGATCGGTGCCTTGTCCTATTCTGTAGCAGGCATGTTCAGTATTTTTGCACTATCAGGTGGCAACAACTCCCTGTCGGGTGGAGCCTTTGTAATTCTGGTTGCCCTGCTGACCATTGGTGGCTTTATCGCTGGGATTGTGATGATCGCCGATGGCACCCCACTGGTCTGGTGGAACTGGCTTGCAGCAGAAGCAGCAACTCTGATGCTGGCGTCATTCGCCTGCTATTGGCTGTCAAAAAATTGGCTGGGTATGAAATAAGAACAGCCGGAAAATCGTCTCTTAACAGGATTTTCTTGATACTTCGGTGCGTTCAACGGTAAGTCATTCGAGAAATCCTTCCCACTATTTGTGTGACAATTGCCCAAAAGTTGTCAAAATAACGAATGTCCTGAAACCCACCTGATGAAAAACCCTTAACGGAGATCTTCTCTTGGAAACGAATCAAAATCGTCGTAACTTTCTGGCGACCAGCACACTGGCTGGTGCCGCACTGGCACTGGATCAAGGTGGTGTTTACGCCGCAGAACGCAACGAAGTGAAAGTGGGCCTGATCGGGTGTGGTGGCCGTGGCACCGGTGCTGCTGCAAACGCACTGAAAGCAGAACCTTATGCGAAACTAGTTGCGATGGGGGATGTATTCCCGGAAAAGTTGACCGGGTCGCTGGAAACCTTAAAGCGTTCCCGCGTGAAGGATCAGATTCAGGTTCCCAAGGAAATGCAGTTCATTGGGATGGATGCCTACAAGAAAGTAATTGAAGCTTCCGATGTGGTGCTGTTAACCACTACACCTCATTTCCGCCCGATGCACCTGGCAGCCGCGGTCGAAGCGGGCAAACACGTTTTTGCAGAAAAACCACTGGCAGTTGATGCCCCAGGTGTGCGAAGTGTGATTGCCACTGCCAAGAAGGCAAAAGAAAAAAATCTCGGTCTGCTGGTGGGCTTCTGCTACCGCTGGGACCTCGCCAAACGGGAAACCATCAAACGTATCCACGATGGTGCTATTGGCGATGTGCTGGCACTGCATGTGTCGTTCAACACGGGCGAACTGTGGTATCGCCCCACTCAGGCAAAGTTCAATACCATGGAATACCAGATGCTGAACTGGTATTACTTTAACTGGCTGTCCGGCGACCATATTGTCGAACAGCACTGCCACAACCACGACAAAGCCACCTGGGTGTTGAAAGGTGAAATGCCAATCGCCTGCACCGGCGTTGGTGGGCGACAGAAACGAACCGATCCCAAGTATGGCAATATTTTCGACCACCACAGTGTTGTTTATGAATACAAGAGCGGAGTGAAGGTGTTCTCGGTCTGTCGGCAGATGAACGGAACCCCGTCAAGTGTTCAGGACCATGTTTTTGGCAGCAATGGTTCCGCCCAACTGATGACGCACACCATCTTCGGGCCGAAGAAATGGAACTGGGATGGTGACGCACCTTCGATGTATGATCAGGAACACCTGGAGTTCTTTGAATCGATCCGTGCAGGCAAACCAATTAACAATGGTGAAGAAGGTGCCCGCAGCACGCTGATGTCAATCATGGGGCGGATGGCTACCTATACCGGCCAACGGATCACGTGGGACATGGCGATGAATTCGAAAGAAGATCTGTCGCCGAAGTCCTACGATTGGGCAGAACTGGAATACGCCCCACCTGCTATCCCAGGCGTTACCAAGTTCATCTAGGAAACTGTGACCAGGCGAATGATCAGCGATATTGCTCTCGGTGCCAGCTATGGCATTTTGCTGAGTATTTTCGTTTACATCTGGATTGCCTTCAGTGCAAATCAGAAGCGACATTCGCACCACGATCAATCACCCACGAAACGATCAAACATTTTCCAAGCCGCAATGTTCGCCTTGATTTTCGTTTCAAGCCTGTTCGGCACGATGTTTATCGGGTGGCTACTTTTTGGGAAGCAGAGTGTTGGAATCTCATTGCTGATTGGTTATCTGATGCCATTTATTGCACTTGGGATTTACTTGCAACGCACAAATGGCTGGGACAGATTCTTCTCTTCGTGAGCAGTATCGTTATTTTTTCTGAATCGCCGTTATTTATTGTTTTTCGAGTTCTGCAAATACTTTGTCGATCATTTCCCGGCTGCCATCGGAGAGGTCGCGGATATTCAGCACTACTTCTCTTAAGGCTTTCGGATCGCGCTGGACATCCTGATCTTTTGCCAGTGTTTCCAGCATCCACGATGCCAGTTGCTTCCAGACATCCTGTTCGTTTTCCAGTGGGATGCTGACCTGGTGCTGGTCATCAAGCACCAGGATTCCGGAGCGGATCATAATATCAAAGTGCTCGCGGATACGATCTTCCCGAATGTACCCCAGGGAAACCACATAGTTAAGGAAATCCTGCAGGCTTCTGCCGGTGGCAGCAGGGTTCTGCTGCATCTCTCGACAGTGCTTCCAGCAATTCACTGTATGGCCCATATTTGTCGGAATTCGCGAAGTCGCCATCATCTTGGCGTATCGTAAAGTCCAGTACCATTGTGGGTAATCGGCAATGGTAAATGCCCTAATACGTGCGGCTGCCTCATCGCTCAAACGAATCAGCAGGTGGGATTCCTTATCAGGGTGATAGAACTCTAGCAACATCCGATTGGCGATCATCGCCTTGATCGTATTTCGCAGTTGCTGCGGTGGGGCGTCTTTCAAATACATCCCACCATACTGGATCAATTCAGAATACGCCACTGCATCCCGCGGTGGGTTTTCAGTAATCGATTTGAAGAGCATCAGAACTTCGCGGGTATATTGCGGATTGATCTGTGCAGGTGGGGCTTCCGGGCGACTCGGTGCGGATGCAGGCACTTTTGATTTGTCGTTGTACAATCGGACGTAGCCCTTTTTGTCGTCTCCTTCAACATAAACAATCCTTTCCATTGCCTCCGCATCGGTCAGAAAATCCCGCAGTGTTTTGTAACCAATCCGGCGGTAATCAAAGGATGGGTTTAAGCGGATCATTGTGTCATTGATGCTGGAATCGCGATATTCCTGACCTGGTTTATTCAGGCTCAATAACTGCAAAGCCTCATCCATCAATTCAAACGCTTCCGATTTATCCTGAATGTTCTCCACCCGATTGTCGGTGCCACGCTGGGGCTCTTTTTCAATGTCGGAGAGGTAATCGAATTGATCGCAATAACCAATAAGAGACTGGCTGGTACTCTTCTTGTTACCAACCATATGCACCACTTTGTTGTATTCCTTCAGCTTGACCACCAGGGCAATGTAGTCGCTGTCGCTGGCCACAAAGATGAATTTGTCGATCCGCCGATTAGAAAAAACAATTTCCATCGCATCAACGGCCAGCCGAATATCGACACCGTTTTTCCCTCGGTCAACGTAGTTGTTTACCTGAACCAGGTCGATCGACATTTTCATCAATTTCTGAACGGTCTCGTGTGGGTGGGTGGTCCAGTCGGCATAGGCCCGACAGATGCACACCCGGCCTTCCAGCCGAAACTGGTTCAACCACGCACGTAAGCGGTTAGCATTGATTGATTCAAAATCGACAAAAATCGCCATATTCAGCTCTTTTACAGAGTCGAACGAAGTGTACGAGCCATTAGTGGTGCTGTCCTGAGTGCTTTCCATCGCAGTGCCTCGAAATGTTCAAACATTTTTATAAGCACTTAATCATTGAGTTGTAGACATAATTTTTCTGCAAATTCTTTGGCATGGTCTGGGTGGGAACCGGTAATAATGTTCCCATCCTGCCAGACTGGTGCGTTTTTGTACGTAACCGGTCGGTTTGGCAGATATTCGTACACATCGTTATTCTTTGCCACCATGCGGCCATCCAAAAGCCCCATGCTCAGTGGGATCTTCTGCCCCACGCACAGTGCTGCAACAATTTTTTGTTTTTTCACAAATTGCAGCGTTAACTGCTTCAAGTGATCGTAATGTTCTGCTTCGGGCAGAAACTCACTGACATTCTCTCCCACAAATACAATTGCGGAATAGCCGTCCGCCGACTTGATATCACTTAACTTCTTATCAGTAAAGATCTTACGTCCTTTACCCTGTTGATAGAGTGACCAATGGCTATCCGAATACCCGTGGGGGCTGACCACCACCCCGGGAATGCCACGTTCTTTCAAATAATCCCGCACCGGTTCGAAATCGGGGTTCCACAAATTGCTGGAAGGCAGCACAAAAAGCACCGGCTGAATATTCTTCGTGGGGAAAACAGGTTTATTTGATCCAACGCTTGCCTGATTGTCATTATTTTCTGAACCGGAACGAGTGGCAAGGTAAATCCCCAGGGCGGTAAGTAGCAATACCACCAATGGAATAGCAATCAGCCACGGTTTACGACGTAACTTCTTTTTTGGCATCGACTTGCGACTTTTCGCTGGTGCCGGTTTTTTACGCTGGGTGCTGGGCGAATCCCACTCGAAGTTGGTATTGGGCTTCGTGTCGATGCGTGTTGTCTGCACATCTGATTTCGATGACGACCCACGTTCTACGAGTTGTGTGCGGTCTTCTCGACTTTCTGGTAACGGTGGGGGCACTGATTTACTTTTTTCAGAGCGAGCAGGCAGTTTCTTCTTCAAGCCTAATGCCAAAGATGAAGAATTGCTCATCAATGGTAGCAATGCTTCTGCGATTTCTACGGGTCTCTGAAAACGCTGGGCAGGTAACTTGGCCATCATTTTGTTCAGAATTCCCAGCATTTCAGGTGGCACATCACTGCGAAAATCGCTGATCGGTGCGGGTTCACATTCCACATGCTGGAACAGTTTTTCGATAGCACTGCCTTCGGGAAAAGGCGGTTTGCCAGTCAACAGAAAATAGAGTGTGCATCCTAACGCGTAAATATCCGCACGTGCATCGACACTGCGGGAATCTTTTGCCTGCTCGGGTGCCAGGTAATCGGGCGTGCCCACAACAGTATTCTGTTGTGTTACTGGTTCCACAAGCGTGTGGTCTTCGCCAATGCGTGCCAGGCCAAAGTCCAGTATCTTTACCAGGCCGGTTCTGGTCACCATCAGATTCTGTGGTTTGATATCGCGGTGCACCATCCCCTTATCGTGGGCGTGCTGCAAACCTTTCGCCGCCTGAGCAATAAAATTCGCGGCATAGCCCACAGAAAGTGGTCCTTTCAGCTGCACCAATTGGGCTAAACTCAGTCCGGAAATGTATTCCATCACCAGAAAATTGAGATTTCCTGCCTGTTCTGCATCAAACGCAGCCACAATATTGGGATGATTCAGGCGGGCTGCCGTTCGCACCTCGCGATGAAAACGCTCAATTGCCTGCTGGTCGGCCAAATAACGCTGATTGATTACTTTGAGGGCGACCGCACGTTCCATCAGGCGGTGTTCTGCCTGAAAAACCCGCCCCATACCACCTGCTCCAATCTGCTTGATAATCCGGTACCGTGCGTGATTCGCCAGTTCTTCAGGAATATCAGTCGCACCAATCAGCGGCGTGGCCAGGGGAGTATTTTCATCCACCACCGAATCGTGGGCTTCCCGCGTACGGTCAATAAACGTGTCGTTATCTACTGATTTCAGATAATCGCAGCACTGCTCGCACGATTCGATATGTGCTTCGAGTTCCTGTTGCTCACCCGCACCTAGCTTTCCTAAAAGAAAGGCTTCCAATTGTTCGGACGTGGGGTGAACCTGCACCATGATTGATTCCGTGTTCCGTTAAGTCAACAGTATCATATGGCACAGAATGTTACCAACCTTTCGCAAAATAATCCAAAACTGGCCAAATTGATAACACCAACTTGTGCGCCAGCCCAAACAGAAAACTGCCACTTTATTCAGATTACCGCGAGCCGGAAACTGGTATTGACCAAAATTTTCAGATCGATTCGAATAGTATCGCCAGAAAAATCAGCCCACTGGCGGGCAAATTTCAGGATGATTTTCATGAAAACGAAAATGCTTGCCACCGTACTGGTGGCTTTCAGCGTGGGGTGCCTTACCACTGCAGTGCTTTTCTACCGCTCAACAGCCCCTGCACCCGAACCAGAAGTGGCAGTTGCTGCACCTCCGAAAACGGCCACAATGGCAATTACCCGCCAAGGTGGGTCAAAAACGGCACCGGCACGAAGATTTTCTGCAGATCTGCCAAATCCACCTGAAGTTGCAGTACCGAATCGCCTACCTCCGTTGAGAATTGAATTGCCAATGGTGCAGCCAAACCCCCGGCAACTGTCACCAACGATCCCAATTGTTGATCGAAGTTATCCGATTGCACCGGAACTTACAGAATATCGAAAAACTTGGGTGAAAAAGTTCGATTTCAAAGAGTATGGTCAAGTGACAGTAACAATCGCATACAAGGAAAACAACTTCAAAGCGAACATTTTTGCCGAAATTGGTGGTGGAGTGCTTGATGTGAACCTGGTCGGGGAAAACAGCGCTTCTCAACAGGGTGTGGTGTACGGCGTCATCACCAAGACCGAAATTGTTGACCTGCAATTGCCCCCACACCCGGCTCTGCTGGAATTTTCGAAGTTTAAGGACGCACTGAAGCTGGTGGAGCCTTTTTTCAACGATGTGGCGCTGGATTTGCCTTTCAGCCACCGCTCACGGTACTTTGATAACACAATGGTTATCTCAGACATGAAATGTCTGGTATATGGCCTGCCCACCAATCTGTTCGCACTGATGGGTGAAGAAGGTTTAATGATTTATGCCGCACTGCAGGCCAGCAGAGTGTTTGAAGGAACTTTTGAGCGATACGACCCCACCAAACACGCCCGCGTGCCCAAAAAAGCAGTGGAATCTGCCGAACAAGCCCAGAAATTGATGCAATTGCTGGAAAATCTGAAGTAGGAAGCTTGAAATGCGAGTCTAAGAGATTGAAAACTGGCCAACTCAACATAAACTCTTAATTAAGTTTTCGGTAACCGTTCACCGGTTCGGGAATTGGCCTTTCGCAAATTTCAGCCATTTTCTATAATCCGGTGATGGAAATCGAGTCGTTCAATTCCGAATGTCCTGGGTGCCAGCAATTGCTCAAGCAGGTTCATTTGCTGCAACAACAGCTGATGGATCAGCAACAAATAATTCAGCAACAACAAAAGACAATACTGGCGCTGGAAGCTCGCATTCGTGATCTGGAAGACAAGCTGAAACCGCCTAACAAGCAAGAACCTGCAGAAAAAGAAAAATTAGCTTCCCAAAAGCCGACTGGTCGCAAACGCGGGGCACAACATGGTCACAAGGCAAATCTGCGAAAAACCTTGCCTCCTGAAAGTGTGGACTCCTTTATCAAGTTCGTGCCAGAAACCTGTTCTCGCTGCCACAAATCACTTGTTGGCTGTCCGAATCTACCTGAACCCAGGATTCATCAGCAAGTTGAACTGCCACAGCAGCCTTTAATCGTAACACAATATGAAGGTCATTCCCGGAAATGTGCTGATTGTGGACACACAACGGCGATGACCATTCCTGCCGAGTACCGCAACCATTGCACCGGTCCTCGATTGACAGCTGCTCTGCTATGTATGGTGGGTCAGGATGGATTGAGTAAACGGTCAATCGAACGAACTTGCAAAACGATTTTTGGCATAGACATATCCTTGGGAACCATCAGCAATCTGGAAGCCGAGGCAATTCCGGCATTGGACGCACCTTATGAGGAAGCTCGTGAGAAAGTTAAAAACGCTGATGTAAAGGGGTTTGATGAAACGGGCTGGAAAGAGGCGGGCCACAAACGCTGGTTATGGACAGCGATTGCGGCAAAGATTCATATCGTAGTATTTCTCATTCATGCACGTCGCAATATTGATGCATTGAAAGCGTTTATGGGTGAAGCACTCCCTGGATTTGTCAGTACGGATCGCTGGAAGGTATATGTGAAGAACCTTCCTGAAGATAGCCATCAATTATGTTGGGCACATTTGAAACGCAACTGGGAGGCATTGTCCAAACGAAGTAAGCGAGCGACAAAACTCGTGGATCACTGGCTTGAATTACACAAGGAAATATTTGAGCTATGGCATATTTTTACGAGAGATCATCAGATAACTCGCCAAACATTGCAACAGCGGATGAAACCGTTGCAGGAACGCGCGCACACTGCTGAAACAGGGGCAGGGTAGCAAAGACAAAAAACTTGCGCGGTTTTGCGAGCGGGTGGCCAAAGTAGAGATGCGTTTATGGCTGTTTGTCGACCATGAGCACGTTCCGCCAACGAATAATGATGCGGAGCGTGTACAACGTCGAGCGGTGTTGTGGCGTCGACGCAGCTTTGGTTCTCAAAGTGCTCGTGGCTGTCGGTTCGCAGAGCGAATCCTGACGGTATGTGAAACATTGAAACTACAGGGGAGAAACGTATTAGATTATCTGGAAGAAGCGATCAACGCACACCGGAAAGGCAAACCTGCACCGAAACTTGCAACAACATAAGTGAACGGTTACGAACTTTTTTGCGGAGTGGGAAGCATCCAACGGCACCAACCTAACAAAGATGAATGTCATTTTTCAAGGCAAGTCCGGGAAAGATATTACCATACAGTCGTGGCACACCGGAGGTGGGCACGATTTTCTGTTTGTTTCCATTGGAGAAAGCGGTCAAAAACAAGTTTCCCCAGTAGTTCATACGGGTGCTGCCGCTAAATACAGACTCGAACGTGATGGAGATGTATTTAGCCTGTCAGTCAACGGATCAATTCTTCACACGGTACGAGTTGCGAAAATGAATGATTTCAGCAGCATTCGTTTCGAATTACCGTGCTCCCCAGGGACAAAAATTTACAGTTTGAAAGCCGCGCCGAATTAAGTGCAGCCAAGAGTAACGTGCTTCAAGATTATCGCTACAGTTAAGGCTTTCATTTGTTAAGAAACAGATGCCTGGATACAATTGATTGAAAAATGTTCAGTTATGATGCTGTTCTAATACTAACTACTACTTTTAGGATTCTATGCGGTACATCATTGCATTGATTATCGCTGTTTCTTTGGACTCAGCTCGTGCCGCCGAACAGGATTTGGGGCCCTACTATCCCAAAGATTCATTTGCGATGTTGAGTGTCGATTTAAACAAAATGGTCATGTCGCCCTTCGGTAAAAAAGTGTTCGGTACGGACGACAAGTTCACTTCGGCGGTAAAACTCATAACCCTGTATCAGCCATCCAACGACCTTGAACAGCCTATGCTTTCCGCAAAAATGAAGAAAGTGGTTGGAACAGTGGTGAACAAACTCGAACGAGTGACAACTGTTGTGTCGCATGTGGAGCCGAAAGAAAAGTTGTTCGATTTCCGCATCGTCACGTTCGTCGAAGGGTCCGTTACTGAAAACGAATATGCCAACGCCTTTGAAGTTCTCGCAAATGAATCTAACGTGAAACTTGATTCTGAGAATCGTATCGGCCGAAAGTGGTTCGATCTGTCTGCAATTACAAGAGTGGATGGGCTGATGGGTGTGTTGGCTAAGAAAGGGTTGTTCCTGATCTTCCAACGTGTAGACGCGGAGAATATCCTTGAGATAATTTCCGGCAAAACGATGCCAGCCATGAACAAGAAACTGATCACAGCGGTCGCGAGCGTGAAGCCGGACGAAACATCAGTTTATCTGGTCGTCGCCGGCAATATTATTGACACCGCTCAAGTCACGCTCTCTTTCAAAGGAGATGCCGAATTGAGTGGGAAGTACGAAGGCGATCTCGCAGAGACGATCGAACAAGGTTTCCTAGAGCAAGTCGAATCCTTGACGGTCGGTACGTCCCGAAGCGCTCGCCTTTGGGCCGCAGCAAAATTAACCGTTGCACGCAAGGACAAAACTGTGACTTTAAATGGCAAGTTCTCTGCCAAATTGCTCGCAGAAGAATACGGCAAAATCAAAGTCAAGTAACAGTCACTCAACGATCCTCGTACAAATCACAGGAATTGTTAATGAGTAGCAAAGCTGGAAAGAACTCAATAAAAATTATGCAACATTACAATATTGCACTTCAGAAATATTGAATCGTGAAAATTTCTTCATTCAGGCCATAAAAAATACAATTAGACAATCGCTTGATCGTTATTTTCCCATTTTCAGTCAGTTTTGAGAAATTTCTTAACTCCTTGTTTCAAAAGAAGATACGGCGGCAATTTGTGCATGTTTTGCCAACAAACTGCTATTCAATTGGTATTAATTCAAGTGCACATGGATATATTAATAGTGTTCATCCGAGCATTTATGCTAAATGAACGTGAACACGTTATTGAGAGAACAGCAGATGATATCTCCAGAAAATCCTGACCGAAAGCAGTATTTTGGTACAATCGACGCACCAACAGATAAAAGGTGTCCTAATTGCGATGTGTCCTCATTTTATTTGTGTGTTGAACATCACAAGGATTACAAGTAACCTGACTGTAACACATTCCTGAGGTCTCGCTGTATGGCACTTTTGCCAAGAGTTACATGCCCCCACTGCTGGGCGGTATTCGAAACGCACAAGACACTGTGGATTGCAGAGCATCCCACGTTGGTGGGCGATCCCAAGCTGGGGCCGGATGTGGAAAAACGCTTTATCCCCACGCGTTTCCGCCACGATGCCCTGGCGCTGGACGAAAAAGACCAGCCATGCCACCGTATTGCCTGCCCGGCGTGCCACCTGGAACTGCCACGTGCGGCGACCGAACTGGAATCGTGGATCGTTTCCATTATTGGTGCCCCCGCAGCCGGAAAGTCATTCTTCCTGGGTGGGCTGATTCACATGATGCGACGTGTACTGCCCAACCGCTTTCAGGTGTCGTTTACCGATGGTGATACCAGCCTGAATCGCCTGGTGAATTCTTACGAACAGGCAATGTTTGCCAACAAACGGTTCGATCAACTGATTCCATTAGGGGAACTGATCCCCAAAACCCAGGAACAGGGCGATCTTTACAACACAGTTTACAGTGGGAATGATTCAGTAATTTTTCCCAAGCCGTTTACCTTTATCATGCGGCCGGAACCTTCCCACCCCCACGTTACTGATGTGGGGTCTTCCGCACGGCTGCTATGCCTGTACGATAACGCGGGTGAATCTTACCTCCCAGCAAAAGACACCTTTGTCCGACCAGTGACACGCCACCTGGCAAAAGCCAGCCTGCTGCTGTTTCTGTTTGATCCCACGCAGGATCACGATTTTCGTGTGAATTACGTGGAACGCCACGGAAAACTGCCATTTGATTCCCGCATTGAGGTGCGTCCACAGCAAACAATTCTGACGGAAGCTGCCAACCGCGTACGGCAGTTCAACAACATTCCATCGGATCAGAAGCACGATCAGCCACTGTTTGTGGTGGTCACTAAGCAGGATGTGTGGGGGCATCTGGTGCTTGGCAAACTGCAATCGCAACAGTTGCTGCTCAACGGCCCCACAGGAATTGCGTGTGTCAATCTGGATTATATCTCCCAGACATCGGACTTAATTAAAAGCATGTTGAAGGATTTATGCCCCGCAGTGGTGAACGCTGCAGAGGCATTTTCCAGCACCGTCATTTACGTCGGTGCCAGTGCCCTTGGCAGCAAACCCGAAACCAATGAAGACGGTCAATGGGCCATTCGACCCAACGATATTAAGCCTACAGGTTTGGAAGCACCACTGCTGTATGGTTTGAACCAGCATATGCGTGGGCTGTTTCCATCTGGCAGATTGAAAACCACTCCCATGTGAAGAGGATGTCATGTCGCACGAACTCATCAATACTTCGGCAGGCCAGGGGCTCCACAACGATGGTGGAGGATACACCACAGTCGCAGAATCCCAGGGCATTCCCAAATCGCTGGTCACAAAACTGGAAATGATGTGTGGCTATCGTCATCGAGTGAAATCGAAGGTGCCCAACCACGATGAAAACCCGATTGCATTCTCCCATACCATTCTCAGTGCAGGTGGCTCTCGTTTTCATGTGGTGTCCCGCGTCGCCGACCATGGGTTTGATCGTTCAAATCGAACGAACTATCTCGCCCACCATGTGGCATTACAGGCAAACGAACTTCCTGAAGCAGGCCCCGCCTGGCTCTGCCTTCAGCGACGATTTTTTACTTCCAGTTGGGATTATGATGATGCACCAAAACGGCTTTCTACCCACCGAGATATTCCCGATGGCAGTGCAGAAGCGAAACGATGCAAACTGTGGGAAAAAGTAACGGGCGATGCAGGCTGGGGTGGTGTCGTTGCGGAAGCATTTGCCAGCCAGCAACCTATCTATGTGGTGTACGAGCCAGGCCAGCCTGTGCTGGAATTACTGGCAGAAGCAATCGCTTTGATGCCAGCATCGCAACGCTGGAAAGCCACCTTCAACACGTACTTCACTGAATCGTGGAATGAGCAGTGCACCGTTCGGTGCGTCACGTCCGATTCCATCGAAGCCACTGCGGCACTTTCTGCGAAACGCAGCACGGTGGTTCGCCTGGATCAGCCGATGCGTCAGGAACCAGGTGGCAGCATGGTCCAGGCAGCACGAACAGGAGATGTTGCTCGGGAAGTGGTGGTGGTTGAAGATGACATTGTGGCACCAGATGAGGAAATTACCCCACGTCGACGTCGCAGTGCTGTAGAGGACGACGAGCCCAAAACAGGTGGCAGCGTCCGTCGACAATTGCGAGAACGGGAAGAACGCGATTCTGGGCGTAGTCGACCAGAACGCACCCCACGTCGCAGTGTACAGGTTGATTCGGATGCTGGTGAAGATTCTGTCGATGAATTGACCAGGCAAGTGGAAACCGGCACCAGTGGAGGAATTTCAATGAAGCAGCTATTGATTGGAATGATACTGGGAGTACTGTTGACTGCCGTTGTCTTCGTGCTGATTGAAGTGGCTGCTGGGAAATCGATGCTGCGCATGATGGGCGTTGTTGGTAAAGATGAAAAACAACTTCAGACAGCGAAAGCAGATCTGGAAAAAGAGTTGGAAGAGAAGCAAGCAGCCTGGTTGCAGGATGAAAAAGTATTACGCGATCAATTGAAATCAGAAAATAGAAATCTCAGCACCATTGAAAGTGCAATTGCCACGTTGAAAGGCGACCATCAGAAAGAAAAAGAACAGTGGGAAAAAGATCGGAAGAAATTGCAAGGTGACATCAAGGATAAGCAAACGATGCTGGAAAATGCCCAGGGACAGATTGAAGTACTGCAGAAACAAGTAACTGATAAATCCAGCAGTCCTCCTCCAGTACTGATTGCACGCACAATTTCACTGGCACGTGCAGGAAAGAGCCAGGCACCAGTGCTGCCAGCAGGCACCAAAGCAACGCTGACACTGACCCACCCACCTGGGGTGACTGTCACGAAAAATGAAAACGAGTTCTCAATCAGCATTAATGAAAGCGAAATCGCAGCAGCAAAATTGCGTTATGAAGCAGAAACTGGCAGCATCTTATTTGACAATGAATGGAAACAACCACAACTTTTATTGCTGGGCGAAATGGTTGCCACCCTGGAGTATGAGCAATCAGGTAAGAAACGAAAATCGTATTTTCAGTTGGCATCTCCTGCGTATATCGATGGTACTTGTTTGAAAGCTAATGAGCCAGGTGCTTATATTTGTAAAATTGGTTCCGCTTTAAAACTGAATCCCAAGGATAATTTTCCAAAACAACTTGCCTTCGCAGGACAAGGTGTCCTCATTATTGATGATCAAACATTTATTCTGAAACCAGACAAAGATCAGCCCGCTGCAGGTAGTTTGATTCTGGCAGCCGAAGGTGGGAATGAAATTGAAATGACAATTGTTGGCCAGAATATCCTTGTTACTTTGAAAGATAAATCGAAGAAGATTTCTAAAATGCGTATCGCCTGGGCAGAAGTCGTGGGTAGCAAACGGCCCACGGAATTATCCCACCCGCCTGCAGTGTTTGTCGTGCAGTAAGTTCTAAACGCTCACCCAACAGTGGTATTGAAGATGAATGAGTTTGTACTTTTCGATCACCAGGACTTGCGACAGGCCATCCATACCCTGGCGGACTTTGTGGCCAACGATCGAGCTCGCGTGGATAAATCAATCGTAAATGCACTCGCAATTTATGCCAGTGCAGCCCACCAGGTGAATGATCGGCTGCGGGAATGCTGCCGACTGATCAAAATTGGTCAGCGATCTGAAGCATTGCGGCAAGTGGCAATGGAGCCAGATGCGCTAAAGATGTTCAACGATCTGCGTTTCCGCAAATCAGAATGGCTGCAGGAAATCTGTGAAGAAGAACGCTTGAAAGTGCCACCAAAGCTGGACATGGAATCTGCTAAGATATTAGAGAAAGCGTTCAATACAGAGTTGGACAATAAGGACCTTCTGGAACAACACCGCATGTTGGCTTTAGAGCGAGCCCCGCTGGCACGTCGTTTGGAAGTGCTGCGGATGATTCGCAAAACAGAAGCACGCGAATGGTTCTGGCAGGATGATGTGATCAGTTATGAAAAGCAATACTGCAACGAACTGCAGCAGTTATTGAATAAGCCTGGGGTCTTGAACGACTGGGATACCATCAATCGGTTGTTTCGTGAAATTACTGCAACGAAGTGGGAAGAACCATTCCCACTGGAAATATCAGAGCAGATTAAATCAGCCCGGAAAAGGATGCAGCACCGCGATGCAGAACAGGAACTGCAACCGTACGACAATAAGTTACTGGATGTGATGAGTAACTTTATTGCAGATGTGGAAGATCTGGAGCGAGTAAAAGTATACGAAGAGGCGGCTGAGATTGCTGCGTTAATCCCGGAACCGATGCCACTGATTGCACAGCTAATTGCTAAATCGGCTCCCATCGCCAAGAAATATGAATTGAAGGAAGGCGATGAATTGCTGCGGAATTTTGAAAATGCCAGCGACTGGATTGTGCGTGCCAAGAAAGTACTGAAACACTGGAAAGAGTTTGACCGCCAGGTAGAGCAGTTGCAGGAAGCCATGGATGGCGGCATGGAATGGTATTACGTGCAGGAGCTTTACCGTGTGGTAATCCAGTTTGGCTGGGATTTGCCCAAGAAACTGCTTTACAGTATTCAGCGCCGGGCAAAACGTCGTAAGTTGGTGCTTTTGGGCAGTATTGGCCTGGGCGTTGCAGCCATCGCTGGGGCAATTGTGTATTTTGTGGTGTTGTAATACAGTTCTGTGAGAAAGCGTTACGAGAGATTCCTATGTCGAACTGGTATATCCGCATCCGTGGCAAAACAATGGGCCCATTTCCCACGGCAGAAGTGCAGCAGATGCTGGCAACTGGCCAGGTGCAGAAGTACCACGAAATTTCTGAAGATAAAGTATCGTGGCAATCGATTGAATTTGTTGATGAGTTTGTTGAAGAAGAAGCGGCACCCGTTCGACGGAGAAAGTTGCTGCGAAATGACGATAATTATGAAAGCTCTCCCGCCCCACGTGGAAGTGCGAAACCAAAGAAAGGCAGCAGTAAGCTGGGCTTCCGCATCCTTGTAGGATCGGTGCTGACGTTGATTCTGGCTGGTGCCACAACGGCTGTGATTCTGATTGCTCGCAACAAGGATGATAAAGTTGCCGATCGTAAGAATGCTGACACCAACTCTCCTAACGATATTAACTCTGAAACTGTCTATGAGAATGCCGTCAAATCTTGTGTGTTTATTCAGACCCCATCGAAAACAAAGGTCGAAAATGGCAAGCAATACAACACATGGTTTATTGGTAGTGGTTCTCTAATTGATTATAAGAAGAAGTTAGTAATAACAAATTATCATGTTGTACAAGAAAATTCACATGTTTTTGTCAGTTTTCCCAAGTATACCAGCGACAACAAAATCATTACTGACAAAATGCAATACGACAGTAAATTTATGTATCAGCAGGGCATTAAAGCACATGTTTTACACAGAGACAAGAGAAGAGATCTGGCACTGATCGAACTTGAGAGAGTTCCTGAAAACGCGGGTGCACTGCGTCTCCATCCATTTGACAAGCCTGTGCAACAAGGAAAAACTGTCTACACATTAGGCAATGGCGATGCAGTTGGGCAAATGTTTAACATCAGTCAAGGCATCATTCGATCAGTTGGCGATGAAGAACATGACTTCGGCGACCAAGTTGTCAGCTGTAGCATTATCACTGCGACAAATCCCATCAATCAAGGTGATTCTGGGGGCCCTCTGATTGATTCTAAAGGTGTTCTTGTTGGTGTTACTCAAGGAAAGTCAAGTAAAGTCGGAACGAGCTCTGTCCATTGGTTCATAGATTCCAAAGAGGTGCATGCTTTTCTTAGATTGCACGGGATTATACTAAGCGAATAGCCATAAACACCATTTTACAAATTGCACTCATCCGCCCTGTTGCTTCGTGCGATTATGCGGAAATTCAAAGAATAGACCATGAACAATTGGGCAATCTTCTCGCATTCAAAAAGGAGTAATCAATGAAACCTTATTTTCTCGTGATGCTTTCGCTGTACTTTAACCTTCCCGAGGTGATTTGCGGGCAGGAAGTGCCACAAACAGGACCCAAGGTTGCTGGCTACGAAAAAGTTAATGAAGAAATTCTGAACAATATGAAATTGTTGAACGCCAGCGCAGCCACTGTGGCACTTTCACGTGAAGGGAAACTTTATTTTTCGCGTGGGTATGGCTGGAGCGATGCCGACAAGAAAATTCCCACCCAGCCTGACACGTTCATGCGAATCGCCAGTGTCAGCAAGCCAATTACCGCTGCTACTGTGAAGCATGCGATTGAACAGAAGAAATTTCAATTGTCTGATAAAGCGTTTTCGTTGCTGGATATTACCCCGCCTGGGGGCAAAATTACTGATGAACGGATTCATGATATCACAATAGAGCACTTACTGACCCACAAAGGTGGTTGGGATCGTTCGACAGCGTTCGATCCCATGTTTCGCATGCCGACAATTCAGAAAGAACTTATGTTAAGTGGTGCGGTTACCCCACGCAATGTGGTCGAATACATGTTAACCCAAAAGCTGCAGTTTGCGCCTGGTGAAAAGACTGCCTATTCCAATTTTGGGTACTGTGTGCTGGGGCGTGTGCTGGAACAACAGTTCAAGAAACCCTATATCGCATGTGTGCAGGAATTGGTTCTGAAGCCGCACAAAATAGATGGCATTCGCCTGGGCCAGGGAAGCAGTTCCAAACGAGATCCCAAAGAAGTGTGGTACCCCGTATCAGATACGCTGTTTTCACTGGATGTGATGGATGCCCACGGTGGGCTGATTGCATCTGCCCCAGCATTATGCCAGTTTCTGGACAAATACTGGATCAGTGGCGATATTCGCAAGCCTGGGCAGAAAGCAGGCTATACCTTTTTCGGTAGTCTGCCGGGAACCACAGCGATGGTGTTGCAACGCACCGATGGCTGGAATGTTGCAGTGCTGTTGAATGGTCGCCGGAATTCCAACATCGAAAAAGACACATTGAATCTGAGAAAAACTGTTTCTCAGGCAATTGATGCCATTCCGATTCCATAACGTAAGCAGAAGAAATCACCAATATTATTTGGATGAAACCATGAAAATACTCCTCTCCTCGATCGTCCTGATTCTTGGATCAACAGCCCTGCGTGCGGCAGACAAGCCAAACATTATTTTCATCCTGTGCGATGATCTTGGCTATGGCGATGTCAAATGCTACAACCCGGAAGGAAAGATACCCACACCAAATATGGACCGTTTGGCAAAAGAAGGGATGCGGTTTACCGATGCCCACTCCCCCAGTGCGGTCTGTTCCCCTACGCGATATGGCATCATGACTGGCCGATATGCCTGGCGCAGTAAATTGCAGCGTGGGGTGCTGGGCGGATTGAGCCCACGCCTAATAGAAAAAGATCGCCAGACAGTTGCCGGTTTCTTAAAGAACCATGGGTATCACACCGCCTGTATCGGTAAGTGGCACCTGGGCATGGATTGGGTTGTCAAACCTGGAAAAAGTGTCAATCCACTATCAATTGAAAGCCGCGAGCAAGTTTTTAACGTCGATTACGATCAGCCAATCAGCAATGGACCGAATGCTGTCGGATTCGACTATTATTTTGGGATTTCCGCTTCGCTGGATATGGTGCCATACACATTCATCGAAAATAACAAGGTGGTCAAATCACCCACGGAAGATCGAGATTTCGCGATGATGTTCGGCAAAGCACAGGGAAGGTGCCGCAAAGGCCCCACTGCACCTGGCTTTGAGGTAGAAGATGTACTTCCAACGTTGACTTCCAAGGCAATCACTTATGTACAGGATCGCGCGAAAGAGAAAAAGCCCTTCTTTCTCTATCTGCCTTATGCATCTCCGCACACACCGATTGCCCCCACAAAAGAGTGGCAGGGGAAAAGCAAATTAAACCCCTATGCCGACTTTGTAATGCAGACCGATGATTGTATTGGCCAGCTTCTGAAGCAACTGGATGAATCGGGAATTGCGAAGAACACACTGGTGATCTGCACCAGCGACAATGGCTGCTCCCCACAGGCAGATTTTGCAGCACTGGAGGCGAAAGGTCACCACCCCAGCGGGCCACTGCGTGGGCACAAAGCAGATATTTTCGAAGGTGGGCACCGTGTCCCGTTTCTGGTTCGGTGGCCGGAGAAGTTGAAGGCTGGCACCACTTCAAGTGAACTGGTCAATCTGGTTGACCTCTTTGCCACATGCGCAGAAATAATCGATCAACCACTCCCAGCAACGGCCGCAGTGGATAGTGTCTCACTGCTACCAGCATTGGGAATAACTTCCGATGGCAAACCACGCACCACCACGATTGTGCACAGCATCAATGGTTCATTTGCGATCCGAGATGGCAAGTGGAAGTTGGCATTATGCCCCGATTCAGGTGGTTGGAGTGCTCCACGGCCTGGGAAAAAAGCGACCATTCTGCCAGATATGCAGCTTTTCGATCTCTCCCGAGATCTGGCAGAACGTACAAACCTGGTCGAAGAGCATACGGAACGTGTCGCTGAAATGGCTGCACTGTTGGAAATGCAAGTCATCAAAGGACGATCAACACCAGGGAAACCCACAACAAACACTGTGCCAGTAGATATCTTCAAGTTCAGTCCCAAAAAGAAATAGTTTCAATACTGGTACATGAGAATACCGGAAGCCGATGAAAATCAATCACGTAGAGATTGTGGATACTTTTGCCGAAGCGTTCCCCATGGTGGGGTGTCGGCTGATTGTAACAGCAGTGGATACTCATTGGGTGAATGTCGCTGCCCAGGTGGTCACGGGCTATGCAACCAGTGTCATCGGGTGCGACAGTGAAGCTGGGATCGAATCCCTGTTGCCCGCCACCGAGACCCCCGATGGCCGACCGGGGGTGGCACTATTATTCTTTGCCTTCAGCAGGGAAAAACTGGAACAGGCAGTTGTTAATCGGGTGGGACAGTGTATTCTCACCTGCCCCACCACTGCCTGTTATGATGGCCTGCCCAAAGGCGAAAAGCAGATACGTGTCGGTGGTAACCTGCGGTATTTTGGTGATGGTTTTCAGCAGAGTAAGTTTTTTGATGATCGGCGGTACTGGCGAATCCCCACGATGGATGGGGAATTTGTAGTGGAAGACTTCTTCACCACCCAACGTGGCGTGGCAGGTGGCAATTTTCTGATTCTTGGTGAATCTCAGTCGGCTGCCCTCTCAGCCGCCCAGTCTGCCGTGACAGCGATCCAGCAGATCGAGGGTGTCATCACGCCATTCCCAGGAGGCATCGTTCGCAGTGGCAGTAAAGTGGGCAGCAAATATCCCCGTCTCAAGGCAAGTGTGAACGAAGAATATTGCCCGATATTAAGGACGCCCGGAAAAACTGCTCTCCCACCGAATGTGCATGCGGTGTATGAAATTGTGTTGGATGCCATCGATCAGCAATGTATGGAACAGGCAATGCAAGCGGGGATTCATGCCGCCTGTCAACCAGGTATTGTGCAAATCTCCGCCGGAAATTATGGGGGTAACTTAGGCCCCATCCACCTGAAATTGTGGGACATACTTTCAAGAACTGATATTTGATGAAACGAATCGATAGGATGTACACTTATTCAAAGCGTGGTGCCTGCCATGGAAGCCTGATCAAGGTCGAACGAAAAGTCTTCATTTCGGTATTGAGCACATTCTGATTCGGCTCCTCTAATTCCAGTTCCAGCATCCGCCGAAACTCTTCATTGACACCCAGGGAACAAAGAATGTAGCCTTCTCGCCACCGTTCGTAATGGAGTTGCTTGCCATTATATCCATCTACAAGCATCGCTGCAGGCAATTTCAATGCTTCTAGTTTGTCGGGGTAATTCCCTGCTCGTGCACGATATTCAGCCAGTGAAAAAGCGATTTCAATATTGCCTGACTGCATCCTACAGCGATGACATGCGTTATCAACTTTTTCACAAGCAGGCAACATTAAATTGAGTAAAATATCAGAAATGATTTCAGCTCGTTTCTTTTTTCCAAAAAAGAATGACTCAACTGA
This sequence comes from Zavarzinella sp., assembly GCA_041399155.1. Lineage (NCBI taxonomy): Bacteria > Pseudomonadati > Planctomycetota > Planctomycetia > Gemmatales > Gemmataceae > Zavarzinella > Zavarzinella sp. Next base: position 226,311 of record JAWKTI010000005.1, read on the forward strand.
ATCATATTGTCTGAAAGTCAACTCAAGACTGATGTCAGCAAGTATCTTCTGTCGAGATGCGTAGTTGGTTATCTGCATTGCATCAATGATTCTGTCATACGTTGTATTGATTCGGCGAAGCATTACATCAAAATCAATAGATCGACTAAGTATACGGTGAAACATTGTGAGAACATGAGATCGCCACATTGCACTATTAAATTCACCAGTCAGATAGAAATCCTGCACTGAATCGAGTGCGGCCATTCTCTCAAAGCGATCTACAGGCACAGCTAGTGAAACTGCAACGGGTAGTTGTTTGAACAGTTGCAGTTTCGCGCGGATTTCATCACTATTCCAGGTTGTGTATGTCAAGAGGATTTGATAACTTTCAAATGCAATGTGTTCAATAGCGATGCCCACTAATTGTTCGATAAGACAACTGGGATTGCTTTGAAGCAACCTGCCAAGCCGATGAATAGAATATATATCTTTCCAGGCATCTTCAAATCGCGATTCAAAGATTGCATTCATTGCTCGAACTTTCAATATAAATGCAACACTACGTAATCGCTGTGTGAATGGCAGTAAAGTGCTAAACAGCAATGATCGCTTTCCAGGTACTTTCCTGGCCACCAAAGGACCAAAGTATCGCGGGCGACGGATCCCTTCTTCGACAATTCGAAGTGGTGCCTGATTTGCTTTCAGATACTCTGCAACTTCGGGATAAACTTCTGCAGCCCACGGTTGCCCACATTCGTCGGGCAAACTGTTCAGATTTTGATTTGGATTTTCCAGATTGGGCATACTGAATTGTGCCAGAATGTTACCATTCTCTTTTGGCTCTTCAATTTCCAGCCATGAATAGTATTCTGGTGGCATCTTCGTGCCTTCTGGCTTTGGTCCAATCGCCTGCACCAGCAACACCATCGCATTTTCTTCTGGTTTGATATCGCCCTTCACCATTTCATTCAATGGTGTTTCGTAGTCCAGAAATCCCTGGTCATCAACCGGCGTGGTGATGCGGGTGGTCTCATAGCTGATAGTGCGGGTGAATTGTGCTGGCCAGAACATCCATACCAGGAAACCGATCACCAGAATTCCCAGTATCCGCCATTTGTAACGATAGATTTTCTTCATCTCAGGCAATTTTGTGATATTTTTGTATTGTGCACATCATAGCAGCAATGAATTGGTGTTGTGCAGGAAAATGAATATGAATTTGACCATTGGCCAACAATTTATTCAGGAATTCGCCTTCGTGCTTCTCAGACCTGGGTTGAAACTTGAAACGGGCCAACAACATCTAGCACAAACTAATGAGTGTCTCTTAATTTTTCTTCTTTTTGGGCATGATCATCTGCATCGCGGTTTGGATGGCGCGTTGTTCCCGCTTGCTTTCCGATTTCTGCCGCAGTTCCATCAATGTGGTGCGGGCGGTTTTCTTCAAATCGGCATCTGAAGTTAACGCACCCAGTTCGCCAATGGCGTTGACCATGCCAATGCGGGCGGCTTCTTCTTTTTCTGCTTTCAGTGCGGTTACCAGTTGGGTCATTGCCTCTTTTTGATCTTTCGGATCAATGTGGGACAGGGTCTCTGCGGCAGCACCCCGCACGCGGGCATCGCTGTCCTTCAGGCAATTGGCGATGTCACTGGTGTATGGTTCCGTCAATCGACGCTGTGCGGCACCCAGTTTTTTCAGTTCATCCAACGCACCCAATCGCATTTTGGCATCTTTATGCTTCAACTGACCTGCAAATTTCTTCGCATCCTCTTCGCGGGTTGCACCCACAACCAGGATGGTGCTGCACAGCACTGCGAAGAGAGAAAGTTTTTGCCACATGTTCCTGCTCCGTAAGAAGTTAGGCGAATAGTTTCCATGATGCAATATTGTGATATTGCTATATTATTGTAAGGCCTGTGCCATCAATCTGTGGAAGTGGTGGGCACCTGCTTCCCGTTTTGCCGAGTATCGCCCCGCGTGGTAGTGCCTGCTTTGCAGGCCACGCTGCACCGATTCGCAGATTTCCAGGTCTTCTAACTGTATTTGGTGCGCAACCCCGATACTTTGTTCCCGAAAATCGTCAGAATGTTCTGGCGAAAAATAATAATCGAACACCACCCGACAGCGATCCACCCCCAGTGGGTAAACGGTATTGGTATCGAGTATCCCTGGGTAATAATTCACCATTACGTTGGGCCACAGCCACCAGTAATAGGCCGTTCCACCTGCACGTGTGGTGCTGGCAGGGTTTGCCGCATCGCCAGGTTTCAGTGGGCTGGACTGCACGTTGCACCATGGATGGAGATCGGTGCGATACTGGCTGTAATCCAGCACATCGGCAAGTGCGGGGTGCACCGCATGGACGTGGTAGCCACCATCCAGGTAATTATCGATGAAAATCTTCCAGTTACACTCAATGATATACTCCACCTGGCGGTGGTGTTGAAGATGCTGGATCGGTAGTTCATTCCACCACTGCAAAAACGGCGCAAGTACTTCGTCTGCAGATACTTGCGGTGTTCCCAGGTGCAGCCACAACCAAGGCGGGGTGGTTGTTAACTGAAATTGTGGCAGGCGACAGCTTTCTTTGGAAAAATCCTGCACTCCTTCGAATTCCGGCGTGCCACGGAGATTGCCTTGTAAGTCGTAAGTCCAGCCGTGATAAGGACATCGGATACGACTGCATTCTCCATGCGAACTGGGAAGCAGCACGGCAGCGCGGTGGCGACAAACATTACTCTGTGCGGTAATCTCGCCTGTATCCTGCTGAATCAGTGCAATCGGTTCCCCAGCAATTTCCAGGCTTTGGTAACTGCCCACATTTGCGAATTGGTGCTGTGTGCCCACCATCAGCCAGGAATCATGAAAAATTCGTGAAATTTCCTGCTGATAGATTTCTGGCGACGTATACCACGGTGCGGGCAGTGCAGACGCACGCTCTAAAGGCAAATTCTGGTCGAAATCCGTTGTCGCTACAGGCATTTGTTTTCCGAACTACTTATTTCAAAGTTACTTAGGATTTTACGACAATAATTCCTGAATGGGTTCGCCATGATAAATGTGGTGCGGGCGATCCAACGGATCCAGCCACATATCCGTGCTGGGAATACCCAACACATGGTATATAGTTGCCGCCAGATTTTCCGGAGTTTGTGGGCTGGTCTTAGGATAGGCACCCGATTTATCGGTGGAACCCACCACACGACCTGCATGAATGCCCCCACCTGCCAGCAGGATTGACTGTGCCGCACCCCAGTGGTCGCGGCCGGGCAATTTATAATGTTGTGGCAGGCCAAACACTTTCGGTGTGCGGCCAAATTCCCCTGCAACCACCACCAATGTGTCCTGCAATAGTCCACGCTCCTGTAAATCAGTCAGCAGTGCGGCAAGTGCCTGATCCGTGGGTGGGAATAATTTGTCCTTCAAATGCGGGAACGCATTACCGTGGGTGTCCCAGGTTTCATTATTGCCCAGGTTCACCTGCACCAGACGCACCCCCGCTTCGACAAGCCGTGCCGCCATCAATAACGACCAGCCAAAGGAATGATCGCCATATTTTTCTCGCACCGCCTGTGGCTGCAGGGTGATATCAAACGCCCGCCGCACATCAGGATCCAGAATCATGCTTAACGCACGGTCGCGGTGGGGATCGAGCCTGCCCCCGCTGGCTTCGGAATCCAATGAAGCCCGCTGTGCATCGAGTCCTTTCAACAGGCTTAATCGATCCTGAAATCGAGCCCCGGGCACCTGTTCAGGCAGCGACAGGTTTGGCAATTCGAATTGTTGGCGTTTCGCTGCATATTTTTTATCCTGGTGGCTGAACTCATAGGTGGGAAATGCACCATACGCTGCAGAATCGAACGCTGATGCATTCAGAAACCACGGATCGTGCTGCTTTCCCATAATCCCCGCAGTCTGGCCAGGAATCACCCGCCCGGTGCGGTGGATCAGACGTTCTGGCAGCACCACGGCAGGTGGGAGGTTGTTTTTGGGCTTGCAGATTCCCGTGATGATCGATGCCATCGATGGCCAATCGCTTTCGAGTGGCTTGTTGGGATTAAAACCCGGGGGTAATTTACTGCGTCCGGTAAGAACGATGTGGTGTCCGGCGGAATGCTCATTGCTCGAATGTGTCAGCGAACGCACCAACGACCAGTGATTGCTGAGTGAGGCCAATTTCGGCAAATGTTCACAGATTTGAGTGCCCGGTGTGGCGGTGGCAATCGGGCGAAACTCCCCACGGATTGTATCGGGGGCATCTGGTTTCATGTCGAAGCTATCATGCTGAGCCAGTCCACCGGAAAGGAAGACAAATATGACCGATTTTTCCCGTTTGGCTGCTGCTTCGCTGCGAAGTGCCAACAAATGTTCCAGAGACAGGCCCAGCAACCCCACAGCACCGGCCTGGATACTTTGACGTCTCGTGAACTGAGGATGTAGCATGTCACTTTCTGGTTGAGAAAATACTCCCACATCCTACCATCGCCACAAGTAGTTGTAAACCAATAACTAGCTGAGAAGGTGAAAACAAAAAAGATTGAAAGTCTAATGTGGAAATGCTGGCCACTTTCGCCCGCAGATCGGCAATATGCGATGGGAAACCCTTAAAATACTTCACGGAATCAGTTTCCTGAAAGTACTCGAGCTTTTTGAAACTAATGTGAGATGGAAGATGAAATCGTACCTAAGCAACTTCATATGGATAGGCATTTTTCTTTGCCTTTGTTTTTCGAAGAACGTAGTGGGAAAAGAACTTACCCGTCCGAATATTATCATCATTCTTTCTGATGATGCTGGGTACAACGAGTTTTCTGCGCATGGATCGAAACTGTTTCCGACGCCACGGATTGATTCAATCGCGAAAAATGGCGTGATGTGCACCCAGGGTTATGTTTCGGGAACAGTTTGCAGCCCCACGCGTGCGGGATTACTTACTGGCCGTTACCAAAACCGCTTTGGGCATGAATTTAACATCCCACCTGTATACAGTGAAACGAACGGACTTTCGTTAGAGGAAACCACCATTGCGGATGTGCTCAAACAAGCAGAGTATCGCACCATTGCACTTGGGAAATGGCACCTGGGGTATGCACCGAAATTCCATCCGATGGAGAGGGGCTTCACCGATTATTTTGGCTTTTTACAAGGTGCGCGCAGTTATTTCCCACAGCAAAAATCATCGGTGTTGAACCGCCTGCTGCGTGATCGAGAGCCGATTCCGGAAAAATTTGAGTACATGACGGATGAGCTAGCCAAACAGGCTGCGAACTACATCACCAAGCATAAAAGTCAGCCATTTTTCATGTACCTGGCGTTTAATGCCACCCATAGTCCGAACCATACCCTGCCCGCAGACGAAAAGTTATTTGACGATGGAAACGGCAAAATAAAGTTACGTGCGATGACGGCAGCACTGGACCGTGCCGTGGGAGTGGTGCTGGATCGCTTGCAGGAACTGAAATTAACTGATAACACTCTTGTTATATTTTTGAATGATAATGGAGGTGCAGCAGGACACGACAATGCACCATTGCGGGGCCAGAAAGGCTCCACGTGGGAAGGAGGGATTCGAGTTCCTTTTCTGTTGCAGTGGCCAGCTCAATTACCAGCTGGCGTGAGATATGAGAAACCTGTCATTTCTTTGGATTTATTCCCCACAGTAATGGGTGCTGCGGGCATACAAAAATCGACCGGAAAGCCGCTGGATGGTGTGAACCTGTTGCCTTATCTGACCAAAAAGCAATCGGGCGAGCCCCACCAGACTCTTTTCTGGAAAAATGGCACTGCCTACGCCGTACGGGATGGGAACTGGAAACTAGTATTGGGGAATAAACAAGCCACCCAGCCCGAGTTGTTTGATCTGAAAGAGGATCCTGAAGAAAAAACAGATGTAACAAAAATGAACCCGGAAATTGCGAAGTCGCTACAGGAAAAATACCGCACCTGGAAGAAAGACTTTCCCAAGCCCACGTGGGGTGGTGCGAAAGACAAGGACTAACCCACTTCTGAAATCAGGCATCTTCCAGGTAGAACAGCACGTTGGCAAGTTCGTTGCTGTGCGTTTTTCATATACCCCAGTCCCGCTCTGCCTGTGAATTTGCTACTTTCAAAATCAATGTTGCCTGATCTGCCTGATCCTCTTAAGTACATTTTCGCCCATAATCTGCTGAAAATGTACCATACCAATTGAAATCCTGCTTGTTAATGAAGAACTTGATGCACCGATGCACCTGTAGGTAATTCAACATCAAAAAGGAAATTTCTCTCATTTTTGCAGCGCGAGTGGTTTTCTGAAAAACTGCGACTTTTCTGTCCAAATTCCCCCACACATGGTATGTGATTGGTGGCGAGTGTGACGATGGGGTAACAATGGACGCACATGAGCGTTTTCTGCGACATTATGCTAGCAACGAACCCGCAATCCGTGGTTATGTCCGGCGCTTACTTCCGAATCGGGAAGATGTACACGATGTGATGCAGGATGTTGCATTAGTACTTTGGAAGAAATTTGAAGAATTGCCCAATGAGTCTGATTTCCGCCCATGGGCATTCGGTGTTGCGAAACTTCAAACCCTCGCCTGGCTACGGGACAAAGCACGCGATCGGTTAAAACTATCCGAAGAAACCTTGCTGCTTCTGGCTGATGAATCAACCCCAGTACAGCCACTCCTGGAACAGCACCAGGAAGAGTTGGAACATTGTCTTGAAAAGTTACCTGCAGAGGAAAAACTGTTATTGCTAGCTGCTTACCAGCCACAAGCAAAAATTAATATTGTGGCACAGCAAAGCAACCGCACGGTGGGAGCGTTTTATAAATGGCTGCACCGCACCCGCATGAAATTGCTGGCGTGCATCCAGCAGCGTGTTGAATGGAGTGAAGCCAAATGAAAGAAGCATTTCCCCGAGAATTGCTTGAGGCACTTTCGAGATACGTGGAAGGCATTCATTCAACAGAAGATATTCAGTTGCTGGAAACAAACCTGCAGCAGAATCCTGCATTCAGAAAGTTTTTTGTCTGTTACCTCAATCTGGATGCGGGGATTGCCAGCCAGGCAGCAATTGAATCACCCGAGCAGTTACCAGGTACCGTACCAGCTGATGTGGTGCCTTTTACCACTGCCGGACGCGCGGATAAACGTGGCACGGACAGCACTGTTCCATTACGGAAGTGGTTATCTGTCGCTGCGATCCTGCTGATAACCGTGGGCGTAGTGCTGGTAGGGATGCTGAGTAATCCCACGAAAGAAATAAAAGCGGAACAACTGCTTGCTGAAGCACAGCATGCGTTAACATTGCCACTGGAACGTGGTTATCGTGTGGAGGTCACGGGAACTGTCGCATATCAGGAAGATCCCCCACAGCCAGAGCAGATGATTGTCTGGACCCACGGCAACCGCTTTCGGGTAGAGGTAGCGAATCCCACAGAGAAGTGGGCCTGGGGTCGTGAGGAAGATGGTTCAATCTGGATTGTGGCAAACCCGAATCGAGGTCTGAAGATAAACCCGGATGAAATTGGTCCCGCATTGAAGAGGTATTCTGATCGTTTTGCTTTGGATTGGACTTCTCTTATTTCAGATTTAAAGCAGGGTGCTGATCTGAAAGTTTCTTCCGGCACTGCTCAGCAGAAATCGATTCGTTTGCATGGACAGTTTCGCAGTGGGTACCACCGTTCGTTACTTGTGTCTGTTGATCTGGAACTGGATCCCAGCTCAAAAGCAATTCGGAAAGCAACGATGGTTCGCACAAGACCTGACCAGCAACAGGAAACCAGTGTTTTTACTCTGGTTGAAGAGAGACCAATTCAGGAAGATCGCTACCACCTGGAAGGAAATCTGGTGAGGCCATTTGAGATTCTGGATGGCAAAGCAAAAACTGGCAGACGACGCATGATCATTGGTAACCGCCTGGGTGGTGGAAACCATCGTTGGCTGCTGCCTGGCAATAACCCGTAAATGCAATTCCATTGCAAGTTCGCTGAATAAGCAGGAGTAACAAAAATGATTTTCTACAGTGCCCTGGTGGGGCTGCATGCACTGTTGCCAGTAAATGAAATCACGCCGACGGTGTTCTATGGCAGGATTCAGAAAATTGAAAGCGGTAAAGTTTCGTTCACCCGGAGTGCCACTTCAGAAGAAGGTGGGATGGCGAAAGGAAAAGGAAAAAAGAAAGGTGGTTTCAGTCGATCTGGTGCAGAAACGTTGCCAGTGGCTACCGACATTCTGATTACCACTGCCCATGTGGAACGCCGCACGGGTGACTTTCACGTGGGTACACCGCTTGGCGGAGGACTTCGAAACAGTGCCATGAAAAAACTATCCCCAGGTGCATCTGCCAGAATAGTCATTCATGGGGGCAAAGTGATTGAACTGAATATCGCTTTTGCAGATCAGGAGGATGTCACCGTAATCGCAATTCCACCACGTCAAGTGCCCAAGAAATAACTCAAGCAGGAACAGAACCATGAAACTTCGAATGCTCTGGTTAACGGCAATCGTTTGGTCGAGTGCAAACACTACCAGCCATGCCCAGTCGAACAATATTGCTTTTTTTGAAGCAAAAATTCGCCCGATGCTGGCAAAGTATTGTTACAGTTGCCATTCCGAAACTGCCAACAAAAAGAAAGGTGGTCTGGCAGTAGACACTCAGGCTGCACTGCTGAAAGGTGGGGAATCTGGCCCGGCAATTGTCCCGAAGTCGGCTGAGAAAAGTCTGTTGTTTCAGGCGATTACTTACCACAACAAAGAGATGCAGATGCCACCCGATGGGAAGCTGAGCGATATGGTGATTGCTGATGTTCGCAAGTGGATTGAAATGGGTGCACCAGACCCCAGAGGCAGAACAGGAACTATTCCGATCCAGAAGAGCATCGATCTTGTAAAAGGCAGGCAGTACTGGGCTTATCAACCACCCATGAAGCAGACATTGCCAAAGGTGAACAATGGAGCATGGCCACGAACGGACATTGATTATTTCACACTGGCCAAAATGGAAGAGAATCACCTGAAACCGGTGGGTGATGCAGCCAATGTAACTCTGGTGAGAAGACTTTACTTCACCATCATTGGGTTGCCACCATTGCAGGAAGATCTTGCCACGTGGGTAAGCAAACTGGATTCCACTGCCAGCTTGCCTGCAAAGCAGAAAGTGCTGGGAGAACTAGTTGATTCTTTGCTGGCATTACCTCACTACGGAGAACATTGGGGCAGGCATTGGCTGGATGTGGCACGCTACGGTGATTCCACGGGTGGCGACGATAACAACGTTCACCCCCACGCCTGGCGGTACCGCGACTATGTGATCGATGCATTCAATGCAGATACACCTTACGATCGATTTATTGTGGAACAACTTGCGGGTGATCTGTTACCCGCAGCTGACAAAGCGGAGTTTGCCAGGAATGTGATTGCTACTGGTTTTCTGGCGATTGGTGTGAAACTGGTGGGAGAGGAAGAAGGCAGAAAGTTTTTTGCTGATATGGTAGATGAGCAGATCGATGTGACAACCAAAGTATTTCTGGCAACGACAGTCGCCTGCGCCCGATGTCACGATCATAAACTGGATCCCATTCCGCAAGCAGATTATTACGCCCTGGCTGGCATCTTTCGCAGCACCACCACACACTTTGGACTGCTGCATTCCCAGGCACGCCAAACAACGCCGCTGATTGATTTAAGTGGTATGGGATTACCTGTGCTTGGAAAAACGATTTCCCAGGACGAATTGCAGAAATTGAAAAAAGCCCGCGATGATGCTGCGACATTGGTAGATGATATTTATCGTAGACGCCGGGCTGGAGAACAAATTAACCAAAGCGTCTGGTTGCGTTCCCGAACGAATCGAGATCGCACCGACTTTGCTTATCAGGCTTATGACAGTAAAGGCAACCCCAAAGTATTAGTGATGGGCATCCAGGATCAGGAATTGCCTGTTGATACCTGGATTAATCCACGTGGGGAGGTGGATCAGCGTGGGGCGAAAGTCCGTCGTGGCGTGGTGCAGGTGCTTGCGAAATCAGGTGCCCATTATTTACCCAGCACCAATTCCAGTGGGCGGTTGGAACTGGCGAAATGGATTGCCAGCCCCAATAATCCGATCACTGCCCGGGTGATGGTCAATCGTATCTGGCACCACGTGTTTGGACATGGCCTTGTTCGCAGCACCGACGACTTTGGCGTGTCTGGCTTGCCGCCCACGCATCCAGAGTTGCTGGATTACCTGGCACTACGCTTCATTGAAAATAAATGGTCTGTGAAAGCGATGATTCGGGAGATGGTTCTATCCCACACCTGGCAGCTTGCTGCTTCTGATCTCAAAGAAAATTCAGCGATTGACCCAGACAATCAGTACTACTGTCGGATGAGCCGCAAACGGCTGACTGCAGAATCGATTCGTGATGCAATGCTGGTGGTATCCGGGAACCTGAAGCGGGAACGCCCACTTGGCAATTTCCTTTCCGGTGTTGGGGAAGGTACGATTGGTCGATCAGTCATGGAACCGGAGATACGCAAGATTGATCCGGATTATCGTTCGGTTTATTTACCACGTGTACGTAACGTACTGCCGGAGATGCTGGAATTATTCGATGCCCCGGATGCCAGTCTGGTAGCTGGTGTGCGAGATACTACAACCAGCCCGTTACAAGGGCTTTATCTGATGAACAGTCCTTTCGTATCGCGGCAGGTGGAAGCAACTGCTGCTAGGATTCTCAAAAAATCTACGGCTGATACTGACCTGGTGAAGGCAATCCATTTACATGTGTATGGCATTCCACCCACAGACAAGCAGCGAGATATTGCGAATCAGTTTTTTGATCAGATAAAAAAGCAACTGGCTCCCACCCAGGCGAAAAGTTACGAGATCGAAAAGATTGTGGTGCAAACTTACTGCCACGCACTGATTTGCTCGGCAGAATTTCGGATTCTTGATTAACGAATCACTTAGGAGAAAATATATGTTTCAAGCAACGAATGATCTGTCCCGTCGGGATATGCTGAAAGCAACATCAGCTGGGTTTGGCTTTATGGCGTTCTCTGGCTTATCTACTCTGGAAGCCGCAGAGAAAACCTCTGTTCTCACCGTGAAAGAGCCCCACTTCCCTGCGAAGGCAAAGCGGGTGATCTTTCTGTGCATGCGTGGGGGCCCTTCCCACCTGGATACGTTTGATTACAAACCGGCATTAGTAAAAGATAGTGGCAAGGCTTCCAAATATGGGGAAAAATTAATGACTTCCCCCTGGGCCTTCAAGCAGCGTGGTAAGTCTGGCTTGTGGATTTCTGATCTTTATCCGGAACTGGCAAAAGTTGCCGACAAACTAACCCTGCTACGAGGGATGAATTGCGATCAACCCAACCACTCCCAGGCATTTGTTCAGATGCACACAGGCAATTTTCAGTTTGTGAGGCCTTCGTTAGGTGCGTGGACTCTCTATGGCCTGGGCACGGTTTCCAGCAATCTGCCTGGGTTCATTTCTATCAACCCCCCCACCAGTGTCGGTGGGGCGCAAAATTATGGCAGCGCCTTTTTACCTGCTGCCTTCCAGGGAACAAAGTTCAACATTGCAGACAGCAGCCAACGCAGTCGACCGATTGATATTGCCCGCCGTGGTGCGGCTAACCCACTGGGTATCAATCACCTGACCAATGAAAAATTGAAAATGAATTTACAACGCACACAACTGGATCTGATTCAACAACTCAACAACGAGAAAATCTACCGAGATGGCCCATCCCAGTTGATTGACGGTGCGATCGAAAGTTTCGAACTTGCTTTTCGAATGCAGGATGCTGTGCCGGAAGTGATGGATCTTGCAAAAGAAACCAAGGAAACTCTGTCTCTCTACGGTATTGGTACCGCTGAAACAGATGGATTTGGCAGGCAGTGTCTGCTGGCTCGCCGCTTTGCGGAAGCAGGTGTGCGGTTTATCGAACTTGGTCACGGCTCCTGGGATCAGCACAACAATTTACGCACAGGGTTAGAAAAGAATGCGTTGAATACCGATCGTCCGATTGCGGGTTTATTGACCGATCTGGAACGGCGAGGCATGCTGCAGGATACCCTGGTGATCTGGGGTGGCGAATTTGGCCGTACGCCACATTCCAATAATGGTGATGGGCGAGACCACAACCACAAAGGTTACACAATGTGGATGGCCGGAGGTGGGGTAAAAGCAGGATTTTCCTACGGTGCCACCGACGATTATGGTTACGAAGCTGTTAGCGGAAAAATGCACATCCACGACTGGCATGCGACTATTTTACATCTGCTGGGCTTGAATCATGAGAAACTGGTCTTTCGACACGCGGGCCGGGCGATGCGTCTGACCGATGTCCACGGCAGTGTGGCGAAAGCCATTATTGCATAGCATTACCCCTGATGCTCGTTGAAGCTGACATAAAACTCTTATCGAGAATACCGATTTGATTCCCTCAACTGGTTCAAATCTTTGGGGACCTTCGATTTCTTCGATAAACCTTTCGGTGTACTCCAGAAGATTAGCTACTACGTGTATTGGTTTCATATTCGATATTAATCGCATGACCGTAGCCAATTAACATCCCATCAAGTAACATAGCGTGGTTACACCTGCCGAGGAGAAGCACTTTTCTCATGAAATCCTGGTTCCGCACGGAAGATGTGCTGGCGGTCTTACTTGGCACGCTGATTATCGGTCTCAGCCTGGCTGCACTCGCGGATGCAAATCTGCTGGGATGGTCAGTGGCAGTGAAAGAATGGGCAGATCCTGCAAAAGCGATGGTGCCCTCTTCAAAATCCTTTGCTGGCCTCACTGGCTACGGCGCATTGGCAATCACCTTTGTTTTTCTGCTGGCGGTACTTACTGGTGGCGCAGCGTTTTTACAATATCGACCGGGGCCATTTGCCGTTCGCTTTGGTGTACTTTTTTTACTCGCTTTTGGCTGTTGGGTCGCGGGCCACAATTCGTATATCGCTGCCACGCCAAATAAACGCCCACCCGGGGTGGGATGGTCGCTCGGTCTCACGGGGGAAGCAGGCTACCTGCTGGCACTTGTTGGTGGCTTGCTGATCGGCAATTTGCTCCCACGCATCGCGAACTGGTTCAAACAGGCCGCTCGGCCGGAATTGTTCATTAAAACGGGCATTGTGATTTACGGTGCGGTTCTGGGGGCAAAAGCTGCAGAAGAATCCGGACGTGCTACGGCAATCCTCTTCCGTGGACTTGCTGCAATTATTGAAGCCTATTTGATTTACTGGGCTTTGGTGTATCTGCTTGCCAGAAAAGTGTTCGGCTTCAGCCGAGAGTGGGCTGCACCACTGGCGTCTGGTATTTCTATCTGTGGCGTCACCGCGGCAATCACAACAGGTGCTGCCATTCGCGCCCGACCAGTGGTACCAGTGATGGTTTCCTCGCTGGTTGTTATTTTTGCAGTGCTTGAAATGTTAATCCTGCCACCGCTGGCCCACTATATCATGCCAAACGAGCCGATGGTTGCAGCAGGGTGGATGGGCCTTGCCGTAAAGACCGATGGGGCAGCGTTTTCCAGTGGCGAAGTTACCGCAGGACTTTACTACCCAGATCCCGAAGATCCTGCACGGAAGTGGATGGCACTGACAACCACCACCGTAAAGGTGTTTATTGATGTGTTTATTGGTGTATGGGCAGTGGTGCTTTCGGTGATCTGGTCCTGGAAAATTGAAAAGAAAGAAGGTAGCTCGCGGCTACCGCTACGTGAAATATGGGAAAGGTTTCCCAAATTCGTATTTGGTTACGCACTGACCTTCGGTATTTTCTTTCTGGTGGGGCTTTCTTCACCTGAAGTAATACCGGACTTGAAGCGGGGAACCAGTCAGGCAGATGTCTTCCGACGGTTGTTTTTCGTGCTGACCTTTTTCAGTATCGGGCTGGCAACAAATGTCCGAAGGCTTTGGGCAGAGGGGCTTGGGCGGTTGGCACTCGTCTATATCGTGAGCCTTTTTGGATTTGTGATCTGGATTGGTTTGGCGATTTCGTGGCTGTTCTTCCACGGCGTTCCAGCAGGGAGTAATTAAGATGACCATGCCAACCCCGCCTTCCGATTCGGACACTGCACGTGAACTGGCGAATCAGCAGTCGGAACCATTGTTACCCGTTGAAAAATGGCTGATTGGTGGCAGCCTTGCACTTGGTCTGGTGCTGCTGGTTCTTCTCTTATGGGTCAGTCGCACCTATTTTCCAGCAGGTCAATAAACTTGATTTCTAAGCAAAATTCTGATGCCGCATTCTTCTGTCAACTTCGCAGGTAATTTTCCAACTTTGGATAGAACGCTTTTCTCGATCCAGTAAACGACACCAGCATTACCGCCTGAACTATTCCAACCGTTCTGTCCCACCATAACATAGTGGGAAGAGGTGAAAATATGGAAGTGATCAGCGTTTCGGCTGCCCGACAGGCAGGCAGCGTGGGCAAAACCGTTACCGTACGTGGCTGGGTGCGGACTCGGCGTGATTCCTAATAAACGCGAATTACAGTTTGGTTTGTTTTGGTTTTCATGATTGCAGATAATCAATGCAGCACTTACAATCAAGTGTTGAAATTGGCAGGATTTCAAATTTTGGACTGGAGCAAGACATGAATCCAAATGAAATCAACCCAGAACTCGCCACGGACCACCAAATTCAGAAAAGCATTATGGACTTGCAGCAAACCGAAACCTTCCGTCCATCAAAAGATACTGATCCGGTGCAAAATCCCATTGCAGAAGAATTCCCCTCAATTGATGGTTATCAGATTGACCGCCTGATCGCCACTGGCGGCATGGGGTGCGTCTATCAGGGACGTGAAATTGCCCTCGACCGAGAAGTGGCAATCAAAACACTGCTTCCCAAAGCAAATTCTGAAAGATTTCTCATCGAATCGAAAATCACTGCAAAATTACCCCACCCAAATATCCCTGCGGTCTACCAGATCGGCACACTTGACAGTGGGGCACCTTTTCTGGCGATGAAACTGGTGCAGGGGGAAACTCTCGACAAGTTGTTGAAGAACCGAACAGAAGAAACAGCAAACCAGTCGAAACTGATCCAGATTTTTGAACAGATTGCTCAGGCCGTGGGTTTTGCCCACTCCAAAGGGGTGGTGCACCGCGATTTGAAGCCACTGAACGTGATGATCGGTGCGTTCGGCGAAGTTCAGGTGATGGATTGGGGGCTGGCGAAGGATAATTCTGCAGAAATCACCCTCACTTCCGATTTGGGGCAGACCGAAGCCCACCTGACCCATGCGGGAACGATTATGGGAACGCCGAAGTTTATGTCGCCGGAGCAGGCCAGAGGGGAAGCAGTTGACGCACGGTCGGATGTGTTTGCCCTGGGGGCGATTCTGACGGTGATTTTGACAGGGAAATCCGTTTTTGAAGCTGAAAACGCGAAAGCCACCATTGCAATGGCGGCAGCAGGCAACACGCAGCCCGCAGTGGAACGTCTGCAGGCCTGTGGGGCCGATCAGGGGTTGATCGATATCGCACTGGATTGTCTGGAAGTGAACCCGGAAGATCGCCCACCCCACGCAGGGAAGGTGGCCACGGCGGTACGGAATTATCAACGGTCTGTGGAGAAACAATACCGCAAAACGATCGCCGAAAAGGCCGCCGCAGCCACCAAAGAACAGGAACGGCGTGTGCGTGGGAAGATCCTTCGATACGGCACCTCCGCACTGGTGATTATTCTGGTTGCAGGAATCATCGGTACCACCATTGGCATGGTGCGGGCAAACCAGGCACGTGCTCAGGAAGATATTCAGAAAAAGCGTGCCATTGCCAATGCACAAGAAGCTCAGGAAGAGGCAATTACCACCCGCGCCACGCTGGACTTTTTGCAACGCGATTTCTTCCAGATCAGCTCCGCCCGTGGGCAGCACCGTCTGGAAGAAGGGAAAGTCCCGATCAATCCGGACATTACCTTGAAAGAAGCTGTGCTTCGCGCCACGAATGTGATCAACGGGCGGTTTACCAACCAGCCAAAAGTAGAAGCGGAATTGCGTACCACACTGGCAAATACGCTCGATGAAATTGGCGAAAAAGAGATCGCACTGGAAAATGCCAAAAAAGGCTATGAGGTGGCGTTGAAAGCATTTGGCCCCCACCACCAGATGACGTTGTATGTCCGCACCACCGTCGCAAGGTTAAGCAACCTGCCGCTGGATGCGTTTGAAAAGGAATGCAAAGAAATCCTGGCCCTGCAGCAACAGTACTTGTCTGATTTTCACCAGGATACTTTGTTTACTCATTTGTTGATTGCGGACTGTTTTGCACAGCGTGGCGAATTCACTAAGTATTCAGAAATTGTGCAATGGGTTTACAAGACACAAGTGGCGCAATTCGGAGAACACCACCCCACTACTGTTTATACCTTCAAGAAGATTACTGATGGCAATATGCTGGGGCAGGATCTTGATCAGATATTATCTTCTTTAAATTCGATACTGGACCATCAAACATCGACACTGGGAGCAGATCATCCGGATTTGATCGAAACTTATCAGCAACTAGCTACAATCTCAATGTTGAAAGGGTCGATTGAAAAAGCAAGTAATTATTCTACAAGAACTATTGATATCGCCAAAAAAAACTATGGAGAAAAACATGCCATTACACGTTTGGCAAGATGTAATAGTTCTGAATTAATATACGCATCAGACAAGATCAACGAATATTTGCCAATCGTTAAAGAAATTTGTAATGAGGCAATAGAACTGGATGCACCGATATCAGAAATAATTTTTTACGAGAAAAAACTGTTGTATGGATACACCATTGCAAAAAATTATCAGGAAGTTATTGAGCGATCACCTGAGCTTGTGATGACTTGCCAAAATCACCAGCTGCACGCTGATTGTCTGGAGATAATGTGGTATTGGATGAAATCTGCAAGATCCCTAAAAAATGATGATGAAGCAAATCGAATTAAAAAAGAAGCACTTGATTATATCAGTATTTATGTACAGAATCCAAATTTTGCTGATAGATTTGTCAACAAATTTAATACGCCGGATTTACCCATCATCAATTTCAGTCTGGATGTGGACCAATCTAGAATCCCAGAAGGTATTCTGAAGGACGTTCTAGTGCTTATTCAAGAATGCAATAAACTACCAGAACTGATTAGTCGAAAAAGATATGCAGAAGCGGCCAAAACATTAGACAACACACTCCAAACAATTGACGAAAAGTTCCCTTATCTATCAGAACAATTTCAACCACAATCAGAATATCTCGTAAATTTGTATTCATTAGCAGGCCTTATTGATTTTAAAAACAAAAATTTTTCATCCGCATTACGCCACCAGATACGGAGTCGGGAAATTATTCATAAAATTCATGGCGATTCCCACTTGCTATATGCAGAACAAATTCAAGCAATTGGTGTCACTCAAATCCAGCTCATGCAGCAGGAAGAATCCTATCCCAATTTTGTCAAGGCCTACGAAATTCGCAAGAAGCAATTGCCAGAAAGCGACCCCTTGTTGTTAGAAAGCACCCGCGACATGGCGTGGGTATTGGAACAGCAGAATAAGCACGGTGATGCACTGCAATACCGCCTGGTGTGCCTGAAATCCACCAGACAGATCCTGGGGGAATCCAACCCCGCAGTGCTGCAGGCGATGAAAGATGTTATTGCAATCTATCAACTTCTGAAGGAATCAGAACTCGAACTCGATATGCAGCGACAGCTTGTGGAGTGGGCACGGATTCATCTGCCGGAAAACGACGACAAGCACATGTACGAGATGCGGGAACTGGCAATCAAGCAATTCCATGCTGGCCAGCAAGAGGATGCATTCAGCAATTTCCAGACAGCCCACTGTCTGCGGGAACTGGCATTTGGCAAGGCCGACCCAAGGACATTAGAAAGCCTGCGTGATGTGGCATGGCTGCATGAAGTACAGGACAATTTTCAGGATGCATATGCCATTTATCAGGAAGTGTACAGCCGCTGGCTGGGCGTGCGTGGGGCAGCAGACGAAAATACGCTCCTTGCAGCCTGCGAATTTGCCAATTTTGCTGAACGATGTTCACAATACTCTGTGGCGAAAGAAGTCTTTGAATCAAATCTTATGGCAATCAACACCCTTCCTGAAAAAAAACACACTTTTCTAGTGCATCGTTGCCATGCCTGGTCTTTGGGGCTGCTGGGTTTTCTGGAAGCCAGGGAGAAAAATTATGATGCAGCGATTAAACACCTTGAAAATTCGCTTGCGTTGATTGAAAAGCATCAACTGGAACAAAATTCCCATACTGCAAGTGAAAAAAACCGTTACGAACGCCTTTTGAAAGCTCTGATGAAGAAGAAGCAGCCGAAATGACTTCCCCCCGCGAACCATTCCAACCGTTCTGTCCCACCATAACATAGTGGGAGAGGTGAAAATATGGAAGTGATCAGCGTTTCGGCTGCCCGACAGGCAGGCAGCGTGGGCAAAACAGTCACCGTACGTGGCTGGGTGCGGACTCGGCGTGATTCTAAAGGTGGTTTCAGCTTCATCGAACTGAACGATGGCTCCTGCCAGGGTAACCTGCAGGTGGTAGCACCCGGGGAACTGGCAAATTATGAGAGCGAAGTGAAAAAAATCCCCACAGGTGCCAGCATTGTAGCGGTGGGAGAAGTTCTTGCCTCACCTGCAAAGGGACAGGCGACGGAACTACGTGCCACGTCGATTGAACTGATTGGCACCGCCGATCCGGAAACCTTTCCGCTGCAAAAGAAAGGTCACACCTTTGAATATCTGCGGACAATCGCCCACCTGCGGCCGCGCACCAACACCTTCGGTGCGGTGATGCGGTTGCGGAATCAGGTGAGCATGTCAATTCACCTGTTTTTTCAGGAACAAGGTTTTTATTACATCCACACCCCCATTATTACCGCCAGCGACTGCGAAGGTGCAGGGGAAATGTTCCGTGTCAGCACCATTGACCCGGAAAAACCACCCCTGGAAGATGGGAAAGTCGATTACAGCAAAGATTTCTTTCACAAACCGGCATTTCTGACGGTTTCTGGGCAATTACAGGTGGAAGCTTTCGCCTGTTCATTGTCAAAAGTATACACTTTTGGGCCTACTTTCCGTGCGGAAAACTCGAACACCCCACGGCACCTCGCTGAATTCTGGATGATTGAACCCGAAATGGCCTTCTACGACCTGCAGGACAATATGTCTTTAGCAGAAGCCTTTCTGAAAAGAATTATTCGGGACGCACTGACGCACTGTGCGGAGGACCTGGAGTTTTTCAACGCACGCGTGGATACCGGCCTGCTGGAACGCCTCAACCACGTGCTGGCGAACGATTTTCTGCGAATTCCGTACACTGAAGCGGTGGATATTCTGCTGAAAGCGAACAAAACCTGGGAATATCCCGTGGCCTGGGGCAAGGATTTGCAGTCAGAACATGAGAGATTCCTCACAGAGCAGCACTTTAAGCAGCCAATTATCATTTACAACTACCCACGGACGCTCAAACCATTTTACATGCGTGTGAATGACGATGAAAAAACCGTGGCAGCGATGGACGTTCTGGTGCCTGGCGTGGGGGAAATTATTGGGGGCAGCCAACGCGAAGAACGCCTGGATCTGCTGCACACCCGCATGCAGGAACAACACCTGGATATCGAAGCCTATTCCTGGTACGCCGACCTGAGACGATTCGGTACTGTGCCGCACGCGGGCTTTGGCCTGGGCCTGGAACGAATGATCCTGTTTTTAAGCGGGATGGCGAACATCCGCGACGTCATCCCGTACCCACGCACTCCAGGGAATGCAGAGTTTTAAGACGATTCAGATGGTTAACCACTACCGTCATGCTTGCATAGGTGGGAATCCAGAAGACTATCAGTAGTACCCAATTAACCTTACTATCCGTAAACGTCATTCCCGCGAAGGCGGGAATCCAGAAGACTATCAGTAGTACTCAATTAACCTTACTATCCGTAAACGTCATTCCCGCGAAGGCGGGAATCCAGGGCAAGTGACCAAGATTGCAATCAGAACCCCTGCACTCTCATTTTTTCTTCATTTTTGAAAAAAATACATTTTTACTCTTGAATCACTTTTGTACTTCTGTCAAAGTAACTCTGACTTGCCTGAGACCCGAAACTTGCCTTCATCGCTCTCCTGTTCCCGTTGTTCCACCCTGATACCTGTGGGTGTGCTCACCTGCCCCAGTTGTGGGGAAGGTGTTCAAAACTATTCAATTACAGATGAGAAATCCGGTACAGTAACCATTACGGAACTGACAGCCCCCACGCAGGATATTACTGTTGGTGATGATGCACCTACCGTTGATGCACCCAGCAAAACCTCCCCTGCAATATCGGAATACGACGAAGAAATTGAGCAATTACCCCACGCACCGGTGATTCCGGGCTACCGACTCTATAAAGAGCTGGGTGAAGGGGGCATGGGGGCCGTGTTTCTGGCCCAACAACGGCTGACGCGGAAATTGTTTGCCGTCAAAGTAATGCTGGACCACCGCAGGCAAAGCGAACACAATATCGAGCGGTTCCGACGCGAAGCCCGTTCTCAGGCTCTGATCAACCACCCCAACGTGGTTACCGTGCACCACGTTGGCCCGCAGGAAGAAGTGCCCTACTTCGCCATGGAATATCTGGCGGCCAATTCCCTCAGCGAACTGCTGAAAGCCGGCCCACTGCCGCCGGAACGGGCTGCGACAATCATCCGCGATTGCTGCCGTGGTGTTCAGGCAGCGCACCAGTCGGGCACAATCCACCGTGATTTGAAACCAGGCAACATACTCCTTTCAGAAGATGGCACCGCCAAAGTGGCTGACTTTGGTCTGGCAAAGACCCTGGGCGACGACACGGTTACCATGTCCAACGCGGTGATGGGTACCCTCAGGTACATGTCCCCACAGCAGGCGAAGGGGGACAAAGCAACGGAACTGTGCGACATTTTTGCCCTGGGGGCCACCCTGCACAGTGTATTAACAAAATTTAATCCCTTTCAGGATCTGGCAGATGAAAAGCAGATTCTAGCCAAAAAAGCCGCTGCAACAGACAGTCTGCTTCCACCGGTGAACAAACTAGATAGCACGATTTGCCCTATTTTAAGTGCTATTGTAGATAAGGCCACCGCCCACAACCCGAAAGATCGCTACCAGACAGCAGATGATTTTGCAAACGACCTCGATGCCTGGCTGCAAAACGAACCCACGCATGCCAAGCCACTGACTGGATTGCGAAAACTCCGCTGGCGCGTGCGAAAGCACCGCAGGCAGATTGCCCTAGCGCTCCTGATCCTGCTGGCAGGCAGCGCTACCAGCTATGCGGTAATAATCGCTAACAAAAATAGCGCGAACCAAAAGCCCGTTGCCACTGTCGATCCGCTGGAAATCATGGAGCGGGACTTGGCAAACCTGAAGGTGGGCGAAAAGTACGAAGTGGTTGGCCCCACCGGCAAACCGAAGTGGATTAATTGGGAAGTGGGAGAATCCACATTAGGAACCACCATTACCGGTGACGGCGCAGCCAGCTTCCAGACGCAGCTCTATTCAATGTTGACCCTAGTTCGTGATCCAATGCACGATCGCTATCGGGTTTCATTTGAATTGCGGCATTGCACATTTCCTGATCAAGAATCTCAAATTGGTTTTTATTTCGGTCTTGATAAAAGCAAAACAAGCAACGATGAGGATGCCTGGCGCGATTTACGTTCGCTACAGGGATTTTTGGCCACTTGGGCAAGATACTCCTCAGCGTATTAAAGATAGGCACATTGTTGAAATTGCCGACCATCGGGTGTTGCTGAAAAACCAGGAACATGTTGTTGACGAACGCATTCTGAGTCTGCCCGGCGGACCATACAGCAAGCTACCTTTCAGTTTGTTCTTTGTACCAATGAACGACTTCCAAAAAATGAATGTATTTCGAAAATTCTGGATCGATTTCAGCCCCCGAGAATATCGTTGTGAATATGCAATTCGCCGACCACCTCCAATCATTGGATATGCCAGTTAGTGTTATGGATCAACATAAGCGAAAGAATTTTTTGACCAGCCAGCTACAAGATGGCACTACTGCTACATTCAACAAATGGCATTCCAGAAGTGGTTTCGGTGTGTATGCCAAAAATGCGACTATAGCATTTCGAAATATAATCTTTGAAAAATTACCAAGCAACTAGGAGAATCTTTAGTATGAATATTTTCAAAAAGCTATGGAACTGGCTATTTGGCTGGCTGATCAGAGTTGGACCATTAACGAACATTGGAGGCGGTGTCAATGTATACGCCCCAATTGGTGGAGAAACTGTCGGTAGAACTTTTTACATAGATGGCACTAGTCCAGGCATGTCACCCAACCAAGTTAATTGGAGCTTATTCGAATTTGATAACACTGCAGCAATCCAATCCGGCAATTTTTCTGTAACTGGTGCATTTTCACATCGTTTAACGTTGAATCAGATTAATGAATCGAACAACCCACATATTTTGAAACTATATTCAGGAATGTCGGGCAATGCTAAAGATTTTGAGCTATATATCGTTAATATTGATCCAGTAATAGAGACAGAAACAATATCGTTTCCATAATACAAATAGATGTTTTATTTTATAGAATTATTATTGCCTCATGAATCATTAGGGAAATATCATGGCAAAAAATGTAAAAGTTGAGGGAACCGTCAATAGTTCATACAGAAACAATGTTATAAAAGTTAAGTGTGTATTATACAGACGCAACGCAATGGGTAGAATAATTGGCAAATTTCAAGCATATCAGGATGCAACTTATGACTCTGGTACAGGTTCATATATGGTTACGTTTCCAAATGTGCCTGAAGCTCCGGGGATGAGTCCCCAAAGATATGTCGTGAAAGTAGATATCATTTTTCAGACAAATACTCAGCGAGATACCTCTCATTGCCGTTCAGTAGACGTTACCTGATTATTTTTTGTAGCACGTCAGGTAATAACTCAATTGAAACTAAAAAATTACGACATCTTCAATTGGGAATAAGCCAGTAGGACAAGCATCCGGCAGTTCATTGACCTGGACTCCAGCTACTTCCATTTCCGAATCGCTGATCAGGGTGTTGGGTTCGTCGCGGTGCTTCAACAGCTGCATAACTTCCCTGGCATTCAGTTGCGTGGTCATGTCGCTGGGATCTACACCCGTGGGTGGGCTTTGTGTATTAGAACGAGGTGATCGACACCTGATCGTTCGGCAGCAGTGCGACACGCCAAATCAGCTGACTATTGACTTGGGTGCTGATGGTGCTGCCCAGATCACGAATCATTACCAGTCCATCGGCCAGTAGAATCGCACGATGCACCTTGGAAGTGCTTTTGCGATCGAGCAGCAGGTCCCAGTTTTTCTTGCGACTAATGACAGTTCTTTTCTTCACCAGATGAAATTCCTGGCCATCTGATGGAATCTGCCGTGCTTTTTAGAAAATGCCCTACCGGTGATGAAGAATTGGCACAGAGAAAACGGGGCAACTGGCTACTACCAGGAAATGGTATTTTAGCCTTAAGCCCGTTTCTGGTCGTTAATATTCGCGTGCTGGGGAAATAGGATTCGTAGCCAAACATACACAAACGCCTGCTGAAAAGCTGTCTGAAGTAATTAAGAGCGTTCACTCATTCAATAAGCATCGATAACAATAATTCTTCAGATATGATTCTTGCTTCAACAGACTTATTATTAATTTGAGTATTGTGAAGGATGCAGAGCGAAACTCTGCATCGAAGCAAACTGCGACTTACTTGGGAATCAGGACGGTGTCGATCACGTGAATCACACCATTAGCGCATTTGATGTCGGTCTTGGTGACTTTGGCGTCGCCAATTTTCACTCCGTCTTTGGTGCTGATCTTGAAGCCGTTCACTTCTTTACCATCCAGACCAACAACGTCTTTGGCATAAACATCTTTGCCCACAACAACGTGTGCCAACAGAATCTTCTTCAGTAATTCCTTGTCTGCAAGCACTTTCTTGATGGTTGCATCACCCAGTTTGGCGAATGCTTCATCGGTAGGAGCAAATACCGTGAAAGGACCTTTGCCTTTCAGAGTTTCAACAAGTTCTGCAGCTTTGACAGCGGCCACCAGGGTGTTGAACTTGCCAGCAACGGCGGTGTCAACAATGTCCTTGGGTTCTGCGGCATTCGTGTTGGTAGAACCGAACGATAATGTGAGAACAGCAAACAGAGAAGCAACAATAAATCGTTTCAACATAATCAAAATCCTTACTTTTTTAGTAACTGCAACAATCGCACATGTGCATCAACATCAATAGACAGAACAATCAATCCGTCAAACGATTCATCATTTTTTCATTGATTTCTTTGTTCGCTGTGATCTCAATCTTAGAGCATCAGCAGATAATTTTGCTTTCTGGTTGCAACCGATCTTTGTCTGTGCGATTCTAGACAGGTTGCTTTCAGGGGATAGACATGGGGAACGATTTCAAACAATTTGCGGTAGCGGGATCGATGCTTGCTGGTGCGGCTGCACTGGATGCGATGCAGAAGAACAACGATGAATTACGGATCGGCCTGATTGGTTGTGGGGGGCGTGGCACTGGTGCCGCTTCGCAGGCACTGAAGGCAGATTCGAATGTTCGGTTGACTGCCATGGGCGATGCATTTGAGGATCGCCTGCAAAGCAGTCTGAAAACATTAAAAAATTATGAAGCACTGGCGGCAAAAATTGATGTCCCTGCTGAACGCCAGTTTGTGGGCCTGGATGCTTACCAGAAAGTGTTGCAGCACTCCGATGTGGTGCTGCTTTGCACCCCACCTGGCTTTCGCCCACAGCACCTGAAGGCGGCGATTGATGCGGGCAAGCACGTTTTTGCAGAAAAACCAGTTGCAGTCGATGGGCCAGGCATTCGGTCGGTGCTGGAAAGCTGCAAAAAGGCCCAGGAAAAGAACCTGGGGGTGCTTTCCGGGCTCTGTCTGCGTTTTCACTACGGTTTTCAGGAAATCATCAAACGTGTGCACGATGGGGCGATTGGCGATCTGAAAGTCTTACAGGCAAACGACTTACGTACCGGTCGCTGGGCGAGAACCCGCCAGCCGGAATGGACTGATCTGCAATATCAGATGCGAAACTGGTACAACTTCACCTGGTTATCGGGTGACTTTAATGTGGAACAGCATGTCCACTTTCTGGATGTCTGTGCCTGGTTAATGAATGGGCAATATCCCACTGCTGCAACGGGGGTGGGTGGCAGGCAAGTTCTTACTGGCAAAGAACATGGAAACATTTACGACCATTTTTCGATTGTCTACGAGTATGCAGATGGGGCGAAAATGTTCAGCAACACCCGTCAACAACCCGGCTGCAAAAATGAACTGTCCGCATCGGCGATTGGCACCAAAGGAATGGCGTTCCTTTCCGAACGAACGGATGGCATTTATCTGACGAATCCCGAACGGTGGGTTTATCAGGGGAAAGAAAACAACATTTACCAGACAGAACATGATGAATTTTTCATGAGTATCCGTGCGGGCAAGCCATTCAACAACGGGGAGTATATGGCAAAGAGTACCCTGTTGGCCATCATGGGGCGCATGGCCGCTTACACCGGACAGCGAATTACCTGGGAGATGGCATTGAACTCCAAAGAAAGTCTGGTACCTGACCAACTGGACTGGAAGATGAAACTCCCAGATCCGCCCATTGCCATTCCTGGTATTACGAAATTTCAATGAGGTAACACATGGAAACCAACTGGAATCTCACGAACACACGTCGGCAGTTTCTGGCAGGAACTGCCATCGCTTCCGCTACCCTGCTGCACAATGGTGGGGTGTGGGCCGAAGAAAAACCAGCCGCACCTACTGAATTTCAAGTCGCCTGCATGACCCTGCCATATTCGAACTTTCCATTTGCCAGAGCACTGGAAGGGATTCGCAATGCTGGCTACAAGTTTGTTGCGTTAGGCACCACCCACCTGGAAGGGGGCAAAAAAGCAGCCATCATTGGGGATTCCACCAGTCTGATGGCAGCCAAAGCAGTGGGCAAACAGTGCCGAGATGCGGGACTCGAGCCACTCATGATGTTCTCATTAATTTATCCCGAAGCCACCAATGGCTTGAAAGTTCTAACGCAACGCTTACAGCAGGCCGCAGCAGCAGGAATTCCCCAGGTGCTGACTTTTGGCCACACCAAAGGTGGGAACCATGAAGTCTGGATTGAACGGCTGAAACTTCTTGGTCCAATTGCAGAAAAAGAGGGTGTGGTGCTGGTGATTAAGCAGCACGGTGGGGAAACGGGTACGGGTGCGGCCTGTGCGAAGATTGCTGAAGCGGTCAATCACCCACATGTGCAGGTGAATTATGATGCGGGTAATGTCATGGATTACCTGAATGTTGACCCGATTTCTGACTTAAAAACTTGTGCAGCAAGGGTTTACAGTTTTTGCATCAAAGACCACCGTAATTTTCCAAAAGATGAGGACTGTGGACCGGGCCTGGGTGAAATTGACCACTACAAGTTGCTGCACCTGGTGGCGAATCTGGGAAGAAAGATCCCACTATGCTGTGAAAATATCTTCGCACCGCTGCTACCCAGACCAAAAACAGCAGAGGGTGTTGATGCGATGGCAAAACGGGCAAGAGAGTTTCTGGATCTGGTCATTCAAGGGCTGCAAACCGTTCAGACTGGCAAGTAACGAAGCTCTTACCGATTTGTGTTATTCCACAGGTATTTTTTTGCCCAGTTTCTCTGCCGCTTTTTGTAACGTGGCAGAGTGATCAATATTCAACACTTCCGGCTGGGCCAATAGCGAGCGGTTTTCCAGATCGGTGTACCGCACAATCATATTCACACGGGTGATATCCACGTGGTAGGTGCTCCAGGGCAAAAAGAGCGTGTAGCCTTCACCAATCAGATCCCTTCTCAAAAACCTGCTGGCTGTGGCTGCATCAATTCGCCATTGTTCCAGTAAGCGTGCGGAACTGCCACCTTTGGGCGATTGATCAAACAGATCAATCACAAAAGAACCATTCCCACGCAGCGGAGCGGTTTCATCCACACCAAAAACGTAGACTCGTGCCAACAACCCAGGCTGATCCTCCCCACCTCTTGTGGGATCGGGGGCATAAATTACCTTGTTGTTCCATGCCACCGATACGCGGGCTGCCTGATCGGGACGCTCTGCACCTGCTACAAAGTTTACCTGCTCTTTCTGAGCTGGTACCACCATCTCAGGCGGGGGTAACTTCCCCACAGTATCTTTTGTGGGAGCCGCAGATGGGGTGATGGCATCTGATTTGGCAGCCTGTACCTGATCCGGCAGGGCGATCATCGGTTGCTCTGGCGTTTTTGCCCGAAAACCGAATGTCTCTTCCAGCGGTGATTTGCAACCGGTATTCACCAGCAGGCAGCATCCCAAACTGAACCATGTATATCGCGAAAATAAATGACCTTTCTTCATTATTGGTTACCATCCATGGTAAAAAATCTTACGGTTACTTGCGGTTCATTGGCATTTCAATTGCTGGTTTCAACAGTGCCGGGTTCACCAGATTAGCCGGATTTGAGCTGGTCGCTGAAATCGGCAGCACGGGCACCGTCGGCAATGAAGAATCCGCTTTCGACGGATCTTTTGGTGCTTTCGGCTGTGCTGGTGAAGGCAAGTCAGGCAACTTCGGCACTTCAATCCCTGGGGTTGAAGGACTTGCAGGTGGTATTTCACCTTCGGGTAAAGGCTTTGGCAGTGTCAACGGCTGTTCCATCCCCGGAGCCTGTGGTTGTACCCACGATTCGGAGGGCACAATTTCACCAGGAACACGATCGCCCAGGCCACTGGTCGGTCCACTATAGATCTTGTCGATTTCCTGGAGCCGCCAGTTCATCTTGCGTGCTTCTTCCATCAGCAACCGTTCTGAATCAGCCGAGTTACGAATGATGTGCGGCGTCATAATGAACAACAGCTCGCGTTTGACCTGTTCCTGCGTACGGAAGCGGAACAGAGTACCCACGTAAGGCAGGTCGCCCAGCCACGGCACTTTGCTTTCAAAGCGTGAATCCGACTTGCTGATCAAGCCACCTAACACCATTGTTTCCCCATCACCCACCAGGACAGTGGTAGAAATCTGCTGCAGGTTGAAAGCAGTGGCAAACAACCCGTTCCCTAACGGAATCAGCGAATCCTGTGGTGAAGACACACTTGGATCAACCCGCATCAGGATCTTGCCATCAGGATTGATCCGTGGGGTGACCCGCAAGGTAGTACCCAGTAAAACTCGGTCAATCGTTTGCTGCAAGGTACCCAGTGCTGTTGCCTGGCTGCCCGTTGTATAGGGGAAGTCCTGACCAACAAACACCTGGCCCACCTGATTATCCAGCGTCGTAATGGTGGGACGCAAGACAGTATCAATCCGACCTTGTAACTTCAAAGCCCGGACCAGCACGTTGACCGTGTCGCTGGCGGCAGAGAACACGAAACCACCCACACCCGCCTGTCCAACCCGACCCACGCCATAGTTGGTAAGACCCTGGAAGCCCACCACACCCGAATTGGTGATCGAAGGCTGACTGACTGCGTTGGTGGTGTTAAACCCAAACGGATTGACGACATCCGTACCAGTGGTATTTACCGTTACCCCAGGTACCAGTGTGCCACCATTGGCCGCACTGAAAACGTTACCCAGTGCGGGCACCAGGCCACGGCTAAAGAGTACTGGAGACTGCAGGCCGATTTCCACACCAAAATCTTCGCTGTTGTTCAGCACTACTTCCGCGATCATCACTTCGATCGACACCTGTAGTGGTTGAGCATCCAACTGATTGATGATTGGCAGAATCGCTGCATAGGCCTGTGGGGTGGCACTGATAAGCAGGTTATTGGTCACCGGCTCTGCAGCGATCACAATATTCCGCTGAATCTGCTGAAAACCAGACAACTGATTCCCACTTTGAATCACGGACAGAGAGTTATTCAGGTACGTCTGCAAAACGTTGGCGACATCAGCCGCACCCGCATTCCGCAGTTTGATCACATGATTGCCACGCAGATCGACAGCAGAATCTTCCAGGCGAGCAATGATGGCTGCAATGGCATCCAGATCGTTCTGACTGCCAGCAACGATGATCGAATTGCTTCGTTCATCGACCGTAATCTGCAAATTAATCAGGTTGGCACTGACACCTGGCTGGCCAGTCAATGTCAGCAGTGGTCGATTCGCAGCACCACCGCCCAGACCTCCGGCACCTTGTGTTGCACCGAAGAACAACTGCTGAATCAGGTTGGCGGTCAATACCGCATCTGCCTTTTTCAACGTATAAATATTGATCTGAGCACTAGCTGCACTGGGCACATCCAGATCGTCGACCAGTGCCATCAGCAAAGCCATCGTTTTCTTGGGTGCAGACAACAACAGGCTGTTGCTGCACATCCGGGGTGATATGTACATCTTCCAGATAGCCGGAAGAGATCGAGCCATCACCATTCGACCGGAAAAACTGCAGCGAGGTCGTCTTAGTGGTGTTGGTTGCCTGGGAACCAAGCTGCACGCCAGTATTACCCTGACCACCTACTCCGCCACCCAAACCGCCGAGACCCCCCTGACCGCCGATGCCGCCACCTCCGAAACCACCGCCGCCACCGAATCCACCACCCCCACCTTGTTGCTGGATTTGCACCAGCCCGGGGAGTTGCTGCTGTTGCAATGGCTGTGGGAGAACACCCTTCGTCAATGCATTAAGAATCACTGCAGAGATTTCATCGGCAACAGCATTCTTCAAACGCACGATGCGGAATTCGTTCATTGCCTGTGATTCGGACGTATCCAGTTTGGCAATCAACCGCTTTACTTCTTCCATATCTGCAGGAGCGGCCTGCACATAGATCGTATTCGAACTGACATCGTAGTAGACCTTATCCGACAACTGTCCGATCTGAATGCCAGATGCCACTGCACGCTGGGCGAGGTAGTTCCCCACCAATTGTGCGACAATCTGGGCAGAAGCTTTCTTCAGTGGGATTGCTTCTGGTTCCAGAGTGCTCTTAACATCCTGTTTGAGGATTTCTGCTTTGTAGTATTCTGCACGTCCGGCGGGTGCAAATAAGAGAATCACATTCTGGCGTGGAATCGGCAACATAAACACCGAGCGAGGTTGAGCGATGTTCTGTTGCTGATTGGAACCACCAAAGCCGGCAAAACCACCAAAGCCACCAAAGCCCCCTGCGAAGCCGCCCCGGCTTTGATTGCCACCACCGAACTGATTCTGCACCTGCGTACCTTCGCCACGTGCAAAAATCTGATTCATTACCTGAACCAACGTGGTAGCATCTGCATTTTTTAAAGGAATTACTTCATATTTGGGACCAATATTTGCCCCTTCTTTTTTAATGTATTCCTGTATCTGCCGAATCAGATCAAGAGTTAATTCCAGATCACGCTGATTAGCAGCAGTGATGACGATTGCTCCCAGTTCGGGCAGAGGTTGTGCCTCAATTGGCCCACGTGGGATGAAAAACCGCAAATCACCAGGTACCACCTGTTGTGGTGGCTGCTCTGGTTGCTGGAATGAAACCGGTAATACCGCAGCATCTACCGTCGGCGTATTGCCGGATTGCGAGATCCGTTCCCCAATTGGCAGGATCTTCACCGGTTTGAATGGTGCAGCTACGCGCGGACCATACATAGGATATTCAGGCATATCCTGTGCAAGGCCATCAAACATTGGATCAAAAATCTGAGGTTCGTTAGGGACCTCCATGTCCCGATAATCAAAAGGGCGCTGGCCCTCCGGGAACCTGGGTATCTGATCGTTAAAGGACATTCGACCGCCCCCACGACCACCACGGGTGCCACCGCCACCACCGAAGCCACCACGAGTGCCGCCACCACCAAATGGAGACGCACCGCCCCCACCGAAGCCGCCACGAGTACCACCACCTCCGAAACCACCGAATGGTGAAGTACCGCCACCTCCGAAACCACCACGGGTACCGCCACCACCAAATGGACTTTGTTGCTGATTTGTGTTTGTCTGCAAGCGGCTGGTAGGTGTGCGGCCTTGCATAATGTCCAGGACATCCTGGACAATCTGAGGATCGACATCCGTTAATGGCTGTAGCCGAACGACTTTAGTAGTGTCTTTAGCGTTCTTCTCGAACTCATCAACAACCAGTTTCACATTCTCATACATCGGCTTGGAACAATTCAGAATAATTGAATTGGTCACATCATCCGAGGTCACGTACAGTGTTGCCTGTCGAGCACCACCTGCTGCCGGTTGTGGTGCGGCACCTCTGCCCCGACTGCCACCAAATCCCGCAAATGGATTCTGCTGTGCCCCACCGGAGGAGCCACCAGCAGATTCCGTTTTGAAGACTTCCTTCAAAGCAGCAACCACGGTCGATGCGGTGGCATATTCGAGCGGGCCAATGAAGTAGGGCTGGGTCAGGCCGCCTTCATCGGCATTATCAATAATGGTTTCCAGCATGTTGCGGATGGTAATCCAATCCACCGCGTTGGCCTTGATCAGCAGAGTGTTACTGCCTGTTTCTGCCACTACTCGAACTTTGGCATCTGCAGGTGGGGTTGCTGCGGCAGGTGCTGGTGCAGCAGTGGCACCAAAACCTCCAAATCCGCCTCGGCCACCACGGCCACCACCACCCAGGAATGCAGCAAATGGATTTGCGTTACCACCTTGCTGCTGCTGTTGTGGTGGGTTGTACCAATCGTTAATCGTTTTTGCAGCATCTACAGCACTGGCATTTTTCAGTCGGTAGATGTGCATCGTCGCAGTATCGTTGGAATTCGTATACATCCGGACAATCTGGGCAACCATCGCGGCAGCTTTGGGATCGTCGCTGGAAATCATCAGCTTATCGCCAACTGGTGTCAGTGTGACCGTGGGGCCATCACTCTTTTCCGGTGCGGGATTGCCAATCTGATTGTTGGCCACCACCATTTTGCGAAGCTCGGCATCGCTCATGCTCAGCGTTGGGTCGGTAGATGGCTTCGCCTGTCCACGAGGCAGACTGGGAATTTCTGGTCCCTTTGGCAGCCCTTCTGCACCCTTAGGTGTTGGGATTGGAGCTTTGGGCATCGGGGCAGGGAGTGGCGGAATGCCATCCTGACCGGGCACAAACAGCTTGATCTTTGGCCCGCCGGGAATGTTCATTTCCTTTAATACACGCTGGACCTCATTCGCAAGATCGGCCGCACTGCCGTTTTTCAACTGAATCATGCGGAAGCCACTGCCCGTGAGATCACCTGCTTCCTCGCCCATGGCTCGAATCGCCATTTCAATATCTTGAATCTGGCTTTGGTTGCCACGCACAATAATGCCGCTGCCGTTTGGTTGGACATCAATGTACGCCCCACCATCGGTGGTGGATGGGAACATGCTTTTCAGCATGGTCGAGACAGAAGCACTATCCAGCGAGGTTACCGGAATCGTTTTTACCATTGTGGGGGCACGATTGGAATTCAGTGCCTCGGCAATCATGAAATGGTCTTCTGGTGGTGCCCAAACCATGATCTGGTTGCCACCAACAGCCTGAATCCGGACAATTTCACTGGTTTTGAATTGATCTGCGAGCGCGGTCGCAATGGCATCTGCTGTACCAGCACCCACCGTGTAGTTCTGGAAGGTGGGTTTTCCGTCAATGATCTTCTTGTCGCCAGTATCGTTCTTCACCAGGAACGACTTCGCCTGGGCAACTTTATCTGCTGGGCCATTGACATGGACCATATTCTGCACTTCGTCAGCAACTACGTTCAGGGTTTTGCCACCGGGTTGTGCATAGGAATACTGCGTATTGTAACCACCGTAGCTACCATACCCTCCACTACTGTAACGTGGGTCATAGCTTCGCGGATCACGGGGATCACGACCACGAGAGTCGCGGGAATCGCGAGAGGAAGATGAAGAAGAACGCGGATCGTAGCGAGATGGAACCGTTGAGGTGTTGGTGGGAACCCCAAACAAACCACGCAGAAGTGTTGCAGCGTCGCGAGAACGAATGTATTGGCATTTGTGCGAATATTGTTCCGCACTGGCATTCTTTTCCAGATCCTCACCTGCCAGCAAGGTTCTCACAACCTGGCGAAGATTAGCAACTTTGTCGGTGATCACGAACGTGTTGGACGAAGACAGTGCAGCCATGTTGGCGTTGGCACTCAGCATCGACTTGACATCGTCGCGAATATCATTGACGACCTGGGCCTTGAGCGTCAGCGCAATCTGCACAACATCGCGGGCCCCAAGCTGGTCCAGTTCTTCCACCGTAACGGTGCGGACCAACTCTGCAGGAATTGGCTTATCTGCCGCCCACAAACGGAACGATTGCTCGCTGCGAATCAGCACGTAACCTTTTGCGGTTAATGCTTCATTAATAATGTCCGTAATTTCGGAAACGGAATATTCACGGAACTTCCCACCCACTTTCGGTGGGGTAAAGTTAAACGTGCCATCTGGTGGAGCTTCCGAACTGTTAAATGCCAGTCCAGTCAGTTCTCCATACCAGTCCATTACTTCCTTCCAGGGCTTTTTGCTCATGACAAAGGTGTAATGTTTGATTGGAGGGGGAACTTCTGCCATGGGAGCAGCAGGTTTATCACCACCTGCAGGCTTCATTGGGTCGATCTTTTCCTGAGCAGCAAGCAATGGGATGCCACTGCCAGGATTACTGATCGTCATTCCGCCGACAACCATCGAGACAGCGAAACTGACCCCGGCGATTGACCGCAGCCACTTTTTAGGCCACAACCCACTCTTGTGATGATGAAACATCTGCTTTCCCCTCACGCCGATTAAAACACGCACCCCACCACGACATCAATAGGATGCGCAAACCACGATTCTGTTCATTCAACCGTTAGATTCGGCACAACCTGCATTCATAATTGACGATCTTCCCACAAACACTCAGAAAATCTTCATTTACTAGCACAATTGTGTTCATCCTAACTTACCCAGTTGATGAATACCAGCGAATATCGTGTAACTTCCTTGCTTGACGAAAATTGCGCAGATCGCGTCAGTCATGGGCAAAAAATGTGCAGCCAATCCATTGGCAGCGAGAACCAACTGTAATAGTGTACCTTATCAGTTGTTAATAAATCATGAATTTCCGTTAATCCCGCAACGTCTTGCGGGTAATTTCCAGAAAAACATCTTCCAGGGTGGGGGGAATCACCTCAAAATGAGAAATCCTAACTCCTTGATCTATTGCTAGTTGCAGCAAATCTGCGGCAAACGTTCCGTCTGGTTTGCCCCGTAAAATTATTTGTGAATTTTCTGACGACAAATGCCGAACACCCGCCAATGATGAGAATTTGCTCATTAAATCAGGCGAATTCTGCTCAAGTGTTAGTCGATATTCACTCCCACGGATCGCCAGCAGGTGCTCTATTCGGTCACACGCGATGATTTTGCCCAGGTCCATAATGGCTATCCGTGGGCACAACGCCTGAACCTCTTCCATATAGTGGCTGGTGTAAATCACGGTCATGCCACGCGAATTCAGCAGGCGGATCTGTTCGAACAGGTGGTTGCGGGACTGCGGATCAACTCCTGTGGTGGGTTCATCCAATAACAGCAATTTGGGTTGGTGAATGACGGCAACACCAAGATTCAGACGGCGTTTCATCCCACCAGAAAAAGTTCCAACCCGGTGATCAGCGCGTTCCGTCAGCCCACAGAAATCAAGAATATCAGCAACACGATGCTGAAGCACCTTTCCCTGCAAACCATACAGCCTGCCAAAAAAAACCAGATTTTCCCTGGCGGTCAGTTCGCCGTAAAGTGCCAGATCCTGAGTTGCCAGGCCCACTGCGTTTCGAATGTGGGCAGATGTTGAAGAGAAAAGCCCACCCATGAATTCGATTTCGCCAGCATCGTGGGGCAACAGGCAGGCCAGAATACTCATTAAAGTGGTTTTTCCAGCACCGTTAGGGCCGAGCAAGCCGAAGATTTCCCCTTCAAAGACTTCTAGAGTTACCCCACCGAGGGCCTGGTGGGTACCATAGTTTTTGGTAACGGCACGCAGATTCAAGAACGCTTGCGACATGGTAGTTCATCAATTCGCGTGCAGGTTTCCGGCAAAGTCGCTTCCGAAATCAGCAGACAGGGAATCCCTTCTCGAATACGAAAGCTCACAGCACACTGCTGGCATTCCCACTTGGTTTCCAGGTTGACCAGGTGGGTTACCCGCTTGGGATCGATCGGGCAACGGAAAAGTTCATTGGCTAAATCGTGCGACATAAAGAAATGATAGCAAAATCCCCCACCAGAAAGGAAGGTGGGAGCAAAAATGGCGAAAGATTACAATATTGCGATATTGCCAAACTGCTATATTGCTGATTTGAAATCTAGTGCCACTGATGGTGGCTTTCACAATTTCAACTGGTGTCGGAATGTTACTTCACAAACGCTTTTGCGGCCACACTGCCACGCATGGTGCCGGTCACATTGACCACATTGGTGCCTGGAGTAGCTTTTACCGTGCGAAGAAGATCCACTAGAGGTAAGAGTGATGGTTCTTCACTGGCTGCTGCACTCAGTTGCAGCCGAAGCAGGGCTACCATCCCACCCACCAGGTCACTGAGCTGTTTGGCTGCGGCACCATCGCTGGCGTTGCATGCAAGCGAAATGTGGATATCTTTGTCGATGGCAATTGCGGCACTCATCCAATCAACGTTCTGCAAGCGTGCCTGTAACTGTTCGTTTGGGACTTCGACATTCGCAAACTGCCCCCGCACCCAGGCCACTGCCGTAATGGCAGCGGTTGGCTTCAAACTGCCCACCAGTGAGTTCATTTCGGCGGTTAATTTCGAGGTTGCCTTGCCTTCACTGGCCAGAAAAGCCACTTCCACTGCTTCTGCAGTGGGGCCTACCACAATCAGGCCGTCCTTAATGACGGCAGAAAACATCGTTTGCTCTGGCTTATCGCCTGGCAGCTTGTAGATCGTTCGCCCACCTTGTTTGACAATCGAAACTCGGTCGGTGTGCTGGTAGGCATACTTTTCTATCGAATCCGATACCGCTTTGTGGGTAAATTTGCCTTCGAGCAGCATAAATGGTTTCCCACTATTGGCGGTGCGGACATTCATTGCCACCGTGCTGCGGGAAAAATCCTTAAAAAGATCTAACCCAGCTGCTTCGATCGCATATTGCACCTGTTTGCGGCTTTGAATCAGGTCCTTGATGAGTTGTGGGCCGATTTGTTTCCCTAATTCTGAATTCACCACAGTGGTGACATCCACCAGGGCAACCGCATCAGTATCGGCGGGCAAATATGGGGCAATATCCGCCCCACGGGTGGTATTG
Organism: Zavarzinella sp.; assembly: GCA_041399155.1. Lineage (NCBI taxonomy): Bacteria > Pseudomonadati > Planctomycetota > Planctomycetia > Gemmatales > Gemmataceae > Zavarzinella > Zavarzinella sp. Next base: position 262,554 of record JAWKTI010000005.1, read on the forward strand.
GCGACAAAAGTCGCGACCAACAAAAGGAATATTCGCATCCGTCAACCCCTCACTTCCAGCAAATCCATGGAGAACATTTAGGTTATCGCAATTGAAAACGTGGGGAATGACGAAACTTGCAGTCGAAAAGAGAAATCGGTGCCACTATCCAACTGTTTGTGGGTGTTATGCCTTTTTTCCAAACAAGGGAAATGTGTTACGAGAAACTTCTGCCCAGTTGGATCACCAGATTTTTCATCTGAAACCCCTGGGCGGGCTGCAGATCGACTTTTAAATGAAGGCTTTCTAATTTTTGCGAAACTACTGGGCCCACAGATGCGACAAACACTTTGCCCAGTGCGGTGCGGAACAACTCTGTTAAATTGTGTTCCGAAGCCACTTCCAGTAACCGATCCACCTGTGGGGCACTGGTAAAAACAATCACATCCACTTTGCCAGCGTCCATGTCGTGCAGTAACTCCACCACATGGGTAGCGTCGCTTTTCGGTGCGTAAACATACGGCTGGATGGTGTCTGCCTTCGCACCATTCGTGGTGATGAAGTCGACCAGCGTGGGATTGCTTGCAGAGTACAACTGCACGCCAATCGTTTGCCCAGGCTGGATGAGTTCGGCCAACGTCTGAATAACGCCTTCTGTCGTTGGAATAGTGGCACTTCGGGTGGGCTTCAGGCCGATTTCCTTCAACGCTGTGGCAGGTTTTGGCCCACGGGTCAGCGTGTTCGAGCGTGCGACGGCATCAATCAGTTCCTGTCGACGGCCCCCACGTTCAGCGAAACCGAGCAATCGACGTAAACCCTCGCCGGTTAAAAAGATCAGCCAGTCGAACTGTCCTGCAATCAAACGATCCAACCAGAGATTGACCGTGGCTTCATCGGGTTGATCGTATATCCCAAACATGGGACAGGTGCGGACTGTGGCACCCTCACGTTCTAAAAGGCGTTGGAGTTCGTCCTGCTGGCGAGCTTCCGCAATCGCGACAACTTTCCCTGCTAGTGGCATATGATGATATTGGCAAGTAAGTGAATGGTGATTTGATCATATCGCGAAATTAGAATACAAAAATACAGTAATATCGCAATATCGTTAATTAGTGGCCTTCTTTGACAATGTTTTTGTTCCACTTGGGAATAACCACCACCACATCCTGGGTGCCATCAGGCACGCACTGACAGCTCAGGCGGGAATCGGGGTCAACATCGCGGGCACTATCGAGCATATCTTCTTCATCTTCGGTGGCACGATTGCAGGTTCCCCCACCCTGGGTCACTTTCACGTGGCAGGTGGCACAGGCACAAACGCCCCCACAGGCATGGTCAATTTCCAGACCGGCACCCTCGGCAAGGTCCAGCACGCTCCCTTCCAGACCGGTGCGGCCATACGGAATAGCACCCGGCTGCACTTCAAATGGAATGACCTGACCGGTTTCCTCGATATGAAACGTGATTTTAAACGGCTTCTCTGCTTTTTTCACCGTGGGTTTGACAACGTACGGGTTCACTCCAGCCATGACAATCTACCTGCTCCGCATCTCCCACGTGGGAGAAATCTGGGTAATACTGAAAAATCTGTCTACTTATTAGGATAGGTAAGCACCCACAAAGTTACAAACGGGAACATTATGAAAGAGTTTTCATTAATTTTCCCCCACCATTGGGAAAATTCTTGTAATTTTTGCTTGCACTCTGCCTGTTCGTTCGTCTAAAAACGATGTGTGAAGACGCACAGTATTTAACATTCATGTGGAGACAACCATGAAATTGGCAAGTTTGGTATGTTTGGCAGGGCTTATTGTTGCTGGAAATGCAGTTGCTGCAGAAAAGGAAACCAAGGTAATGACCGGTCCGTTAACAGGTAAAATGAAGGCAATCGACGGGAAAGAAGTCGATCTGGCCCAGTTTAAAGGCAAAGTGGTGCTGCTGGTGAATGTCGCCAGTCGCTGTGGTTACACCAAGCAGTACAAAGATCTGCAGGCACTGTATGAAAAATATGGCAAAGATGGCCTGGTGGTGATTGGCGTCCCTGCCAACGAATTCGGCAAGCAGGAACCTGGCACCGATGCCGAAATCGCTGAGTTCTGCTCCACCAAGTACAGCGTGACCTTCCCGATGATGTCCAAAGTGGTGGTGAAAGGCGAAGGAATCTGCCCACTGTACGACTACCTGACCAGCAAAACCACCAACCCAAGTTTCGCAGGCCCCATCGGCTGGAACTTTGAAAAATTCCTGATCGGCCGCGACGGTGCGGTAAAAGGTCGTTACAAATCGAACATTGCACCGATGGATGAACAACTGACCACGGCAATTCAGAAAGAACTGGAAGCGAAGTAATCAGATTTCCATCTGATATTCGATTTTTTTTCAGACCAGTTGCCGTTCTTCTGGTAGTGGTTCACCAATTCTTGACGAAACTTTTTTCAAAATACAGTTGCACATTCGTTAGAATCTCGTTATGATCACGTAGATTCTTTTAAGATGTTTCTCCGTTGCAAACACTCTTTTTGTGACACCTCTTCTCTTTGAAACATCGTTGTATGTGAAATTTCGCTATTGCAGTGTGTCCTGGTGGAATTGGCTGGAGGTACATTTCTATGTCTTCTCGACGTGGTTTTACGTTAATTGAGTTGCTGGTGGTGATTGCTATCATTGCCATCCTGATTGGATTGCTGTTGCCAGCCGTGCAAAAAGTACGGGAAGCAGCCAATCGTTCGAAATGTTCGAACAATTTGAAACAACTGGGGCTTGCGATTCATGGATTAAACGATGCTAATGGAAGTCTGCCGCCACTGTGTGCACCATCTGCTGTAACAGCCACACCTGCAAATACCCCATATGGCGCCCACATGTTTACCATGTTCCATTTTTTGCTTCCACAGATTGAACAGGACAATATTTTCAAATTAACCCAGCCACTGGGTAGTTATGGTGGGCTGCAATACGCACGCGTGATTCCAACTTATATTTGCCCATCTGATACCACCAACGATAGTGGCAAGTGCAAAACCACCAACGGTGGGGCGAATGGGTGGGGTATTACCAACTACGCTGGGAACAATTACGTTTTTGGGGATCCCGCCGGTAACCGCACCTACCCACTTGGAAAAACAGAAATGAGTGCCAGTGTGGCTGATGGTCTTTCCAATACGGTCTTTCTGGCCGAAGTGTATGGTACCTGTGGGAATACAGGCAACCTGACCAGTGCCTACGGCACATTATGGGCAGATGCAAACAGTGTCTGGCGACCTGGGTTTAATTTGGGAACCAGCAAGGGGGGAACAGGATTAACAGCGTTCCCACCTTCACCCAAGTTTCAGGTAAAACCGCAAATGCTGAACAATTGCAATATTGCGGTGCCACAAGGTCAGCATACCGGTGGTATCATGGTATGTCTGGGTGATGGCAGCGTCCGTTTTATCACGGCTGGCATGGCCGATGTCACGTGGCAGCGGGCAGTCGATCCACGTGATGGCAACCCCCTTGGCAACGATTGGTAACCGGAGGCAATATGCGTTTATTGTCGCTAATGCTGCTTGTTTTACTTGCTGGGTGCAGTGGGAATTCGAATCAGCCAGAATTTGGCATACTCCACCCGGTGTCTGGAACGATCACTCTGGGAGGGAATCCGGTTAAAGGTGGGACGATTCAATTGAATTTGGAACCAGACAATACGGAATTTCTCATTAACAGTGAAGTATCCGATTCTGGCAAGTTCGAATTGACAACGGTACGAACCACGGACTCGTCAGGAGAACGGAAGAAAGGTGTCGCACCAGGCACTTACAAAGTGACCTATTTACCAAACCTGAATGATCAGACCGCTGGTTATCGAGAACCGGTGGTCCTGCCCAAACCAGTGGTGATTGAGGCGAAAGAAAATATCCTGTCGCTGGAACTCCCCTTAAAACCAAGTCGTTAATCCGGTTTTCGCAACAGGTGGTGACCGAAATCAGCAACTCGATGGCAACACAACTGTTCCATCACCTGGTTCAGTTGCACTTTCAACATTGCAATGGCGTGCTGCCCACCTTCATTGCCCAGTGCAGCCACCGAATACATGAAGGTGCGGCCCAAAAAGGTGAATTCCGCACCACAGGCCAATGCGCGGGCAATATCCGGACCGGTGCGGATGCCACTGTCGATCATCATGCGAATTTTTCCACGATATTTGGCGGTGATTGCCAACAATGAGCGGATGGTCGACTCTCCCGCATCTACCTGCCGCCCACCGTGATTGGAAATGATGATCCCGTCTAAACCCAGGCGAATTGCTGTTTCGGTATCTTCTTCACTGGCAACGCCTTTCAAAACCAGGTTCCCTTTCCAGCGATCGCGGATCGGTTTGATCCGTTCTTCATTCAGTCGGCCAGAAAAAGTAGAGTTCATGTAGGCACCCAGCTTCTTCATATTCAGACCCTTGGGCATGTATTTCGCCATCGTGGCAAAGTGGGGCTTGCCGTTCAGCAGTGTCCGCATGGCCCAGTTGGGGCGGCCTAAAATCTGCAGGATGTTACGCAAGGTCATCCGTGGGGGCATCGCCAACCCATTGCGAATGTCGCGTGGGCGAAAGCCAAATGAAGGCACATCGCACAACAGCACCAGCGTTTTGCACCCTGCCGCCTGCAGGCGATCCATAATATCGTCCCGAATCGTGCTTTCTGCCGGGTGGTATAACTGATACCAGAATCGCCCATTGGTAATATCGCCGATTTTTTCGATGCTGGCTGTGGTGACTGTGCTGAGAATGAATGGCACATTGTGCTCATTGGCGGCACGAGCCAGGATTTCTGGCGAACCAGGCCAGATCAGCCCCTGCAACCCAATCGGTGCAATACCAAACGGTGCGGCATATTCATGGCCAAACAGTTCCGTTTTCATGTTCGGCGGTTCGTGCGGGGTCAGATACAGGGGCTTTAACTCCACCTGCCGAAGATCATCGGTATTTTTCCGCAGATTCACATCCTCATTACACCCACCGTCAAGGTATTCAAAAGCAAAACGTGGGATTCGTCGGCGTGCGCCTTCACGCAGATCATCAATGCCCGGATAACTGGTGTTGTAAGTCAGATTCATAAAGTTTTCGCTGGGAAAGTTTGCGTCGCTTGCGGTCGGCAGGCTGAAATCAGGTAACGAATATTCCCCACCCAGTGGGTGGTTTGTCACGTGAAAAACAGTTAATGCCACACTGCTAACTTACAGAAAAAGTGGTGATACAACTACCATTCGCAATCGATCGGAGAAATGCAAATCAGTGGTGGACCTGTTCGATTTTCACATCGACAGTCAGGGATTCTTTACCACCGCCTTTGAAAATGGTGCCAGAGGTGGGGGTGGCATCGCGGAAATGCCGCCCGCACGCCACACGGATGTGATCCTGTGCCACCACACAGCCGTTGGTGGGATCGAAGCCACGCCAACCGACGTACGGAAGGTAGACTTCTACCCAGGCGTGGGATGCTTCCGACTGAATTTTGTTCTCATAATTCGCACCTGTGTAGATGTAGCCCATCCGATACCGAGCAGGAATACTTAACAGGCGGGCCAGACAGATAAAGAGATTGGCAAAATCCTGACATACTCCCCCACGGCTGGCATACACCTGGAAAGGAGTTGTCTCCAGCGAAGTAACCCCGGGCTGATAGTTGTAGTCGCGGTAAATGCTGAGATTGATATCATTCAGCGTATCTAGCAGGCGGAACTTATTCCGTTCCACAAAACTCATTGCGTAAGAAGTAAGCTCTTCCAACTGCGTTTCCGGAAGTTCTTCCGGCAACAAATAGGGCATCATCATCTGTCGTTGCCATGGCATCCAGACCAGTGGCAGGGATGTCCGTCGCACGGATACGCTGTAGTCGTCCGGCGGCATTGCATAGATCTTCACCCGACTTTTGCTGCGTACAGTCAAAGTGTTGTACGAATTTTTGATAATGTAATGCACCATGTGGTTACCGAAGACATCCTCGAACTGGATTTCTTCCCCCACCATGGAGATGGACAGGCTGGCGTGGGTGACTTCTTGCAGGTGGTTGTCAACCGGTTGCAGCCGAAAAACGTGGGAGCTATGGTCCACCGCCTGATCATAAGAGTATGAAGTGGTGTGAGTAACATCATAGAGGCGATACATCAACGGCTGCCCGTCTGCCGTGTGGGTAATCGCACGAATGTTCACTACCGATTCATGAACCATCGGTGGGATTTCGACCACCGTCTGAGCCTGTTCTGGCTGGGTGGGGGAAAATTGCCCCACGGGGACGGAAACGGCCACAGTGGGCGATGTTACAGGCAAACTCTGGGAAAAATGTTCTTCCAGGTGGGCATGACTGTTCCAGACAATCGCCCCACGTCGGGCGATGATCAGTTGGCCGGGCTGCATTGGCACCCACCGGCCATGGTCAAACGGGATCGAGCTGAAAACCAAGGCAGTACGGTAGGTATCGCGCGGATCTTCCAAAGAAAAGGTCGCCGCCACCGATTCAAAATAATTTTCGCGCTTTGGTGGTTGAATGCGGGTGTAGTACATTGCCCGCTCGGTGCGGGTACCCAGAAAGCAAACAACCGTTACGCCGTCTGTCAGGCAGAGATCGGCACTGCCCAACGGATCAAGTCGCTCAAACCAGCCGGACAACGATTCGTGGTTGACGCTGGAAAGGCTACCCACGTTGATCTGGCCAATCTGGCTGAGCAGATACAGGAAGGCTAATTCCGAATCGGTGCGGCCCAGCGGTTCCAGAAAACGGGACTTATCGGTATGCAGTTGCATCAGCGAAATCTTGTCTAAATCGCCGTTGTGCATGAATAACCAGTCTTTACCGGCAAAACTTCTGGTAAAAGGCTGGGTTTCGTTGTGGGTGTATCCCTTGGCAGCACCCTGAACTTTACAAAAATAGACGGTAGAGCGAAAACTCTCCCATTCGCTCATGATCTGCTGCATCCCCACATCATCGTGGGCGGTGGGGTCTTTGGCCACGCGGGCAGCTCTGGCATCCCCAGGATACCAGGCCAGACCCCACCCCAGCGTATGGGTGCCGTGCGGGGCCGCTGGATATTTCAGCGAGATGGTTGGCGAACATAATGCATCAAAACTGAATGCGAAAATATCGCTGGTAATGTTGCTCAAAGTTTTCTCACCGCTCCAGAAACGATCACCTGTCCTTTACATTGTACATTAATCGGGTAGCATTTGCCGACTACCGTGGGAGCTTATCGTTCATGAGTATGCTGGTTGCACTTCATCACGTTACGCACTATTCCTACGATCGGTCGATTAAACTCGAGCCGCAGACCATTCGTTTACGCCCCGCCCCACATACTCGCTCCCAAATCCAATCATATTCTTTGAAAATTCTGCCCAAAAAGCATTTCATCAACTGGCAACAGGACCCATTTGGCAATTATCTTGCCAGAACTGTGTTTCCCAGCACCACCTCGGAATTTCGTGTGGAAGTGGATCTGGTTACCGAAATTCGCCCATTTAATCCTTTCGATTTTTTTCTTGAAAAAGAATGTCAGCAGTTTCCATTTCCTTACCACCCCGAACTGCGGGAAGAGTTAGCCCCCTATCTGGAAATCAAAGAACGTGGGCCGTTACTGACCAGTTTTGTCAGTGAAATCCCCACGGTGGGGATGGATACCATCTCGTTTCTGGTGGAATTGAACAAAAAAGTCTACGCCACCCTGCAATATCTGATCCGGCTGGAGCCAGGCGTGCAAAGTTGTGAGGAGATCTCTCACAAATCGCAGTGGGTCGTGCCGTGATACCGCCTGGTTGATGTGCCAGATTCTCCGCCACCTGGGTCTGGCGAGTCGGTTTGTTTCCGGTTACCTAATTCAATTGAAGCAGGATGTGGAATCGCTCGACGGGCCATCCGGTGCGGCAGAAGATTTTACCGACCTGCACGCCTGGACCGAAGTCTATCTCCCAGGTGCGGGCTGGGTGGGGCTCGATGGCACATCCGGTTTATTTGCAGGTGAAGGCCACCTGCCACTGTGCTGCACGCCGAACTTCAGCAGTGCTGCACCGATCACAGGTGCGTTGGAGTTCTGCAACAGCACCATGCGGCACGAAATGAAAGTCACCCGCATTCTGGAGGATCGGCGAGTCACCAAGCCCTATTCCGAATCGGAATGGGCAGCCATTGACGCACTGGGCAACCAGGTCGACCAGCACCTGATTCTGGAAAATATCGAACTGACGATGGGTGGGGAGCCAACATTCGTATCATTAGACGATCGTTCTGGTGTCGAATGGAATTTTGCCGCACTGGGCGAAAAAAAGAAAGAATTAGGCAAAGAGATGCTCTTTCGCCTGAAAAATAACTTCAGTTCCGGTGGTTTACTGCATTTTACGCAGGGGAAGTGGTATCCAGGCGAAATCCTGCCACGCTGGGCGTTCAATTGTTTCTGGCGACGTGATGGCCAGCCGATCTGGAACGATGAAAAACTTTTTGCTGATCCGGACGATTCCCACCAGCACCCACGGGAACTGGGGGAGAAATTCTTAAAGCGGCTTGCAGAAAAATTAGGTATACCTGGTTCGTATGTCCTTGCAGCACAGGAAGATACGCCATATTACCTCTGGAAAGAGCAACGCCTGCCAAAATCCGGCGACTGGTACAATGTCGACACATTTGAAAAAACGGAACGTCTGCGATTACAAAAACTGTTAGAAGACAATCTGAATGTTCCTACTGGTTTTGTGCTCCCACTGCACCACTCGCCCGTGAAAAAACGCTGGATCAGTAATAAGTGGGAGTTCCGCAGTGGACACTTAGTTCTCATACCGGGCGATTCTCCAATTGGTCTACGGTTACCACTGAATCAGTTGCCGGATGTGGAAGCCAGTGCCAGTGAGAGAATTGCTGAACGCAGCCCGTACGATCAGAACGCCCCCTTGCCCACGTGGGCCGAATTGTGTGAGCGGATTCAAACCCGAAAAACGGTCAGTGACCAGTCGTTTGCCAGTGACCCGTCCGGTTTATTTGTCAGTGCGATCTGTGCCCAGATTCACCGTGGGACGTTACACCTGTTTTTCCCACCCATCCCGCTGATTGAACATGCTCTGGAATTGCTGGCAGCTATTGAACTGGTTGCAGCAGAGCTGAAAACACCCATTGTGATTCAGGGTTATCCCCCACCACGCGATTTGCGGCTAAACCAATTCAGTGTGACACCTGATCCCGGAGTGCTGGAAATCAACATTCAGCCAGCAGCCGATTGGAAAGAACTGAAAACAATCACCAGCACGGTCTATGGCGAAGCACGTCAGGCCCGTCTGACCACAGAAAAATTCCTGCTGGACGGCCGCCGAGTGGGCACTGGTGGGGGAAACCACATCGTTGTGGGTGCCAGCATTCCAGAAAAAAGCCCTTTTCTACGCCGACCAGACCTTCTGCGTAGTATGGTGACCTTCTGGCAGCACCACCCAGCACTGTCTTACCTGTTTTCTTCCATGTATATCGGGCCCACCAGTCAGGCACCACGGATTGATGAAGCCCGCCATGATGCCCTGCACGAACTGGAAGTGGCATTTCGCCAGATTCCCTCGCAGGTGAAGCACAGCAAGAATGAAAATACCCGCGATGCGATCTCTCCCTGGCTGGTCGACCGTATTTTTCGCAATGTACTGGTAGACCTGACCGGCAACACCCACCGTGCGGAATTTTGCATCGACAAACTCTACAGCCCCGATGGCCAAAGCGGGCGTCTAGGCTTACTGGAACTGCGTGGCTTTGAAATGCCGCCCCACCCACAAATGAGTCTGGTGCAGAATCTGATGATTCGCGCCCTGATCTGCACCTTCTGGCAGAAACCGTACGAACATCGCCTGATTCACTGGGGCACGGAACTGCACGACCGCTTTATGCTGCCCCACTTTCTGTGGCAGGATATGCAGGATATTACCTACTTCCTGAATCAGCACGGTTATGCGTTCCAGACGAGTTGGTTTGAGCCTTTCCTCGATTTCCGTTTTCCGTTGTATGGCACCACCAGTATTGGGGAAATGCAGTTGGAATTGCGAATGGCATTGGAACCATGGCCAGTGCTCGGGGAAGAAATGTCTGCAGGTGGGGTCAGTCGGGCAGTCGATTCTTCGGTTGAACGCCTGCAGGTGAAGGTGCGAGGTTTAATTCCTTCCCACCATATTGTGACCTGTAACGGTTATCAACTGCCCATGCGTCAGACCGCTGAAAAAGATGTTGCTGTTGCTGGCCTTCGCTACAAAGCGTGGGCACCACCTTCATGTATGCATCCCACCATTGGCGTGCACACCCCGTTGGTGTTTGACATCGTGGATGCCCGCTTTCAGAAATCTCTGGGTGGCTGCACCTACCACGTGATGCACCCAGGTGGGAGAAGTTATGAGACGATGCCAGTCAATGAAAGCGAAGCAGACGGTCGCCTGATGTCGCGTTTTCAGGCACTTGGCCACACTCCAGGCTCAATCCTGATTCCGGAAGCAGAAACAAACCCAGATTTCCCATACACCCTGGATCTACGTCGCTTTCCCGTCAAAAAGTGGTAGGAAACACGTTTCTTAATTCGGTACCACTTTGAATCCACTAGAGGTAAGGACTTCGGATGCCTTTGGATACCACCATAAGAGTTCGTGAATTGAACGATGATGTTGTTCCCACGAAACGTGGGAAACCACTCACGAAAAAACTCCTGATGTGGGTGCGACGTGGCCACATGTATTTTGGCCTGTTCCTCTTTCCGTGGGCAATACTCTACGGCATCACTGCTTTCCTGTTTAATCACCCCACAGTCTGGTCAGATCAACCGACATTTTCGTATTCTTCTGATGCAACCGTGGGCACTGCTCTGGAAAAGCCGGTTTCGCCGCAAGATATTGCCCAGCAAGTAGTTGCAAAAATTAATGAGAATCAGCAGCCTGCCACACCGTACCGATTAGTGGGGGAGGCCAAATTTCGCGGACGTGCCTTCGCGTTTGCCACTGTGAAAACGGAAACCACCACCATTAACGTGCTGTACGATGCCAAAAACGGTGGCGGCACCGTGCGAATGACAACCACCCCAAATCAGGTGGAACCCGATCCTGCCCCATTTGCCACCGATAACGCAACCCCTGCCGCCCCAAATAACACCACTGGGCCTGGAAGTCTGACATCTAATTCTGGAATTCTGCTGAAAAATCCTCTGACCAAAAAATTCGAATCTGCCGTACCAGCCATCCTGAAGCATGTGAATCTGCCCACAACGGGCACGGTGACAGTGACTTCGGTGCCAGAAGTGGAATTTTCGATAGATGATGGCTCCCGCACCTGGCAGGCCACCTACAACATCAGCACGGGTGCGGTGCGTGGCGTGGCAACGGATCAGGCACCCAAAACCGAAATCAGTTGGCGACGTTTTGTCCTGCGACTTCACACCACCCACGGCTATCCGGGTGAAGTGAACCAGAACTGGTTCTGGGCGTTGCTGGTCGATGCGATGGCCTTTACCATGTGCTTCTGGGGCTTCTCGGGCCTGTTGATGTGGTGGCAGATCAAGTCGACCCGCAAACTGGGTGCCATGATTCTGCTGTTCAGCACTTTGATTGCCAGCTCGCTGGGCTACCTGATGCACGTCGCACTGACCAGCACCTGAAACAGGTCTATCAGGCAGGATTTCTGAGGAAAATCTCATATTCTTCCCCATTTCAGGTGGGGAGGACCAACTTGAATACAATCAGTAATATTCTGAAACAACAGTTTTTTGTTGTGGAATCGCGTTGAACGTTGGCCCGTGGGGATCGTTCGAAACTTTCGCGATTCTCGACGATCACACGCGGAGCGATGCGTTTTGACTGTACTTAGCCGCGATGAAATCGCTACCAGATATCTGGAACAATTACCCTACGCACCCTACCCGGTGCAGGAAGAAGCCCTGCTGGCCTGGTTTACCAATGATCAGGGGGTGCTGGTTTGTGCCCCCACAGGTACGGGAAAGACGCTGATTGCTCAGGCGGTGCTGTTTGAGGCCCTACATACTGGCCAGCGTGCCTACTATACCACCCCACTGATTGCGTTGACCGATCAGAAATTTCACGAAATACAGGATGCTGCAGAACGGTGGGGCTTTTCCCGCGACGATGTGGGGCTGGTGACTGGCAATCGCAAGGTGAACCCCGATGCCAAAGTGCTGATTGTGGTGGCTGAAATTCTGATGAATCGGCTTCTACTGGCGGAAGGCAATGTTGAAGCGACCGCCGTGGTGATGGATGAGTTCCACAGTTTTGCCGATCCGGAACGGGGCATTGTCTGGGAATTATCGCTTTCCATGTTGCCAAAGACCTGCCGATTGATGCTGCTTTCCGCCACCGTGGGCAATGCGGCCGAATTTTTGAACTGGCTGGATCAGTCCCACGGCAAGAAGCTGGAACTGGTGGAAAGCACCGAACGCAAAATCCCCCTGACCTATCAGTTTGTGGAAGATCAGTTTCTGGGTGAATTTCTGGTGGATGCCAGCAAAGGCACCGATGAAACCCGCAAAACACCTGCACTGGTGTTCTGTTTTAACCGTGATGAATGCTGGAGCGTCGCGGAACTTCTGAAGGCATGGACATTCTGATTTCCGAAAACAAGCAACAACTGATTGAGGAATTAAACAAATACCACTGGCCCAATGGTGTTGGGCCGAAACTGAAGCAGATTCTTCGCCGTGGCATTGGTGTGCACCATGCGGGCCTGTTGCCGTTTTATCGGCGCGCAGTGGAAGACCTGTTTGAGAAAAAACTGCTCAGTGTGGCTGTCTGTACCGAAACATTGGCTGCCGGGATCAATTTACCCGCACGTTCGGTGGTATTGAAAAGTCTGATGAAAGGCCCCCTGGGCAAAGAACAACTGATCGATCCCAGTTCCGCCCAGCAAATCTTTGGACGTGCGGGTCGGCCCCAGTTCGATTCGCAGGGATTTGTGTTTGCAGTTGCCCACGAAGATGATGTGCGGCTGTTACGCTGGAAACGCCAGTATGATCAGATACCGGAAAACACCAAAGATCCCGGCCTGCTGAAAAAGAAAAAAGATCTCAAGCGGAAAAAGCCAGATCGCAATTCGCTGCGACAATACTGGAATGCCGCCCACTTTGAAAAACTGCGTACTTCCCCACCTGGCAGGTTATACAGCAAAGGACCGTTGCCTTGGCGGATGCTGGCCTACCTGCTGGGCTTGTCTGCTGAGGTGTCCCGCATCCGCACCTTCATCCGTAAGCGCATGCTCGATCAGCCACGGATTGCAGCGGGCGAGAAGGTGATGGACCAGATGTTGATCACACTCCATGAAGGTGGGTATGTAGAACTGAGCCCCACCCCAGTGAAGGATGAGGCGGGGAAGTACCCTGCGGATTTCCGAGCAGAAATTGCCAAACCCACCGAAAAAATGGCCCACCTGGAGCCGTTCCATGGTGTGCACCCACTTTATGGAGCTTTCCTGGTGCAACTGCTGGGTAAAGCCAGTTGGGAAGAACGGGTGCAGGCACTGGAAAGTGTGCTGGGATTTCCCAAAAACCTGCTGAAGTTTACCCGCCCGAAAGAGGTATCGCCTGGCCCACTGGAAACCGAAGTGGTGCGGCCAATTCTGGAACAGGCAGGCCTGATTTCAACCAAATCTGCTGAACAGGATCAGGAACCCGCTCACGATGAAGAAGCCGAAGAACGCTTTGAAACCGTGGAGCGCCGCCGCAAGCAGTTTGAACGCCCACCGGAACCGGAATATGAACCCTGGTTTGCAGAAAAACTGCAAATGCTTTATGGCTTGCAGCAACCGGAAGTTTCCGACTTAAACGTGCTGCCCGTCTGGTGTGCGGGGGAATTGCTACAGACCTATGGAGGTAATTTCCATCTATATGTGCGTGCGAAGGATTTGATTCGTCAGGAGGGGATCGTTTTCCGGCATCTGCTGCGACTGATTCTGTTATGCGAAGAATTTGCCCAGGTTACCCCACCGGAGACCACGTTTGATGAATGGCGTGGGTTTCTGGCGGATGTGGCAATCCGCCTGACTGATACCTGCCGCAGTATTGACCCCACCAGTGCAGAAGAGGTTATTCAACGCGCCAAGGCCGCAGATGATGTTGCAGGCAAAAAACTCGTCCACCTGCTGCCCGATACATTGTCGGAGATCCCGCATACGGTTAAGGAAACAGCCGAGATCCCACCTGCACCCGAATGGAACATGGACGATTTTGCCGAAGGGCTGTTCGATGAAGAGTGAACAGTTCAACAAACTGTGAAAAGCCAAAATTGCCTCTCGAAAATCCAAATCGTTTCTGGTAACATCAAGCCACTAACTTTGAGGAATTTCCATGTTGAGAAGGATGTTGGCCACCGCACTGGTGGTGGGTGCAATGGGGCAAGGAATTCATGCCGCACCTGAATTATTATTGCAAGGCCTGAAAAATCCCGAATCGGTCGTCATTGCCTTTGGTGGCAAAGTGCTGGTTTCTGAAATTGGCGAGTTCGACAAGGATGGGGATGGTCGCATTGTTGAAGTGGTCGACGGCAAAGCCACCACCTTTGTGGGTGAACTGAATGACCCCAAAGGGATTACCACCTGGAAAGATTCGCTGTATGTGACCGACAAGACAGTCGTTTACAAAGTGAATGCCAAAGGACAGAAGACCGTTTTTGCTGCTGCGAAGGCGTTTCCCACCGCACCGAAGTTTCTGAACGATGTGGTGGCTGATCCAGAAACCGGCATGATTTACGTCAGCGATTCGGGCGATCTGAAAGGCACCGGGGGTGCTGTATACCGCATCGATCAGAAAGGGAAAGTAACCCTGGTGATCGATCAGAAGCTATATGCCGCACTGAACACCCCCAACGGTTTGGCGCTGGATGGCAAAAATCACCTGTTAATGGGCGATTTTGGTACCGGCATCCTGTACCGAATTGGCCTGAACGACAAAAAAGTAACCAAAATTGCCGAAGGCTTTGGTGGCACGGACGCGGTCAACTGGGATTACTACGGTCGCCTGTTTTTAAGCGACTACAAAGGTGGCAAAATCTTTGGCATTTTCCGCCCTGGCATGAAACCAGTGTTGGTGGCAGAGGGTTTTCAGGCTGCTGCCGATATCTGTATCGATCATGAAAAAAACCGCATTCTCGTTCCTGATATGAAAGCGGGTACCCTGTCGAGTATTCCTGCACAAATTCCCGGTAATGTGATTGATGAATCCCCACTGAAGGTGGGGCAGGAAGTCGCCTTTCCCAACATCAAATGGAGTGGCTGGAAAGGGGAAACCGATGATGGCAAGCTGAACCCACAGCGGCCGATTGTGCTGACGCACGCGGGGGATGGCACCAATCGTATTTTCATGGCCACAGAACATGGTGTGATCCATGTATTTCCCAACAAGAGCGATGTGAAAGAAAGCACCGTTTTTCTGGATATGCAGTCGATTGTCACCTACATCGATAAGCAGAACGAAGAAGGGCTGCTCGGATTGGCTTTCCACCCGAAATACAAAGAAAATGGCGAATTTTTTGTCTTTTACACCACCAAGTCCGCACCGCTCACGAATGTTCTCTCCCGCTTCCGTGTGAACAAAAACAATCCCAATCAGGCAGATCTGGCCTCGGAAGAGGTGCTGCTGACCTTCAAAAAGCCATTCTGGAACCACAACGGTGGGACAATCTGCTTCGGGCCAGACGGCTACCTGTATGTTACCCACGGTGATGGTGGAAAGGCGGACGATCCGTTTGAAAATGGCCAGAACCTGAAGTCCTTACTGGGTAAGGTGTTACGGATCGACGTCGACAGCAAATCTGATGGCAAACCCTATGGGATTCCCAAAGACAACCCCTTCGTGGGGCGTGCGGATGCCCTACCGGAAATTTTTGCCTTCGGTTTGCGGAATATCTGGCGGATGTCGTTCGACCGCACCACGGGCAAACTGTGGGCAGGTGATGTGGGCCAGAATCTTTATGAAGAAATTAACATTATTACCAAAGGTGGCAACTACGGCTGGAATCGGCGGGAAGGTGTGCACCCGTTTGGAGCCAAAGGTGTTGATGCGAACAAGCAGATGACCGATCCAATCTGGGAATACCACCACGACCTCGGGAAATCGATCACCGGCGGCATTGTTTACCGTGGAAAGGCACTGCCAGAACTGGTGGGGCATTACATCTATGTGGATTATGTAACGGGCAAACTCTGGGCACTGAAGTACGATGACATGACGAACAAAGTCGTTGCCAACCGATTGCTGAGCGAAAACATCACCACAGTACTCTCATTTGGTGAAGATGAACAGGGTGAATTGTATCTGCTGCTCCCCACCCCCACCGGAAAAGGAATCCTCCGCCTGACCAGCAAAAAGTAGTACCTTTGAGGCAGCTAAAACCTTAACTGGGCTAAGTTGGCGGGTAACATTGTTTTCATTTGAACCTGGTATATTTGGTTCGTCAGCGCCAAGATTTCCATGCCATTTCTTCAGGCACGAAGTGCCGTCTAATCGTAGCCCGGTCCGTGAGGGCCATTGATGTGAAGGTCTTGGACATCATTTTTTTGCTCGCTTCATCACCCTAAAGACTGAATCGTGGCAAGTTGTCTGTTTCAGTTTTTGGGGTTTTGGATTTGGAATTTTTGTAGGATCTGTACGCCCTACTTTGCTTTTTGCCCACTTCTTTTTCCACAGATTGCCCAATAATTCAGTTAGTCTTTCTAATATCCCCACTTCTTGTTTGATCCCTTGAAGCAGCATCTGCACATCGCGTTCGAAGCAATCGCGTTGCGGCCATCACCTCATCTCGGATATCTCGCCAGAGCATTTCGCCAGATACTTCATCTATTTTCTTTCCGTTTCCGACCGAAATATGCCATTTGATTGCTTCTGTAATGTTAAATAAAATGAGGCAAAGCGATGCTTGTATTAAACCAGCCTCTGGACTGGTACCTATCAAGTGACGCAACTGAAACACTTTTGTAATCGTCGCGTATACACGCTCAATATCCCAACGATAGCGATATATCTCTGCGATGTCGTCTGCAGGGTATCGTTTCGAATCGGTCAGGTCTGTTAGTAGTTGTATCTGCACTTTATCGCGGATAATGCTCAGTCGGCGTACTGCGATCAATTTCGTATTCTTTTGACTTGTGATCCAGCCATGTTCTTCGATAAGTTTTCGGCCATATCGGTCTTTGCCAATTCTCGCTGGTTTTTCCGGATCTTGAATAAATTGGGTAATGCTTGCAACTCGTAAAACAAAATGGCACCCGTCATCCTTGATCATTGCAATATGCTTGTAGAAACCATAGCATCGATCCGCCACAATTAATTTCTCGCCGCAATGGTCTTTCAGCTGTTGCAAAAGTGGAGCTAACAAGCGTGTTTCACTTGCTTCTCCATCCAATTCCGAAGCCATTTCCATTACCAGACCAGTACTCAGATTCACTGCAACAAGTGCTTTCCTCCAAGCAATTTTGATGCATTTTGCTTGCTTATTCTTAAAGGAAGAAGGCCGCATCGTATGCTTAATTACTTTGCCATCAACGGCGACAACAGTAAGTTTGCAAAGAGATTTTGGTAATTTAGAAGTCATTTTTCTTGGCAAAAGCTTTGAAATAGCCCGATAGGAATGCGAAAGGAGCCCCGCCCCAACCTCTGGCGGCATATGCTAATTTGTCATAAAACGCTTTGAGCGATGTAGGCAATTCACCGTTTTCAGATGCATCGATCAGACGAGCCCTGGCAGAGTGATCGGGAGAAATCAGTGAATCTCGCAACAATTGGAAAAATGAAGAGAATGTCAAAATACGAGTGTAGGTGCGTCCACGATTTGATTGATAGATCGCTTCAAGCGTATTATTTTGGAAAATGTCATCAAGCATGAGGAAAGCGGCTTCGGCTAAAGGTAGGCGTGATAAAGCCTCTGAAGCGAATGAATTTGAAGTCATCTGTCAATCCTTGACAAAACATAAAACCTTACTCTTAAAGAACTTAGCCAAATCCTCCCAGCAGTTCAAGACCTTCACACCAATGGTCCGTGAGGGCCGGGGAAATGAAACCACAAATTTTTGGCCTGTAAGGCCGTCTGACATCGTAATTCACACTTTTTTGAAAACAGCATTTGCCTTACTTGCCTGATTCACGGAAAAATCAAATTCCCAGCACTCACGGACTGGGCGAAAACTTGATGGCACTTCGTGCCTGAAGAGTAAGCTCCGGGAGTAATTCTTGAAATGATTCGTCCTCGTCTTACTTCATAAACAGATCACGGAAGGTCCGATGTTTTTCTTCTAACTGGGGCAGGAACTTCATTCCAGTGGCGTGATCCTGGGCAATCATCGCATCGCGGATCTCTTCAAGCACATCGCGAAGTTCCTGGGTAGCGGCTGATTGATCTTCGCGCAGACTGCCTGTTCGTAAAAACACACCTACCTGCATCTTGCGGGAGAGCAGATCCCATTGTTCCAGCTGGCGGATCGCTTCCTGGTAGTTCTTCACACGGACAGCAGTCACCGCATCGGCTCGGGCACTTCTAATTTCTTCCATCGCCTGCTTTTTATCCGGATAGTAAATGAACAGTGCGACGCCACTGAATGCAATCAGTACCAGTAATGCCACAAAACCCAGCACCGGGCCGGGTACTTTCCGATTCCAGACGGAAACCTGCTGATTCTCCTTCAGTGGGGCACTTTTCAGCAACCACTGATCCAGCCTGTCAGTGCGATCGGACCCTAATAATCCTGCACCTAATAATGCGAAGAAAGCGATCCCACCCAGAGCCAACGGTTCCAGCACTTCCACTTTTTCCATCGCTTTGTCGTAAACGGTGGCACCCTGAACGTTAGTTCCTTCTGGAAATGGGCTGGTCCATTCATCAAATGCGTGGGTGTGGCTGGCTTCCTCATTTGCAAAATAGAGCGGCTTTTCCATCGCATACGCAGATACCAGCACCACGGCGACGATGCACAATAGCCAAATACTGATGCGCCGAACGCCATAACTGACGACCAGCCAAGCAATTAAGCCAAGATTGCACCCCACCACCGATTCGAAAAGGACAAAGGAGGCTCCCACGGAATTGCCATGTTCAAACATCAGGCCGATTCTCATCATGCCGGGCAGCACACCGGAGTAGATGGGCAAGCCCAGCCCCATCATCAACAGTGGGGAAAATGGATCATCGTGCCGCATCGTTCGTCCCATCTGACCGTGGGGAATCCCACCGGCAATCGCTCCAGTCAGCAGGATTGCCACCAGCATATACAAAGCAGAAGAACTGACGGTAATTCGGGCTGCGGTTACCAGCACAATCCCCAATCTTTTCAACCCAGGTGGGGGAAGTGGTTCATCGTCAATGACCTGTTCATCGTCTTTGAAGCACCATTTCCATAGTTGTCCGCCGAACACCGCAATGGCCATTGTGGCGGCCACAAAAACCAGAATCACAATGGGTTCGGACAGCGTGAGCCCATAGAGAAACGACAGCGGATTAAGCTGCGGTGCGGCCAGAATGAATGATAATACCGTCGCGGGTGGCACACCAGAACGCCGAAGTTCCCGTGCCACGGGAATGACCCCCAGGGCACAAATTGGTAACAGAGAGCCGATCACCCATGCTCGCAATAATCCCTTGATGCCACTCCCACCGAATAGTTTACGGGTGGCCGCCTGGCCTAACATTCTTCTCATGATTGCGGCAATCAGGATGCCCGTAAAAATCGTCGAAGAACTCTCAATTGCAGTCTGTGCAGTTCGAAGAACAACACTCCAGAAAATATCCATGAATCAGCTCCAGGTGCAGCGACAAATCAAATAGGAACAGCAACAGATTGAATCAGATCCGGGATCACACTGTTTAGTTCGGTACTGGTCAGTCCCAGCCGAACACCCAGCACGGGTGAGGCCACTTCCTGGATA
The DNA here is from genome assembly GCA_041399155.1 of Zavarzinella sp. Classification (NCBI taxonomy): domain Bacteria; kingdom Pseudomonadati; phylum Planctomycetota; class Planctomycetia; order Gemmatales; family Gemmataceae; genus Zavarzinella; species Zavarzinella sp. Next base: position 282,414 of record JAWKTI010000005.1, read on the forward strand.
TCCTGCGGTGTCACAAAAGAACGGTGGTGCAGGTATGCCCATGCCTGAGCGACACGTTGCCAGATCAGCAACCCACGTGGGCTGAGCCCCAGGGCAATCCGTGGGTGATTCCGCGTTGTGCGGGCCAGATCGACCAGATACTCCAGCACAGACCGCTGAATGGTTAAGTTCTGCACTTCCTTTTGTAATTGCAGCAGGTCTTCTGGCTGAAAAACAGCAGCGCTGGCATTTTTCTGCTGGGAGTTCGACCCAAGTGCGGACGTCAACAGATCGAGTTCAGCGGTTCTGTCGGGGTAGCCCACAGATAGCTTCATGGTAAAGCGATCCAATTGTGCTTCCGGCAGTGGGTAGGTGCCGTGGTGCTCCAGTGGGTTCTGGGTGGCAATGACAAAAAAGGTGGCGGGCAGTTCATGCCGAGTGTTATCCACGGTAACCTGCCGTTCTGCCATCGCTTCCAGCAATGCTGATTGCGTCCGTGGCGAAGTGCGGTTGATTTCGTCAGCCAGCAGCACATTCGAAAACACCGGACCAGTCATAAATTCAAATTCGCGGGTTTTCTGGTTGAAGACGGAAAAACCAGTGATGTCCCCGGGTAATAAATCGGGCGTGCACTGAACGCGGGCGAATTGCCCACCGATGCCAGTGGCTATCGCTTTCGCAAGCGTTGTTTTTCCCAATCCGGGCATATCTTCCAGCAACAGGTGGCCGTTTGCCAGCAGGCAGGCGAGCACCAGTTCAATGACGTCCGCTTTCCCCTGTAACGCACGATTCAGGTGGGCACGCAGATCCGCAATCAATTGTTGACCATCAACAACATTAATTGACGATTCCTGTTTGCCGAAAGTGGGTGTGGTTGCTGTCATGCCGTTCTCAGATTGTTTGCTGTCGCTTCAGTTGTCGAAAATAATTCAGAGGAAAGTGGTTCAGGACCGCTCGCCCTAACTCTTGAGAGTTGAGATTACTGTTGGGTGCGCTGCCTGGACCATAGCTCGCCCAGTCTGACCACTGACTGAATGTCTGCAGTACCGAGACATCGGTGGCACCTTGCTGGTACTGATGCAGCCATTGGGCGTAGGTTTGACTTGGTTTTTTGGCAAAACCATACCAACGGGCCCGTTGATCAAGAATTTTTCCGACCCGCAGAATCTGTTGTTGCCAATTGCTACCCGGAAACCAGGCCCACCAGGTGCGTGCAACGAGATCCCAGCAACGCTGGCGTTGCCAGACCATTACCAATAAGGCCAGAAAACTAATGAGAATTGGGAACCAGTGCCGCGCCACCCAGCGAAAGAGGGCGCTGAGTGATGTGGTCAACTGTTCCATCCACGATGGGCTGGGAGTCAGGCGTTCGTAGCCTGGGCTGGGCTCCACAATCAGCCAGTCTCCCGTGGGCAATCGCAGCTCGGCCCAGAAGTGCACATCTTCTGCCACGACCGGGGTGTGGCTGGTTTCCGGATCAAAGTTTTCAGGTGCAGCATACCACCCTGCCACCATTCGGGTTGGGTAGCCCAGAGTTCGCAACATGACAGTGGCGGCACTGGCAAACTGGTAATCCGGCCCCGCACGGTGGCTGAACAGAAAATCGACCAGTGGGTCCGATTTCACTGATTCAGGAGCCAAATTTCCTGTGAGAGCATAATTTTCTTGTAGATACTGAGAAATTGCCTCAATTTGCTGCCAGCCGTGCGGCAAATTCCCCACAATTGTGCGGGCAAGCTCTCGCACCCGTGGGTCTAAGGTTGCGGGCAATTCCAGATATTCGGGACTTGCAGCGTAGCTGGAATACCGGAATTGATACTCTCGAAGTTTCTGAGGATCGAGCAAAAGAGATTTTGACTCAATCTGAATGCTGGCTGGGGTCGCGCGGTTCGCAAAACGCACCACGCGATCCTGAGCCCACGTGAAGAACTCCCGCCGATCGACGCGGCCAATCCGAAATGCCGTGGTATGAGGTGGAGTGGGAACCAGGCTGCCTTCCGGTCGTGTCATTTTCAGATTGTAATCAAGGCGAGAATGTATCAGAGTGGGTTCTGTCTGGTCTTCAATGTTTATCCAGTTCGAATCTGGATCTTTGTGAATCAAGGCATGCTGATTGCTGTAAGTACTTTCCTGCCAATTGATTCCGTCAAATCGGCTGTAGGTGACTGCTCGCACGTGAAGTGGGGTTTTGCCTTCCACTTCGAAGATGGCTCGAGCCGCACGGTCTTTGGGATTGCCTTTTTTATCAGAAGGTTTGCGTTGAGTGGAAAACTGGCGATTGGGGCGCAAATTATCAGCGGGGTCTTTCTCTGTTTCCTTCATCATCAGACTGGGATCTAATGCGATGGAATGTTCGTGTTCCTGGGGTTTGAACGGTTCGCCGTAACTATCATTGAAAACATCGTACAGGCTGGGCAAAGGCGATTCCAAAAACTGTTGGCTGTCGGTCATGCCGGTGCTGTTGGGATTTTGACCTGCAATCTCTTCGTTGCCATCGTTCACCCCACTTCGAGCATAGGGATCAAATTCTCCTGTCCCGCCGGAAGTGGGCAACCATTCGCCCAGTTTCTGCAGCACTTCCTGCGGCATCAGTTGATAACCTGCAAACAATAACGTGGGGACAAAAATTAAAATAAGCGGTAGCGCATAACCCGCACGCCGAATACGGACAATCCGTTCCGAGGACAATACTACCGATGGCTGTCGAAACGCGGGTTGCAATACGTTCCAATAAGCGGTCAGCAGCCAGCAAATAGCCACCACCGTATACCCAAGCAGGCTGACAAGTGTTGCGGTCTGTTCGCTGAGTGAAATCGAAAACAGAATCAGAAAAATACTGACGACGGCAGCGGTGCGAAGTGCCACCATCCAGGCAGAACAGGCAGCCAGCACCAAGCCGATGTTCCGCAAGGCGTAGACCATTTGAAATTCGAGCGAATTGCCCATGTCCGCCCACTGGCGGAAGAGTGGTTCCAGTGCCATCGGCAGAAACATCGCGATCAGTACCAGCACTGCCAGCCAGCGTGGGGGTTTATTCTGTGGTTGCTTCGTAGTTGGACAGAGAAAATACCCCACCACTGCCAGAACACTCCATACCGCAGCTATCAGCAGACTTGTCCCAAGTGGGCGAAAGTCGCTGATCGATACTTCCACTGTCAGGTCGGCACTTAACAGCAATAATAAGGTGGCAATTCGTAATGATTGAATCCGTTCAGGCACCATACGTCGCCTCCTTCCAACTGGAACGCAGGCGATCGGGAATCGTGGCAACCGAATCGATCGTCAGCCACGGTTCATGGGTGATGCTGGCTTCGGGCACTGCTGGATCGAAAGCATGGGAGCGGAGGAGAAGAATAGCCAGATCCTGTCCATGACAGCGCCAGCGGGAACTGATTTCCTGCAGGCCCAGATCGGTGGTGATCAGAATCTGCAGGCCAGCAACATGGTGATGATCCAGATTGCACTGATGCACTGGTCCAGCTTCGCCGACGCGGGCCTGCTTGAGTGCTTCCAGAGATGGCACGCTCGCTAATTCATCGAGCAGTCGTTGCGAATGAATCAAGCCGGCACCATCTGGCAGGACGGTTTTACCCAGTGTCAACCCGACTTGACTGCCTTCTTCCAGCCAGCCTTTCACAAAGCTGGCGGTGATGCGGATTGCCCATTCCATGCTGGAATCGGCACCCACCCCACAGTGGGAGTGGGGGTCCAGATCGAGAATCAAATGAATCACCGGGCGGGTTGTCGCCTGAAGCTCACAGACAATCAACCGATCGTGGCGTGCCGATTGTGGCCAGTGAATCCGACGCGGGGAATCTCCCCGCCGATAGGGCCGAACGCCCAGCACATCGCCTGAATTCCCCGCTTTAGAGCGTGCCACGCTGCCTTCTACCTGATGGTCATTGGCAAAAAGCGGCACCGGTCCTGTGGGCACTGTTTTCGGCCAGACAATCAATTCGTTTTCTGCCACCATCAGCCGTTGAAATTGCCAAATTCCGAATGGAAAGCCAGTTGTAATTGCCAATCCGCCTTGTGGATATTTCCCACGCATTGTGGGGGTGAACTCACAACGATATCTCACGGTGCGAAAACCAGGTATTCGAGACATCCCAGTGACAGGTTCCTGATTTCGCACAGGAACCCAGCAGACACTCACACCAAACAACGGCCACGGGAAATAGTTACTGACGGTGATTTCGATCGGTACCTGATCGCCATCGGTGCACCGTTTTTGTGGAAAGTGGTAACGAACCTGTACCCCACGGAGGCTGAACCATGGGAAAATCAGGCCAAATAACAGAACCGCACCGATCCCTGCCAGCAGAATAAACGCCTGTGGGTGCAGAAAAAGTCCACAGATGAGTGAAATTGCTGCGGCAACCAGCAGGATCCCCACTGGTTGGTAGAGGAATCGTCGAACTTTCTGGCTGAAACCCGGAAAAAAGTCTTTCTGAGCCAGCGCGGTGAGGTTCTGCAGGAAAGAAGTCCGGTCCACTTGCAAACGAGGCATTACCAGTACCAATGGAAGTCATACGCAGTATTACTAAATCTTACTCTGTTGCGGATTGTTGGCAATTCGAATTACAAAGTTTTTCAATTTGCCTGTTTGGGAAAAATCTGATCGCAAGAACAAACTCGAAACAGGCAAAAATGAATGCTTCCTCATTATTTCATGCTTTCCATCCCGCGTGGGTGCATTTCGGCCTTTTCAGCATTCCTGGATTCTGCTAAAGTCGGCAGACTTGGCAGCAGGCAGCAGTTAGCGGGTCTGGGCAACGAAAGGATTCACAGCAATGTACAAGGTGGTACTTTGTCTTAAGTACTTACGGACAAGGTTTTTAGCTTTTGTCTGTATCGTCAGCATTATGCTGGGTGTCGCCACCCTGGTGGTGGTGAACAGTGTCATGGCTGGTTTCAGCGAAAAACTCCGCGATCGCCTGCACGGGATGTTGTCCGATGTGATTATTGAATCCCCCAGTCTGAATGGTTTTCCTGAAAATGCTTCCGAAATGTTAAGGAAAATTCAGGAATCGCCTGTGGCGGCTGAGATTGAGGTGATGACACCCACCATCGAAGTATTTGCGATGGCGGTTTTCGAAGGGAATAACGCCCAGGAAACCCGTGCCGTGCAATTAGTGGGGATTCGGCCGCAAGAACGGGCGAAAATGGGTGGTTTCAGCGAGTTTCTGCTTCAAAAAGAGCGAAAAGCAAATCCAGGTTTTGGCCTGACTGAAGAAGCGCTTTATCGTTGGAAATTGCTCAATCCACCAATTCCCGATCTGATGCCACCCCCGTTGCCAGGTGGTGCAGACAACATTCCTCCACTTCCTTTGCCCGCACCCCAGCGCCCAGATACCGTGATTATGGGGCATGGGTTGACGCACTACCGCACGATTGATGCGGTAACCAATTTGCCCAAAGATGAGGCGATTCTGCAACCAGGGGATTCGTTCAAAATTGTCACTGTGGGGGTGGGGAAAGAAAATCCCGCACCAGTGTTTGGCTATGTTACCATCGCCGATTCGATCCAGACTGGTATGACGGAGTATGACGGCCATTTTATCTATGTGCCTTACGAATACCTGCAGCAATTACGTGGGATGCCTGATAAATGCACCCACATTCAGATTAAATTAAAGAATTATGAAAACGCCCCCTACGTGGTGGGTGAATTGAAGCGATTGTTTCCCAACCAGAGACAATTTGTCATTGGCACGTGGGAAGATAAGCAGAACTCTCTGCTGGCTGCCGTGAATGTGGAACGCGGGTTGCTGAATCTGTTGCTGTTCATGATTGTGGGGGTGGCAGGCTTCTGTATTCTGGCCATTTTTTCCATGATTGTGCGGGAAAAAACTCGCGATATTGGCATTTTGAAGTCCCTGGGTGCGTCGAATCGTGGTGTGATGCAGATTTTTCTGGGCTATGGGCTGATGCTGGGTACGATTGGTTCCGTTTGTGGTACCGCCCTGGGCATCCTGATTACTTTCAAAATTAATGAGATTGAGCACCAACTGTTCAAACTGACGGGCGTAGGCTTCGACCGCAAGATTTATTATTTCACCGAGATCCCCACCCAGATCGAAGCGATGACCGTACTGCTGGTCAATGCAGGTGCCATTCTGATTGCTGTGGTCTTCAGTATCTGGCCAGCACTGCGGGCAGCCTGGCTACGACCTGTTCAGGCACTTCGTTACGAATAATTCAGGTTTCGCAATAAATTTTCAGGCAAGGCGAGAAATTACCCCATGATTACTGCCAGGAATCTTCATAAATCGTATTTTCGACATAAAACTGAAGTCCCGGTCCTGAAAGGGATTGATCTGACTGTCGACCGTGGGGAATTTGTCGCCATTGTCGGCTCTTCCGGCTCGGGTAAGTCCACTTTACTGCACCTGATGGGCACGCTGGACGCACCAACTCGTGGGGAAGTGTTTCTGAATGATCAGCGGATCGATCATCTGCCCGCACGGGATAAAGATCGCCTGCGAAACAGCCAGTTTGGCTTTATTTTCCAGTTCTACCACCTGTTGCCGGAATTGACTGCTCTGCAGAATGTGATGATGCCCGCCATGGTATCAAGCAGTTTCTGGCAGTGGCGTGGACGGAAAAGTGCCGCACGCAAGCGGGCAATAGAGTTGTTGGAACTGGTGGGCCTGGGCCCACGGATGCACCACAAACCGAAAGAACTGTCCGGTGGAGAAATGCAACGCACGGCAATCGCCCGCGCACTGGCATCGAATCCCAAGGTGCTGTTTGCCGATGAACCCACCGGTAACCTGGATGCCCAGGGTGGGATCGAAATCGTGCAATTGTTAAGAGATATTAACTTAAATGAGGGCGTTACCATTCTGATGGTGACGCATAACCTAGAATTAGTATCATTCGCTGACCGAGTGGTGCGAATGGTTTCGGGAAAATTAGTGGATGAGCTGGTTCCCACAGTAGCCGAAAACTGCGTTTGAATGACAACTTCAGTGAGACGGGGATGAGTTTGATTTATTTAAATGGGCAACTGGTACCCAAAGAAGAAGCGAAAGTAAGCGTTTACGACCACGGCTTGCTGTATGGAGATGGTGTTTTCGAAGGGATTCGGATCTACAACGGAAAAGTATTTCGGCATCAGGAACATATCGATCGCCTGTACGAATCTGCCAAACATATCTGGCTGGATATCCCGATCAGACCAGATCAGATGCTGGCAGCAGTCGAAGAAACTGTACAGGCAAATCAGAAGCAGAATGGCTACATCCGCCTGATTGTGACCCGTGGGCCGGGCAACCTGGGCTTAGACCCACGGAAGTGCGTGCCAAATGTCATCGTCATCGTGGATGATATTTCCCTCTATCCGCCGGAACTGTACGAAAACGGCATGGAAATTGTGACCGCATCGTTGATACGGAACCACCCAAACGCCACCAACCCACGGATCAAGTCGCTGAATTACCTGAACAACATTCTGGCAAAGATCGAAGCGATTCGTGCGGGATGTCTGGAAGCACTGATGCTGAACCACAAAGGGGAAGTCGCGGAGTGCACCGGGGATAATATTTTCATTATGCGGCAGGGGATTTTACGCACCCCACCGAAAGATGCAGGGATTCTGGCTGGCATCACTCGCGATGTGGTGATTGAACTGGCCACCAAAGCTGGCATTCCGGTGCGGGAAGAAACGATGACCCGCCACGATATTTACATCGCAGATGAATGTTTTCTCACAGGTACTGCTGCGGAAGTGATCGGGGTTACGAAATGCGACGGTCGTGTGATTGGCAGTGGCAAATCCGGCCCAGTTACGAAGCAGTTGCGGGAATTGTACCTGGCGTTAACCAAAGAATAGATCAGTTTTCTAATCAATTTCTCATTTTCTGGCGGAATCGGCTTACTGTTGTTGCTGACTTTGCTGCTGCCGGACAATTTCACGGCGAAACTGTTGCAATAACATCCGTTCGAACTGTGGGGAAAGGTTATTCTGCACAATTTGCGGCTGGCTCCAGGTCACGGGTGCAGTGGCATCTGTCAAGTCGGGCGGTAATCGATCCACCTGCTGAACTGTCACCTGCACACTGATTTTTTCTTCCACATCTGCCCCACGCCAGACCCCACGGTTGGGTGGGACATCCATAAAATCACGCCCGGTAGCTGTGAGAATATGCTCATATTTATTCAGCTCGCGGTGCGTGGGGTCCACATCGACCCACCCAGTTGCCTGGCCGCACCACAACTGGCACCACGCGTGGGTGGCTATTTCACCCGGCTGGTTGATATACCCACTGACGTAACGTGCGGGAATCCCCAGACTGCGGGCTGCACCCAGAAAGATATGGGTAAAATCCTGACAGACTCCTTTTTTCAACCGCAGAGCCTCCGCCATCGAAGTATTCGACGTGGTGGCTTCCTTTACATACTCGATTTCCTGGTGGATCAGTTCGGTAATCGCCTCACTGACCTGCTGCAGTGTGGTCATTGATTTGGGCAGTTGAGCTAAAAACTGCTCGAGTTCCGGGCACGGCTGGGCTAACTGGCTGGGGCGAATGAACTCCGCACCCACTTCATCCCGCAGATCGGGGTTTGGCCAGGGAATCGCATCCAGCAACGCATCGTAAGTCCGCTGGTGCAACTGGACACAACTGGAGGCCATAATGGTTAACTCCTGCATCGGCGCACCCATGTTAAAGATGGTCACCCGATTGCCAAAGCCGTCGGCATAGCCTGTCGTCAATACAGAAGGCACCAGCCGCACCCGATGCCCCATTAAAGTCTGTTCCGATGTGGATGGGGGGGTCATTCGAAGTTCAATCACCGAATCGGTAACTGGCCCCGTATACGTCAATTTCGTTTCGTGGTCGATGCGATAGAACATGGCAGTTTAACTGGAAAAATAGAGTTGATTGATATCGTTGCTGACAGAAAAACAGATTTCCTCGACCCGATCGAGAAAAGGCACCAGCCCCAGCGCAATAATTTCTTCCGTGTTCATATAGCGCAGTTCACCTTCCAGGCGACCAAGTTGCCGTTCAGCTTCGGTGCGGTACTGTCGGCCAGCGATCGACTGCAGCGAATGCAGGCAGCGACTGACCGCAAATTTCATCGACCGTGGGAACTCTTCCTCCAGAACCAGAAAACCGATGACGCGCGAAGGATCAATCCGTTCGCCTGAAAACCGTAGGAAAGCCTCATAGCCAGAACAACTGCGCAAAACGCTGGTCCACATCATCACTGCTGGGCCGTAAGGGGTTTGCCCATGGCCATCCGGTAGATAGTGGCTGCATTCCCGCAGAATTCGGCACATCAGGCAGACTTGTTCCAGATATCGCCCTACCCGCAGAAAATGAAAGGCTTCCGTGCGTGGGAGAGTGCCTTCCACAATCGCAGTAAACAGCATGCACTGGTGTTTGATTTTCTCATAAAAGCGGAATTCGCCATTGGCAAACTGTTCCGGTGCCGTTTTTTTGGTCAGCGACAGATAACAGCGATTCAGACGAGACCAGCCTTCGGTGCTGATCACTTCCTGCGTGGTGCGGGCGTTTTCACGTGCGTGTGAAATCATCGCCAGTATCGACTTTTGACCGGTACGTGAAAAAGTCATGAAGTGCAGTGCTTTTTCAATCGATTCCACCGATCCGTGGTGGTTGTGCAGCGTCTCCGCATACTCTTCGGAGCAGCCGAGCACGCGAAAGACTGTTTCCAGCGGACGCAGCACAACATCCTTGTCTGAGCCGATTTCCAGCTCCAACTGAAAAGCTTCCATCAGAAATCGCACGGCATTTTCTGCCCGCTCAACGTAACGCGACATCCAGTAAAGATTTTCCGCAACGCGACTTAGCATAATTTCCCTGTACTGAAACAGTTTCGGTGCAATCGTGGGCAATTGGTACCTGCGATTGTGCCCAGTTTGATTACCGTGCCAGAATTAATCCCTCAGAACCCACGTATCTTTGCTGCCCCCACCCTGGGAACTGTTAACCACCAGGCTGCCTTCGACCAGAGCAACTCGTGTCAGACCGCCCGGTAATACTTTCACATCCTCACCGAATAATACAAACGGGCGGAGGTCGATATGTCGGCCACGCAGCTCATTGCCCACAATGGTGGGGTGTTGACTGAGCGAAATCGTGGGCTGTGCAATATACCCACGTGGGTTGGCATTGATTTTCCGTCGAAATTCATCCCGTTGTTCTTTGGTGGATGCCGGTCCAATCAGCATCCCATAACCACCAGAAGCGTCTACTGCCTTCACCACCAGTTTTTCCAGATTGTTCATGATGTGCTGGCGGTGGGAATCCAGTTCTGGCCGGAAAGTTTCCACGATATTCAAGATAGGGTCTTCCCGCAGATAATAGCGGATGATATCCGGAACAAAAGGATAAATTCCTTTATCGTCAACGACACCAGTGCCAATCCCATTGGCTAGCCCCAGATTGCCACTGCAATAGGCACTGACAATCCCTGCCACACCTAATTGAGAGTCCTTGCGGAAGCAAAGTGGGTCTAAAAAGTCGTCATCCACCCGGCGGTAGACAACATCCACCCGCTCTGGTCCATGGGTGGTACGCATGAAAATCCGGCCGTTATCGAGTAACAGATCTCGCCCTTCCACGAGTTCCACACCCATCTGGCGAGCCAGAAAGCTGTGCTCGTAGTAAGCGGAATTGTAAACACCCGGTGTCAGCACCACAATTCGTGGATCGGTCACCCCAGGTGGGGCCGCGTGCCGCAACACCGCCAGCAGGTCACTGGCATATTCATCCACTGGCCTGACCGATAAATCCTCAAAAAAATCGGGAAATGCCTGTTTCATCACCTCGCGGTTCTTTAACACATAACTGACACCCGACGGGGTCCGGCAATTGTCTTCCAGTACCAGGTATTGCCCATCCGCATCGCGAATCAGGTCGATTCCGGATACGTGGATATATACATCTTTGGGTACTTTTACCCCCACCATTTCCCGACGGTAGCCGCTGGAACCAAATACCACATCGGCGGGAACGCGTCTGTCCTGCAGAATCTTGCGTTCCTGATAAATATCGCGACAAAAAAGGTTCAACGCTCGCACACGTTGCTTCAAACCACGCTCAATAAGTTCCCACTCTGCGTGGGGCACCATTCGCGGAATGGGATCGAACGGCATAATCCGTTCCACTCCCTGCCCACGGCCATACACGGTAAAGGTAATGCCCTGCGAACGCATGATGTTATCGGCAAGGCGTTCCCGCATCGCCAATTCATCAGGGGGCATGTCGTTCAGGCACTTCATCAGTTGGCGGTAATGTGGCCGGATTTCACCACCAGCCATCATCATTTCGTCAAACCCTACGATTTTGTAGTTGCTTAACAAAACTACCTCATTTGGTTGGAGCCCTGGTTGCCAGTTTTGCAGAAAGGAGAGAGTAGCGTTACTATACGAAAAAAAATGCTGTCATCTTGCGAAACCCACAATTGTGTAGTTTTGTTGAAGTTCGTCTGATTCAGGCTATTTCATCATACTTTCACACCTGTTCAGACATCAGAATGGTAGACTACCCGCGTGAAGAACACGGGAATACCGAATGTACGATGTACTCATCCTGTCTGATCTCCATCTAGGCAGCGATAATTGTCAGGCCAAAGAACTAATCCGATTGCTCGAACAAGTCCGAAACGGTGAAATCCTTACCTCGAGTATCATCCTGAATGGGGATGTTTTCGATTCGATCGATTTTCGCCGGCTCAAAAAAAACCACTGGAAAGTACTGTCGCTGATCCGCAAAATGTCGGATTGGATTGACATCACCTGGATCAGTGGGAACCATGACGGCTCTGCGGAGATGTGCTCCCACCTGTTAGGGGTGGATGTGTGCGACCAGAAAATCATTCAGAGTGGCGACCAGCGTATTCTGTTCCATCACGGACATCGTTTTGATGAATTCATCGACCGACATCCGTTTCTGACGGCATTTGCGGATGCTGTGTATCGCTTTCTGCAAAAAATCGATTCCAGCCACCACATTGCCCGTACCGCAAAAAAACGAAGTAAGATCTTCTTGCGGTGTACGGAAAAAATTCAGAACAAATCAATTGAACTGGCTGAGAAGCTGAACTGTCAGGCTGTCTGCTGTGGGCACACCCACCACCCAGTGTGTGTGGAAACTGGCCCTGTCCGCTATTACAACAGTGGCTGCTGGACAGAAAAACCGTGCCACTATCTCACGGTGAAAGATGGTCACGTGCGATTGCACTCATTTGCACACGAAGAGGTCGGCGAACTGGTGGGCGTGTAGCAAGCGTATGGGTGGAATTAGCTCAACAAATTTTCGCTACTGAAATCTTCGCAAATTGTTTTCTTGGCTGATTGTTGGCCAGATTTCTGGCTATAACTGGATAGACCCGAAGCACGCTGGCAAGTTGTTTCCAATCCACCACTTGAACTGGAATAAAGCTGATTTCGCCGATATTGTAGTCGATGAGAGGCACCTGTTTTTTGTGCCCCCGCAATATCACAACGCCACCCGTACAGGAATCCATCAGTTCTTGCAGGATCATGGTCTGCATCCTACCACCGATCCAATCCCTGGACGCTGGATTCTTGATATCGAAGCCCCATGGTTGAACAAATGACAGCGATGAGAAAAGAAATCAAATGGAGTCAACACGACTAGATACTTACGGTGGTATTGTCTGCTACCTTGGCCAAGAAAAGCTGATGGAACAGATCATGCGAGGGCAGATTCAGTTGCCTGATGTTGAAAGATCTTTACTGAATCCGTTTCCGCCTGTGTTAGTTCCGATTTGGGCTACAGGCGCGCGAACCATTGTGGGTTTGTGGAAGCACTGGTTTTCTGATCGGCAGCCTACCTTTGTAGAGTTCTACGGAACCACTGTTTATGGTAGCCGAAATATGGCCTTTGAGCGTGGGCGGACGCTTACGCAGGTAATTTACCTTCAACTGTGCCATTCTATCATGGTTGCCGAAGGCATGAGCGAGGAGATCCGTGACTGTGCGTATGCATGTGGTATAAGCGATATTGATGAAGCCGAAGAATTGTTGATGCGGGCAGGTGATGAGAAGGGGTTTCGATCACACGCCGAATTTGTTGGCAAGCTACCCCTATCGTTCTTTGATTGTGACAACCAGACTGATTACACTGGCGATTTTCCTACCAACTCTGTAGCTTCCAGCACTGCTGAATTACAACATTGCTGTGTGCATGAAATCCACTCTGGCTTCCAGAATTTGGAACCAGATTACACTTTGAGAGAATTCGTCGCACAAAACCCTAACTCGCCGGAATGGTTCCGCACAACATCTCAAAGCGAGCTCTTTGAGCAATTGCTCACTGCTAACGACTTAGAGGGGGCATGGATGTGTCTGAACTCACCTGGGTGGACTCTTGCTAACGCTCGTCAAGCTATCACTCACCTTGCTGCAAGAGCAAATGACACTGCATTTTCGTCATTGGCAACTACTTGGGTGAATCTGCCATTTGCAGATGACGAGACGATTTGAGCGTCTGAATTCGACTTTGCTTCACGATCTTCTCAGTCTGTAGCGGTTTGAAGTGTTTCCATTGCTTGTACACCAGCACGCTTAACGGCTGCAGCTTGAGCTTTGTCGTTCGAGCTTTTGTTGACTGCTGAATCTCTCGGCAGGGGCGATCGCTCTCCTTCGAGAGATGCCCAAGCAATTATCTACATAGTAAATCGATTTCCGTCTTACGATTCTGGATAACCGATTTAGCTCTTTTATTGCGAGTGGGAGGAAGAAGAATTGAGCCCATTCGGATCCTCGAACGGCTAACATTGGATCAACACTGTATTGGGCGTCCTAAAAACTCACAACTGAACCTCAACCCCATCTGCTTAGTTATCCAGGTGGGTCCTGGAATCGCACTCATAATTCATGTCGCGATCAATTCCGCGAATAATCCAGCGATTGATATCCCGCAGCATATTGGGGTGGATCTGGTGGGTGGCAGGATAGGTATTGAGCGTCACATCCACACCGGCACTGTACAAGGAAAGAAAGTCACGGCGGGCGGTTTCCAGTGGGATTACTTCATTCGCAGCACCGTGGGAGATCAGAATCCGCAGATTTTCAATATTGTTCTGAAAGGGAGGCCCCACGTACTCACGGGGCAGGCTGCCATTAATCGCCACCAGGCCTGCCAGTTTTTCCGGATGGTTCAGTGCGACATGGTAGGCCAGATCGGCACCTTCCGCAATCCCAGCCAGAAAAATACGCTGCGTGTGGATATTAAAACTGCGTCGGGCGTGCTGGATGGCATGGAACAGGTATTGCTCCATTGCGGGCAGGTTGCTGCGAATATCCCCCCAACCGTATTGCAACTGACCGTTTTCATCAAGCTGCTCGGTGCTTTCCGGCCCACGCAGGGAGATGAAAATGTGGTTCCGATTGCTGATCTTGGGAGCATATCTTAAAATTTGCTCATCATTACTACCGTTCGCATGCAACATCACGATCAATGGATATGCATAACGAGGTTCGTATCCCGATGGAAAAAAGATCCGTATCTCCTTTCCTTCCCAAACCAGTTTCTGTGGTTGATTGAATCCTTCCGCAATCATGTGGTGAATCGAGCTGAACATCTGTAGGTGCCTAGTCTCCGCACTGCTTTTGAAAAAGCAGTGCATTGGGTTGTCATGAAAGCTGCCACCAGCGCAGTCGAGTCCTTCAACTTACGTAAACTGGCTTGGCATATGTACTTAGTTGTGCTGACGCACGCAAGTCTTGGAACTTTACTTCCGGTAGTGAAGCAAGTCAACGAAACACTTGAATCGAAATGGAACATTTTTCAAAGAGAAGTATGAATTTTCTCCAATTGTACGGATCGCGCGATATGGGCGAAAATCCCGAATGAATGGAAGATAGGATGACTTTGCGGGTTGGCAAAAGCTTGCAGGCAGAAAAATGGCCTTACAACCGCTACAATCGTTAGAATTTACTCATTTTGTCTTAAGATTGTAAAATCTTCCTAGCCGTTAAATAGCCCCAGATTTGCTCTATAGCGGCTTCAATGGATGTAACGCCTGTATCGATTGTAAGCTCTGGGTTAAGTGGGGCTTCATAGGGATCATCCACACCGGTGAAGCCCATTCCCTTCCCCGCTGCCACAGCTTCGCGGGCCTGTTTGTACAAACCTTTCGGGTCACGACCTTCGCACACATCAATCGACGTGTTCACGTAGATTTCCACAAAGGGAATTTCACCCGCTTTGTTTTCCGCATGTACCTTGCGGGCGGCATCGCGGTCTTTTCGGTACGGGCTGATGAAGCTGGCAATGGTAATCAGGCCGGAATCGGCAAACAATTTCGAAACTTCCCCGATGCGGCGGATGTTTTCTTCACGGTCTTCTGCGGAAAATGCCAAGCCGAACCGTTTGGCACTGGCTTCGGCATAGCCACGGGTTTCCATCAGCAGTTTGGGGCTGGCATTCAGGCCAAAACGAACGTTATCGCCATCCAGCACATACGACGCATGTCCTTGCTGGATAAGGACTTGCTCTAAAGCGACTGCCAGGGTACTTTTGCCTGAACCGGACAGCCCGGTGAACCACAAGGTGCAGCCGGTTTGCTTTAACAACCCCGCACGTTCGGTGCGTGTCACCGAGCCTTCGTGCCAGGTAATCTGGGTTGATTTAATCTCGCTCATTTTCCAAAACTCCATCGGAAAGGTTCAATTCAAACTAATCTAACAGCCTACGAAATTGGCAGCCGTGGAAGGAGGGGGGAGATTTGCAAGAAAAGGTAATACCTGGTAAAACGAAGGCTCGCCCTAACCCACCCCGGGGGAAAAAACTTAGTTGTTCTTTGCCATTTTCAGCTTTTATCTGAAAATCAGCACGGTTATTGGCGACCAAACAACCTTTCATTTGATTCAGCGATGATCTTCGTTTGATCGATCCAAATGACGTACTCTCCGGAATCTGCCTTGCGTATCCACATTGATCGAGTAATCGAATCTGTATCAAACCCATAACGAGAGCTTATTCGTTCAGCAATATCTGAGACAAGCGTTAAAGGGGGAATGACATTACGATTTACCAGATCAGCAAGGTCATCCAATCGATTAAAAATCTCCAGGTCCATTAGCCGTCCTTCGGCGAAGCAGTACTCGATGTTATCAAATACGAAACTCATTCGTTCATATATTTCACTGACTGGAAGACTGCCAGTGAGAACAGCATCGAATCGCTTTACGGAGTCCAGGTATATCGCACGATGCATCCATGTGGTCATTGATTGCCTCCCGTTTTTTGGAAGAGGTCTCACCGAAGAAATGAGTCTTGTGGTTGGTCGGGTTGTTTGATTGATATTGTACAGCTTCTTACCAGGTAAAGAGAAAGTTGGCGATTCCAGAGTGGGCAATGGTTCTGCTGCCCAGGAACAGGTCATAGTGCCAGTTCAGGCTCAGCGAGTCGGATATTTTCACTGCTGTTCCCACGCCTAGTTGGGCAAAATCGCGTTGCTGGTTTACCCCTTGAATCGGGAATGTGGTACCGGGAAGTCCTACCAGCATGCTTGTAAAGCCAAAGCCTGCATTGAGAAATTCGTGCACCCATGCTACGCGAAATTCCGGTTGAAAGTGGTAGCCACCGAGGGAATAATCGCACACCGTCCGCACCCCAAGAATACTACGCAGTGAGTCCGCACCGTCTGCAGCAGAAATGATGTTCAGCGCCCCAGCACCAGATTCCTGAAAACCATTCCGACGTGCATGCACATACTGCAACGCGGCATAGGGCTGGAAAGGGATGGAAAACATATCCACAGTGGTACCTGCCTCTGCGTAGCCGCTGGCAGTCATCCCGGAAAAATTCGAATTTGCGATCCGATTAATCCCTCCAAATTGCAGGCTGCGGTGGGCACGGTATTCATCGAAGGAGACTGCACCGATACCACTTACCCAGGAGCCACCGGCTGATTTTCGGCCATAAATCCCTAAATGGTAGCTGTTAATCGCATTGCGACTGTTGGCCCCAGTGGTATCCAGTCCGAGATATTCCACACTCCCTGCCAGACCCACGATCGCAGTGGGATCGAACAGATAGTCCAGCCCGAAACCAAAGCCAGTCAGGTTGTAGTTGTAAGCGGCTGCATTGCCATCATTCTGAACATCGCCGTACATCCCGTACGGTGTAAACCAACCTTTCAATACAGGTTCGCAGGCCACTGCGTTGCACTCACCTTCTTCCGGCATCTGCCCACGAATCAGGTTCTGTGTGGGCAGGATTTCCAGCGGCGTCCGCAGTCGGGTGGCCACCATTCGTAAAAACATCGATTCACGGTCAACCACCGCATTAAACAGGCTGCCGTAACCATCACCCGCAATCTGATTCAAGGCGTTGCATAGTGCCGGACCTTGCAGTGAATCTAAGGTCTGCAGCACATTGGTGGCATCTGGCCCAAAAACCTGATGGCGATTGAAGGCACCCGCAACAGATGTCTGGTTAAATGTGGTGCAGTGGGAGCCTAATTGGCCCCCCCGAAGTTGCAGCAACACGTCAGTGGGGGTGTAAAGCAGCACCGCCCGTAGACCGGATAAGTTGGGATCAGTGACTGCACTGTACTGACCAGTTACCCCGCCCGTAGTGCTGACAATGGTATAGGT